>JAFTCT010000052.1 GCA_017454525.1 Clostridia bacterium
ACCCTTTCCGAAAGGGTGGCGCCTAAAGGGCGCGCTCTGCTGCTCCGCAGCTCAGCGCGCGATTGTTCCGGTGAAGCAGTGACTTCCTGTTCGTTTTGTCGGCGTCGCCGACACCTTCACCCACGAAAAGGCATCAGCCTCATCCGGCGACAAGCGCCACCTTCTCCCATCGGAGAAGGCTTTCTTGCCACCCTTTCCGAAAGGGTGGCGCCTAAAGGCGCTCCGCGCCTTCCTTTGCTCTTCGCAGATATTCTTCCCGCGCCGCCGGGCGGACGGAACTGTACGGAGGCGAAACGCGTTTCGACGCAGGACAGTTCCGGACGGACGGAAAAAAGCCGCCGCGCGACTTTTGGAGGACGCAGTCCGCGCGGGGTAAAGTGGATTTCAAAAACAAATCAACAAAACAAAAGACGCAGTCCGCGCGCGGTAAAGCAATATTTCAATTCAAAAAAACAAAATAGCGGACGCAGTCCGCGCGGGGTAAATCTATAACTCAAAGCGCAACAAAAAAGACGGACGTCGCCTTTGGGCGGCAAATCCGTCTCTTTTTTATCTTTCCACAGTAGGAAAGCTTTTGCAGGGGTCCGGGGACGCTTTTCTCGAAAAGCGCCCCCGGGTCGTTCTCCTCGGGTCGTACCTTATATCCCGAAAAGCGCCCCCGAAACGAACTTTGTATCTCAAAAACCCCGGGCGTGGCCCGTACTCCCGAAAAGCGCCTGATCTGAACAAAAACAAATCCGTCGGACGGCTTGTTCCGACGGATTTGTTTTTACAGCGGGCGCGTTTCACTTATAATACGACACCCAGCGGTAGTTCAGCGTATCGAACGCCTCGTCCTCGAGCGCTTTGATATCGAGTTTCGCCTCCTGGGCGAGCACTTTTTCAAGTTCGGGGCGGGTTTTGGGGTGTTTGGGGGTAAAGACGGTACAGCAGTCCTCGTAGGGGAGGATAGAGGTATCGAAGGTACCGATCTTTCTTGAGATCCTGATGATCTCCTCCTTATCCATTCCGATGCAGGGGCGGAAGACGGGCAGGGAGACGGCGGCGTCGGTGACGGCGAGCGCCTGCATCGTCTGGCTGGCGACCTGACCGAGGCTTTCGCCGGTGATAAGGGCGAGGGCGCCGTCGCGGGCGGCGACGCGCTGCGCCAGGCGCATCATGAAGCGACGCAGGAGCAGCGTGAAATACTCCTCTTCGCAAGATCTGACCAATTCCTCCTGGATTTTTGTCAGCGAGATCACGGCGACCTTCATATCGCCGGTATAGACGGTGACCTCGCGCGCGAGCTGCATGACCTTTTCCTTTGCCTGCTCGCTCGTATAGGGGATGCTCTCGAAGTGGAGGGCTTCGACGACGCAGCCGCGTTTCGCCATCATATAGCCGGCGACGGGGCTGTCGATCCCGCCCGAGAGGAGCAGCAGGGCTTTACCGGCGCTCCCGGTCGGGATACCGCCGGCGGCTTTTTCGGCGCCGGCGTGCAGGTAAGCGCCGAATTCTCTGATCTCGACGCGGACGACCGCCTCGGGCGCGTTGACGTCGACTTTCAGTTTCGGCATCGCTTCGAGCACGGCGCCGCCCACGAGCGCGGAGATCTCGGGCGACTTGAGGGGGAAGGTCTTATCGCTGCGTTTCGCCTCGGCTTTGAAGGTCCTGACCCCGCCGAGCGCCTGTGGGATATAATTGCGGGCGGCGTCGAGGATCGCCTCGATCTTCTTTTCCACGACGCAGGCTTTGGTGACGGTGACGAAGCCGAAGACGGTTTTGGCACGTTCGAGCGCCAGGTCGACGTCGGCGTCGCCGTCGAGCGGCTCGACGTAGGCGGTAGACTGTTCGCTGTACACCCTGAACGCGCCGCACCCTTTGAGGCGTTTCTGCAGTTCCTTGATGAGCAGCGATTCGAAGTAGCCGCGGTTCAGTCCCTTGAGGACGATCTCACCGTATTTACAGAGAATGATTTCCTTACAGTCCTTCATAAAAACCTCTTATCTGATCCTGCGCACCTCTTTTTTGGTGGGCAGACCTTTCTGATAGTAATCGAGAACCGTCCGGCATTCGTTCGGACCCTCGACGGTAAAGATATAATGTTCGTTTTCGATCCCCGCCGCCTTCAAAAGCTGTTTGCGGTCGCCCATATAGGTGGGCAGACTGTTGAAGACGATATCGCGCCCGCACTCGCGCAGGACCGGGAAGACGACGCCACGGCGGTCGCGCAGGCTGTCGGCGCCGACCGGTTTCTCGAGCGTCATCAGCGGCAGCCGCCCGTAGACGATAAAGGACTTTTCGCCCCCGATATCGCGCGCCTGCGCCAGAAGCAGTTCGGGCGAGAGCAGGACGTCGGCAAAGATCCCTTCGAAGAAGGCGGCGGAAGCCGAATTGAAGATATTGAGGCGGTAATCGCCGTGCATCACGAAGCCGAGTTCGCGCGCCAAAGCGATCTGTCCGATATTGCAGACCAGCGCGTGAACGGCGCCGCACGCTTTCGCTTTTTTCAGTTTCTCGCGCACGGCGGGCAGTTCGCTGTCGAAGATGACGGGCGGAAAGACCACGCCGTTCGCCCTTCCCTTCTCAAAGCGGTCGAGCGGCAGATAGACGACGTCGAGAAGCGCGGCGTTTTCGGGGATCGAGGACGCTTTATAGAAGCGCGCGCTGCGCGCTTTTTTCGGCGGCGCGGGGGCGCGGCGGGTGACGAAAGGCGGGGGCGCGGGAAGCGCCGGACGCGCAAGGACTAAAGGGGCGAAACTGCGCGCGACCCTGTCCATACGGCAGGGAGCGGCGCTGAGTTTCTTGTCCTCCTCGGTGCGGGTGCCGAGCATCGCGGGGGTGATCCGTCCCGTATAGTAGCCGTCGGTGAAGCCCTGCCGCGAGAAGGCGGCGGCAAGGGCGCGAAGTTCCTTTTCGCCGGCGTCGCGCGCTTCGTCGAGCAGTCGGCGGTAGACCGAAACCACGCGGTAAACGTAATCGGGGCTCTTCATACGCCCCTCGATCTTGAGGGAGGCGACGCCCATAGCGATGAGGTCCCTCAAGTGAGACGCCAGGCAGTTGTCCTTGAGCGACAGCGGGTATTTGCCGTTATAGGGCAGGCGGCAGGGCTGGGCGCACTCCCCGCGGTTGCCGCTTCTGCCGCCGACGACCGAGGAAAAGAGGCACTGTCCCGAGACGGAGACGCAGAGCGCGCCGTGCACGAAGACCTCGATCTCCACGGGGGAGGAGGCGCAGAGGGTCTGAAGGTCGCGTTTTGAAGCTTCGCGCGCGCAGACCATCCGCTTGAAGCCGACGCCGGAAAGGAATTCCGCCGCGGCGAGATTGTGTCCCGACATCTGCGTGCTTGCGTGGAGCGGGAAATCGGGCATACGCGCTCTGATCTCAAGCGACAGTCCGAGGTCGGCGACGATCAGCGCGTCGACGCCCGCTTCATAGAGGAACGCCGCGTAGGAAAGCGCCTCGTTCATCTCGCGGTCGAGCGTGAGCGTATTGAGCGTGACGTAGAGTTTCACGCCGTTTTCGTGGCATTTCTTCACCGCTTCGACGATCTGGGGGCGGTCGAAGTTCTTTGCGTTCATCCGGGCGTTGAACTGTCTGCCGCCGATATACACGGCGTCAGCGCCCGCGAGGATCGCCGCGTCGAGCGCTTCCATACTCCCGGCGGGAGCCAGCAGTTCGGGCAGTTTTGTCGTCATGGCGCGCATTCCCTCCTTTACAGCGTCTTTCAGTATACAACATTTTTTCGGTTTTGGGAAGAGGTTTTTTCAGATTATTCTTTACTTTTCTCCGAAAATGTTGTAAAATAATTACGTATGACGCGAAAGGATGAAAGACGGATGCCGGAACTGCTCTCCCCCGCGGGGAATATGCAAAAACTGAAAAGCGCCCTGCTCTACGGCGCGGACGCGGTCTACTGCGCCGGAAAGGCGTTCGGAATGCGCGCCGCCGCCGACAACTTTGAAAAAGAGGAACTGTTTGAGGCGATCGAATACGCGCACGACAGGAAAAAGAAACTCTATCTCACGGTGAACACGATCCCCGGCTGGCGGGAATACGAGGAACTGAAGACCTTTCTTCGGGGGCTTGCGGATTGTCCGCCCGACGCGCTGATCGTCGCGGATCCGGGCGTGCTGACGCTGGCGAAGGAACTGCTGCCGCACACCGGACTGCATATCTCGACCCAGGCGGGCGCGGTCTCCGACGCCGACTGCACGTTCTGGCAGAAGCAGGGGGCAAGCCGCGTCGTGCTGGCGCGCGAACTGACCTTCGAGGACATCGCGCATATCAGAAAAAACGTATCAAAAGAACTGGAACTCGAGGCGTTCATACACGGCTCGATGTGCGTTTCCTTCTCGGGCAGATGCCTGCTGTCCAACTATCTGGTCGGCAGGAGCGCAGACCGCGGCTGCTGCACGCAGCCCTGCCGATGGAACTACAAACTGTACGAACTTGAAGAGGAGGAGCGTCCCGGACAGCGCCTCCCGATCGTCGAAAACGAACTGGGGACCTTCATCATGTCCTCAAAGGACCTCTGCATGATCGAATACATCCCCGAACTGATCGAAGCGGGGATCGCGAGCTTCAAGATCGAGGGGCGCATGAAGAGCGCCTATTACGCCGCCGTGACGGCGAACACCTACCGTATGGCGATCGACGCCTATCTCAGCGATCCCGGGCACTACCGGACAGATCCCGCGTGGATCGGGGAACTGTCGAGCGTAAGTCACCGCGAATACTGCACGGGCTTCTTCTTCGACAGCCCGCGTCTGGCGGGGCAGACCGTGACCGCGCCCGGATATATCCGGGAAAAGGGCTATCTCGCCGTTGCGCAGAGTTACGACGAGCGCACCGGACGGGCGTATTTCGTCCAGAGAAACAAGGTGTTCGACGGCGCCCGCGCGGAACTGCTGACGCCCGGCAGATGCGGCGTGCCGATCGTGATAGAGGATATGAGGAACGAGGAGGGCGAGAAGATCGACGCCGCGCCTCACCCCTTCATGGCTTTTTCCGTCAGAACCGACCTGCGCGTAAAGGAAGGCGATATCCTGCGCGGCGTCAAAGACCCCGAATAACCCGAAAGGAAGAAACGATATGCGTATCAACGAACTCAAGGAATACCTCGCTTCCAGCGAGCCGGACAAACAGTACGAGCTGCTCTACGGCAGAGAGCGCGTCGAGCAGAACAAGGAGCGCTACGTGCGGGTCGCCGACAGTTTTTTCAAGACCTACGGCGACGCGGATGAGACGGCGGTCCTGTCGGTGCCCGGCAGGAGCGAGATCTCGGGAAACCATACAGATCACAACCACGGCAGAGTCATCGCCGCGTCGGTCGACTGCGATATGATCGCCGTCGCCGCCCGCGGGGAGGGGCGCAGCGTACGCGTCAAGAGCGACGGGTACAAGGAGGACTGCGTAGACCTCGACCGCCTCTCGCCCGACTGCTATCCGCGCTACAAGAGCGTGGCGCTGGTCGCGGGAATGTGCGCGGCGTTCAAAAACGCCGGGTATGAGGTCGGACCGCTCTGCGCCTACACCTCCTCGAACGTGCCCAAGGGGTCGGGGCTTTCCTCGTCCGCGGCGTTTGAGGTGCTGGTCGGCACGGTCATCAATCATCTCTATAACGGCGGAAAGGTCTCGCCCATCGAGATCGCGAAATTCGCCAAATGGGCGGAAAACAACTATTTCGGCAAGCCCTGCGGGCTGATGGATCAGACCGCCTGCGCGGTCGGCGGATTCGTCGAGATCGACTTTGAGGATCCCGACAAGCCGGTCTGCGAGAAGATCGACTTCGACCTGACCGGGATGGGGTACGATCTCTGCATCGTCAACACCGGCGGGAGCCACGCCGATCTGAACGACGACTACGCCTCGATCCCGCGCGAAATGAAAGCCGTCGCGGCGTTCTTCGGAAAGGACGTCCTGCGGGGCGTCAGCGAGGAGGATCTGCTGTCGAACGCCCGGGCGATCCGCGAGAAATGCGGCGACAGAGCGTTCCTGCGCGCCCTGCATTTCGTCAATGAGAACGACCGCGTGCCCGAGATCGCCTCGGCGATGCGGCACGGCGACCTCGACGCCTTCCTTCAGGGGATCGCCGCCTCGGGCGACTCCTCCTTCAAATACCTGCAGAACGTCTTTTCTCCCTCCTCTCCCTCGGAGCAGGGCGAAACGGTCGCCCTGTACGCCGCCGCGCACGCCCTCGCGCGCTTCCCGCGCCCCGGCGCCTGCCGCGTACACGGCGGAGGATTCGCGGGCACGATGCAGGCGTTCGTACCGCGCCTCTACACCGAGGCGTTCCGCATGGAGATCGACCGGGTCATGGGCAAGGGCGCCTGCAGCGTGATGCACGTCCGTCCGGTCGGCGCCGTCAGATTCTGCTGAAAGGCGCCCGGCATGAGCAGACTTCTCTTTGCCACGCTCTTTTCGGGCTCCTCGGGCAACGCGGTCTACGTCGCCTGCGGCGAGGACGCGATCCTCATAGACGCGGGCAAGAACAATAAGTGCATCGAGCTTGCCCTTTCCGCGATCGGCGAGGATCCGCACAAGATCCGCGCGGTCTACGTCACCCACGAGCATCACGACCACATCTCCGCCCTGCAGGTCTTCACAAAGAAATACGAGGTACCGGTACATCTTCTGCGCGCGTCCGCCGAGGTGATCGACGTTCTGCCGCACACGGCGGTCCTGCACGAAGGGACCTTTACGGATGAGACGGGCCCGTTCCGGGTCTCCGCCTTCTACACACCGCACGACAGCGCCTGCGCCGTCGGTTATACGGTGGAAGCCGGCGGGAAAAAGATCGGCGTCGCCACCGATATGGGGATGCTGACAAAGAACGTCGTCGCGGAACTGACGTCGTGCGACGCCGCGCTGATCGAAAGCAACTACGATCCCGAAATGCTGAGGACCGGTCCCTACGGTCCGCAGCTCAAAGCGCGGGTCGGCGGAAAATACGGGCATTTATCCAATCCCGACGCGGCGCTGCTCGCAGCGGTGCTGGCGTACTCGGGCACGAAGGATCTGCTGCTCGGGCATCTGAGCGCCGAGAACAACACGCCCGAAAAGGTCATGGAAGCGGTAGAGGACGAATTTGCTCGCCGCAGGGTGACCGCCAACGTGAAGATCGCCGCGCGCGACTGCCCGACCGTACTCCTGAACGAAGACTGAACGGAGGGACCTATGCTCACGATCCGCATCCTCTGTCACGGCACCCTCAAGGAGCCCTACCTGCGCGACGCCTGCGCGGAATACGTCAAGCGCCTCGGCGCCTACGGGCGCGTGGAGGTACTGGAAGCCAAGGACGACGGGGCGCTCGCCTCCTATATCAAAACGCGGGAAGGGACCTTCGCCCTCTGCGTGGAGGGCGAAGAACTCACCTCTCCGGGTTTCGCCCGCTGTCTCGGCGAGCAGATCGACCGGGGCGTTTCGACGCTCTCATTCGTCATCGGCGGCAGCGACGGACTGCCCGAAAGCACCAAAGCGCTCTGCGCGGAGCGCGTTTCCTTCTCGAAAATGACCTTTCCGCACCAACTCATGCGGGTGATCCTGCTCGAGCAGATCTACCGCGCCATGAACATCAACCACAACGGAAAATACCACAAATAACGGGGAACAACATGAACAAAGACCGGATTTTTCAGATCTGCGGCGCCGCGGCGCTGATCATTATCACCGTCGAGGTGATCCTCTGGCACGCGTTTTTTCTCGCATAGGGGACGGCGCCGATGAACGGATACTATCTGGGCAAAACGTCGGTCGCGGTGATCGGATCGGGTCACGCGGGCTGTGAAGCGGCGCTGGCGTCGGCGCGCATGGGCGTGGACACCGTGCTCTTCACCACCTCGCCCGACAGCATCGCCAATATGCCCTGCAACCCTTCGGTGGGCGGCACCGGCAAGGGACATCTCGTTTTCGAGATCGACGCGCTCGGCGGCGAAATGGGCTATCAGGCGGACAAGGCGACCCTGCAGTCGCGCACGCTCAATCTCGGAAAAGGTCCGGCGGTCCACAGCAAACGCGTGCAGGCGGACCGCCGCGCTTACAGCGCCTCGATGAAAGCGGTGCTGGAGACGACGCCCTGCCTGCGCCTCGTGCAGGCGGAGATCACCGGGATCGTCACCGAGGAATGCGCCGCCGGGAAAAAGGTCGTCGGACTGAATACGAAGCTCGGCGGGTTCTGGGAAGTCGAAGCGGCGATCGTCTGCGCCGGCACCTTTCTCTCCTCCTCGGTCGCGGTCGGAGAAGCGCTCTATCCGTCGGGCCCCGACGGGCTGATGCCCGCCGAGGGACTGAGCGGGAATATGCGGGCGCTCGGCTTTTCGATGCGCCGTTTCAAGACCGGCACGCCGCCGCGCGTCCACGCCGACACCGTCGATCTCTCGGGACTGGAGGAGCAGAAGGGCGAAACGCCGATCACCCCCTTCTCCTACCGCACAGACCGTGAAAAGCTGAACGCGATCGACCAGATCTCCTGCTATATCGTCTATACCAACGGAAACACGCACCGCGTCATCCGCGAGAACCTCGACCGTTCCCCCCTCTTTTCGGGGACGATCAAAGGCACCGGACCGCGCTACTGCCCCTCGATCGAAGACAAGATCGTGCGCTTTTCCGACAAGGAGCGGCATCAACTCTTCGTGGAGCCGATGGGCAGGAACACGAAGGAGCTCTATCTGCAGGGCTTCTCCTCCTCGCTGCCCGAGGACGTGCAGATCAGGATGCTGCACACCTTAAAGGGCTTTGAGGAGGCGCAGATCATCCGCCCCGCCTACGCGATCGAATACGACTGCATCGACCCGCTCGAATTGCTGCCCACGCTTGAAACGAAAAAGGTTTCGGGACTGTACGGCGCCGGGCAGTTCAACGGCACCTCGGGCTACGAGGAAGCGGCTTGCCAGGGACTGATCGCCGGCGTCAACGCCGCCCTGAAGATCAAAAAAGAGGAGGCGCTCATCCTCCCGCGCGACAGTTCCTATATCGGCACGCTGATCGACGATCTCGTGACCAAAGGAACGAACGAGCCCTACCGCGTGATGACCTCGCGCAGCGAATACCGGCTGCTGTTACGGCAGGACAACGCCGACCTCCGGCTGATGGCGTACGGACGGCGCGTCGGACTGCTCCCGCCGGGGCGCTGTGAGGAACTCGAAAGGAAAGCGACGGCGATAGAGCGCGAGAAGGAACGCCTGTCGTCCACGCGTGTAAAGGACGGCGAAGAACTGCGCGCGATGCTCGCACGCCTCGACCAGGCGCCGGTATCGGGCTCGGCGACGCTGGCGGAGCTGCTGCGCCGCCCGCCGGTCACGCGGAGCGACGTCCTGCCCTTCGACCCCGCGCCCTGCGGGGAGGAGGTCGGAGAGGAAGCCGCTCTGCAGATCAAATACGAGGGCTATATCCACCGTCAGTTCGCCCTGGCGAAGAAACTGGCGTCTCTTGAAAACAAAAAACTGCCGGAAGACGTCGACTATCTGTCGATCCGGGGACTGCGCATCGAGGCGCGGCAGAAACTGGACCGCGTCCGCCCGGCGAGCATCGGGCAGGCGTCGCGCATCTCGGGCGTATCGCCCGCCGATATTTCGGTCCTGCTCATCTGGCTCGAGAAGGAGAAACGCGGCGGACAGCCGTGAACCGACCATGAACGACTTCACACCGACCTTTATTGAGATCCTCGGCGCCTGCGGACCAAAACAGTTCGCCGACGCGCCGACGGCGGCGCGCTTTGAAGCGCTCACGGCGCTGCTCGCCGACGCGAACCGGAAGATGAATCTGACGGCGATCACCGACGAACGGGAGATCATATTGAAGCATTACGCCGACTGTCTCCTGTGCGCAGACCTCATCCCGCAGGGCGCGCGGCTGCTGGACGTCGGATGCGGGGGCGGCTTCCCCACCCTGCCGCTCGCGATCGTCCGACCCGATCTTGAGATCACGGCGCTCGACGCGACGGCGAAGAAACTGACCTTCGTAAAGACCGCGGCGGACGCGCTCGGGCTGCGGGTGCGCACCGTCGCCGGCAGAGCCGAGGAACTGGGGCGCGATCAGGCGTTCAGAGCCCGTTTTGACGCCGTGACCGCCCGCGCGGTCGCCGAACTGCGGGTGCTCGCGGAATGGTGTCTGCCCTTCGTCCGGGTCGGCGGCGTCTTTCTCGCCATGAAAGGGAGCGCCGGCGAAGAGGAACTGGCTTCGGCGCAGAATGCGCTGCGGCTGCTCGGCGGCGACGTCGAAAAAGTCGAAGAACACACGCTGGGCGAGGCGCGCAGGATCAATATCCTCATCAGAAAACGCCGTGAAACGCCGGGCGTCTATCCGAGGAGAAACGCGCAGATCAAAAAATCCCCCCTCTGAAGGACGCGGGAAAAGGAGAAACCGCCATGAGTTTGCTTGAGCACGAATTTGAGGAAGAATATGAACTGATGCTCCGCGCGTGGGGCGAAGGCGTCCTCTGCGAAGCGCAGCTTCTTGATTTTCAGCGCCTTGACGCGATCTTCGCGGCGTTCAAAAAGAAGTACAGGCGCCTCCCGCGCGAGATCTCTCTCGAACTGCAGGACAGCCGCGCCGCCGGCTGCGACTACGGCTTTACCGGCATCGACCCGGCGCTGCTTGAAAAACTGCCCGCGCTGAAGGAACTGATCCTTCCCCCCTCGGTCACGGCGCTTGAACTCACGCCGGCAGCGCGCGCGATCCTCAAAAGCAGCCGCACGCTGATCCGCGGCGCCTTCGACTCCTACGCGGAGCGTTTCGCCGCGAAGGAAGCGCTGCCCTTCCGTCCGGCGGATCTCCTCTTCGCGGAATATGAATTCCACGACACGACGACGCTCTTTCTGATCTTCACCCGGGACGGAAAAGCCGTGATCAGGGAAAGATGCAGCGAGCCCGGCTCGTCGTGCAGCCATACCTACGGCGGCGACTTTTATCATCCGCTGCCCGACGGCTTCTATCTGCGCATGACGGCGGAAGACGTCGCCGCACAGTTCGGGGGCGGTCTTCACGACGCGATCATCTCGGACGGCAGACTTGCCGCCTTCATCGAAAAAGCGAAAACGCACGGATTCTTCACGGGAAACAACGCATAAAAGGACCGCAAAAGAAAACGTATACAATAACAAGAATCGGCTGAAACAGGAGCCTTGTTTCAGCCGGTTCTTTTTTGTGGGAGTTTCGGAGCGGAGCGTTCGGTGAAATGAAATCCACCCTCCCGAGAACCACCAACGCTCACAAGTTCGCGTCGGGACCCCGGCGCTCGCCGTTGAGGCGATTTTCAATGCCCAAAGAGCAATTTCGCCGCCGCAGGCGATTTCACCCACACCACAGGGGTGGAGTTTGCTGTCGACTGTCCTTCAGAACAGCCGACGAAAAGAGGTCCTTTTTGTTTTTGATGGGAGATCACCCTTTATTGACGCAGAAACGGATCATAGATCCCAGTTTACAGTTCCGAAAAGAGCGCTCTTCTTGCCGAAAATCGCTTTTCCGTTGTAAACAGGCGAACGGATGATGCTGTCCGCATTCAGTTTTCGATATCCGGGGACAAACAGGCGGATCGCCAAAAAATCTTTCTTTTCGGACGAGCGGTCCTGTTTCTCATCTCGTTGATTCTTTTCTTCCTCCAGCCTCTTTCTTTCCCCTTCGAATATGCGGTCGCCGCTATCCGTAAGATTGACGATCAAACGGCATTCGTTCTCATATTTCCACTCGTATGATTTTGTGATAATCCGGTCGTCTTCAATAAGATCTTTTCCCACCGTTTCGTGCTCCTCGCGATACGTGATCCGGAAGCCGACCTCTTCCGTTCCTTTGAACCGAACCTGTTCTGCATAGAGAACGTCGGTGCAGTAGATATTATAATCCACGCCCTTTTTGAGGGTTTTCAGAACACGTATCTCTTCCCCCGGTATCACGTGAACGACGTCGACCGAATCCGATTTCAGTACGTCTTGAATATGAGACCGGGTAAAATTGATCGCAACGCCGTTTTTTCCCCGATTTGCGCCGTACAGCATCCACATCGCCACATTTTCACGCGTTGAAAAGGAAAAGGATTTTCCAAACGATTTTTTGCCGCGCATTTGATTGCCGTCGGGACGATCATTCCAGCCTTTACCGTCCGTCAAAAGCAAAAAGCCGTCTAAAAGAAAACAAAGAGCAATATCCATGGAAGTATAGCACTTATAACTGATATGTAAGACGGCGTTATGCTGCAATCCTTCCGCCAAACTGTCTTTATTGAGAACGAGCGTCTTTAACGGTATCATAGTTTTACCATCGGGTTCATTCGTATTTGACATCCTGTATACCTCTTTCTGAATCAGCCGGTTTTCATTATCGGTTCCGTGCGTTAAGGAATGGCGCCGGGTAACGCCGGCGGTCAAAAATAATACGCTTTGACCGCCGGCGCAAAAGCGCTCTCACGCGCCGGTGTAGTTGTAAACCTTCGTCGCGTTTTTCAGCGGATCGTTGTTCGAACCGATCGAAATCTGCGACCACTGAGCAGAACTGCCGCGGTAGTAAACGGTCGTAAGCTTAGTGCAGTACCAAAACGCACCCCTGCCGATCTCGGTCACGCCGTTGCCAATCGTCACGCTCGTCAGACCCGTGCAGTTGTAGAACGCCAACTCGCCGATTGAGGTCACGCCGTCGGGGATTGTCACTCTCGTAAGCCCTGTGCAGTTGCAGAACGCATAACCGCCGATCGAGGTCACGCTGTCCGGGATCGTCACGCTCGTCAGACCCGTGCAGTTGTAGAACGCATAACCGCCGATCGAGGTCACGCTGTCCGGGATCGTCACGCTCGTCAGACCCGTGCAGTCCTCGAACGCACCATTGCCGATCGAGGTCACACTGTCCGGGATCGTCGCGCTCGTCAGACCAGTGCAGCCGGAGAAAGCACCGCCTGCAATGCTTTTTGTGTTCGTATGAATGGTAACGTAAGTAATATCGCTGCTTGACGCGCTGATCAGTGCAAAGTATGGGTTGCTGCTGTTTCCGAGGTACTTCGCGTTGTTGTATGTATTATAATTCAGATTTGTGCAGCCGTAGAACGCAGAACGGCCGATCGAGGTCACGCTGTCCGGGATCGTCACGCTCGTAAGCCCCGTGCAGCCGTTGAACGCCCAATTGCCGATCTCGGAAACGCTGTCCGGGATCGTCACGCATGTCAGACCCGTGCAGCCCTCGAACGCATTTTCGCCGATCGAGGAAACGCTGTCCGGGATCGTCACGCTCGTAAGCCCTGTGCAGTTGCAGAACGCATAACCGCCGATCGAGGTCACGCTGTCCGGGATCGTCACGCTCGTCAGACCCGTGCAGTTGTAGAACGCACCCCAGCCGATCGAGGTCACGCTGTTCGGGATCGTCACGCTCGTCATGCTTGTGCAACCGTAGAACGCCCTCTCGCCGATCTCGGTCACGCTGTCCGGGATCGTCACGCTCGTCAGACCCCTGCAATCGTAGAAAGCACCATTGCCGATCGAGGTCACGGGCTTTCCGTTGTGCGTCGACGGGATCATAACATTGGATTCGGCGCAGCTCCCGATTCCATCTACCGTATAGGATTCGCTGCTGGAATCATACGAAAAAGCCAAATTCTGACCGGAATATTCCCCGCACCGTGCACAGACGCCGTCAACGTAAACATGCCCGAGCGAAGGGACCTCCGTTCTTTCGGTAAAGATCGCATTGCATACCGTACAATATTTGCCCTCGGTCCAACCGTTTTCGGTACAGGTCGGCTCGACTGCGTCTTCCGTAACGACCGTGTGTCCCTTTGCCGGGATCTGTTCCAGCACATTCTGTCCGCACTCGGCACAGGTGTTGTATCTCGTGCCTTCTTCTAAGCACGTCGCGTCTTTGATCACGATCCAATCGCCTGAAAAAACGTGCAGGTGCGTTGGCGTTTCGGACGCGGGCGTTGCCGTTTCGGACGTCACCGTTACCGTTTCGGACGTCACCGGTACCGTTTCGGACGCGGGCGGCGTCAGATCGTCCGCGGTCGTTGACGGATCGTCTGCTGACGCCGTTATTACGACTGCGGGCGTCGACGTTTCGTTCGTCTGTCCGGCAGCTGTTTGCTGTTTGCTTTCCGGAGCGGAAGCGGCGCAGGATGCGAGCAGGATCGCGCAAAAACACAGAAGAACAAAGATCGTCAGAATATAAAAGCGATTTCTTTTCATCTTGTTTTTCTCCCTAGTTTTCCATATCTATCTCATTATACCACTTTTTTCGCTAAAAGCAAGCGCTGTCAGCATTAAAAACGCACTTTTTTACATTTTTTGAAAACTTTCTCTTTTCATAAAAAGAACCGGCTGAAACAGGAGCCTTGTTTCAGCCGGTTCATATTTTAAGAAACGCAAAAAGGACCTACCGCTCCTTGATCACGCCGTAGGGATCGGTATCGTTATAGTGCCACCATTCGGCGGCATAGCCCGAAAAGCCGCACTGGGTCATCACTTTTTCGAGTAAGAGGGCGTTTTCTCGCGCGCGGTCGGTGCAGTCGCCGTAATCGCGGTCGGCGCGCTCCGAGAAATCGTCGAAGGCGCTGGGCATCTCAAGTTCGGTCCCGTCGGGGGCGCAGAGGGTGATATCGACCGTCCCGCCGCGCGAATGGTTGGAAAAGCCGACGCGCGGATCGGCGACGAACCGCGGATCGGGACAGATCTCAAAGAGCCGGAACTGCGCTTCCGCCGGGCGCCAGGCGTCCCAGATCTTGAGGCAAAGTCCTTTTTCTCTGAGGATCGCGGCGGCTTTTTTCAGTTTTCTGACCGTGCCGTACCGCAAATACGCTTCGCCGCTCTCATAGATCGCCTGTCCGGTAAAATTGTCGCTTGTCGCATAGCGCAGATCGACGAACACCTCGGGCAGACAGACCGCGAGCGGCACGAGCGCGCCGTCTTCAGGCGCCGGGGTCGGGGTCGGCGTCGGGGTTCCGGTCGGCGCCGGCGTTCCGGTCGGCGCCGGCGTTCCGGTCGGCGCTGGGGTTCCGGTCGGCGCCGGCGTTTCGGTCGGCACCGGCGTTTCGGTCGGC
>JAFTCT010000053.1 GCA_017454525.1 Clostridia bacterium
CGCGGGAGCGAGAACAAGTCCCGTCTCTCGCACCACGTAACAGGGGGACGTTGTCGGACGTCCCCTGTTACGTGGTGCGGATCGAACGACGGTGATAGAACATTTCTATTGTTTTTTTTCGTTTTTTGTGTTATTATATTACTGTCATTGACCGGATGAAACGGATCAGACCGTTTTTTTGAAATTCTGAGCATTTTTTGTAATGATGAAAATTATCAATCAGTACCGCGGTTTGCGGCGCGAGATCTACATCCTTTTTATCGGCAGGATCGTTACCAACCTCGGCAGTATGGTATGGCCTGTCATGACGCTGATCCTCAGTCAGAAACTTGATTTTTCCGCCGCGGAGATCTCATATTTCTTTATTGGATCGGGCGTGATCATGCTGCCGGCAAGTCTTGTCGGCGGACGGCTTGCCGACCGGTTCAATAAGAAATGGCTGATCGTGCTCTGCGACAGCGTCAGCATCGTCTGCTATCTGATCTGTTCGGTGATACCGCTCGGGATCGCCACGATCGTTCTGTTTGTTTTTGCAGGCGTTTTTCAGAACATGGAATATCCTGCGTACGACGCATTGTTCGCCGACCTTTCCGCGACGAAGGACAGAGAGCGCGCGTTCTCGCTTGAATACCTCGGAGGCAATCTCGGGCTCGTCCTTTCTCCGACGATCGCGGGTCTTCTGTTTCAGGATTTCCTTTGGCTCAGTTTCCTTATCAGCGGCGTTTGTATCGCCTTCTCGACGGTGCTGATCGCGCTGCTCATCAAGGACGTCACGCCCGTGGACGACTGCGACGAGGAAGCGTCGTATCAGGAGAAAAAAGAGGGCGTCGGCGTTTTTAGGGTCTTAAAGGAAAATCCGTTGCTGCTGTTGTATATCTTTTGCAGCGCCTTCTACTTTGCCGCGTACGGTCAGTATAACTACATCATGCCGCTCGATATGGCGGCGGTCCACGGCGATCACGGCGCCGTGATCTTCGGAACGGTTTCGAGTCTGAACTGTATTTCCGTTGTGATCTTCACGCCGGTCATGACAAAGATCTTTGCCCGGATGCGCGACACCGGTAAGATCCTTGCGGGCAGGATCTTCGTTTTTGCGGGATATCTCATCTTTCTTTTGCTGCTTGGATTTATTCCCGGTTATTACGTTGCCATGCTCGTTTTCACCTGGGGCGAGATCTTCGCAACGGTTTCCGAGGGCCCGTACGTTTCCACGCGCGTTCCCGCCAGTCATCGCGGGCGTATAAACGGTCTTATGAGCGTGTTCGGAGCCTTCCTTGCGGGCGGCGTCGATCTTACCGTCGGGCAGCTCTACGACCGCGCCGGCTCCACGCCGACCTGGATCCTGATCCTCGCCGTGACGCTCATATCCGCGCTGTTTGCGATCATTCTCAAGGCGCGCGACAGAAAAGCATACCCGAAACTGTATAAGAGCAAAGAAACGGCAATTGAAAAAGAAAACGGCTCATTCGCGAGCGACATAAAGAACTGACCGGAAAGAACGGGAAACCGGAACTTGGCGGTCTATGAACAGGAGATCGTTATGATTTTACGACGGATAATTACAGTGATCCTATTTGCGCTCTTTTTTCTGATTCTTGAACTGAATTCCAACAGCGTTTGGGGCTGGATCCTTCTGGCGCTGCTCACAGCCGGATTTACCGTTCTGTTTGAGTGCGGCGTGATGAAGAGCAGCATTCCCCTGAAAGCGACTGCGTGGTGCGCATACTTTCTGCTGTTTGCCGCCGTACTGTTTATTACCTATCCGCCGGTCAAGCGGGTCCCCGCGGTAAAGAACAGCGATCCGGAAGCGACCGGGATCGTTGAGATCCGCGACGGAAAGGTGCAGGGCGTGGTAAACGACGACCGTACCGTTGAGGTCTTCGCGGGCATTCCCTATGCCGCGCCTCCCGTGGGGGATCTGCGTTTTAAGGAACCGCAGGATCCGACGCCCTGGGAGGGCGTGCTGAAAGCCGATTCTTTTGCGCCGATGTCGATGCAGCCGCGCAACGTACCGATCTACTATTCCTTGGCGGACCTCATCGGTTATCACGATTACAAATGGTTCGATCTCAGCGATAATTACAGACCGGCGATCAGCGAGGATTCGTTGTACGTCAACGTGTGGCGTCCGAAGGACGCGGGCAAGGATCTTCCGGTACTCGTCTATATTCACGGCGGGTCTTTGCAGACGGGTCAGCCGTGGTACAAGGATTACTCCGGAGAGAATCTGGCAAAAGAGGGCGTGATCGTCGTCAATATGGGGTACCGTCTCGGCGTTTTCGGCTATCTGGCGTTGGAGGAACTTGCGGCTGAGTCTGAAAACGGTACGACCGGAAACTACGGAATGCTCGATCAGATCAAGGCGCTGGAGTGGGTGCGGGACAATATCGCATACTTCGGCGGGGACCCGTCAAACGTCACGCTTGCGGGCGAGTCCGCCGGCTCCGCCGCCGTCAGCGCGCTCTGTACCTCGCCCCTTTCCAAAGGACTGTTCAGACGCGTGATCATGGAGAGTTCCACCGTCGCGTCGGTAAAGCCGCCGCATTCCTACAGGTCTTTTGACGACGCTCTGGCTTCCGGACGCGCGTTCATGGAAAAATACGGCGTTCATACGCTCGATGAACTGCGCGCGCTTCCCGCGGAAAAGATCGTCGACGCGGCGTATTCCGAACATCATATGACCGTAGACGGCTACGCGCTCAAGGAAGATCCGTACTTGTCCTATCAGAAGGGCGCGTATCATGAGGAAGCGGTACTGCACGGATTCAACGCCGAGGAGAGCGGACCGTTCATCATCTTTTCAAGAGCCGATCTCAAGAACTTTGAAAGCAAGATCCGGGCGTATTTCGGCAAGTATACCGACGAGGTGCTGCAGTATTATCCCGCTGCGACCGACGCCGAGGCGGACGAATACTGGGCGGAGATCTACGGCGCCGTCTTCTTCGATTATCCGCATTACGCGTACGACCGGCTGGCGGTAAAGAACGGCATTCCGCACTATGAATACATTTTTACCAAGCATAACGGACGACTTGGCTGCTGGCACAGCGGCGAGCAGGTCTACGCCTACGGAAATATCCCGCAGGACTCAAAGTTGTACGACGAGGGCGACAGGGCGCTGATGTCGACGTTTATGCGCTATTTCCTGAATTTTATCCGTACGGGCGATCCGAACGGCGAGGACCTCCCTTTATTCCCGCAGAACGATGATTCGCTGACGTATCTTGAACTCGGCGACGAAGTGAAGACCGCGCACGAAAAAGAGCGCAAGATCGGACTGTTCGGGATCTTAGACCGTATGCAGAACGAATGAACGCCTTTTTCGTCTGACAAGCAAAGGCGCCGCCGGGAGGCATAACGGCGACGGGGTCTGTTCATTTGATATCAAATGAACAGACCCCGCGTTCAGTCGTCTTTGACCGTTTCAATGTAGAAACTGACCGGTCTGAAACCGTCGTTGCAGGAGATCATGGCGCTGTACAGATCCTTCATCCAGCCGTCATAGAAATTGCCGCCGCCTTCGGCGAGCGTTTTTACAAACGGCATGACCGAGTCCCAGGCGCTTTCGCAGAAACCGTCCGGTCTTTTTGCGTCAATGACGGTGAATACCGCGCCGAGTTTCATATCACAGGCGTGTTCGATCGGGTTTTCGTATTCTGCGATCAGATCGTCGTGAACGGTTCTCTTCATGACCGTGATCTTAATTATTTTCATCATTTTTCTCCTTGGCGTGAACGGTGAGATTATTATACTTCAATCGGTACGCTTTTTCAAGCGTAAGAACAAAAACCGTTAAATATTGAGGGGCAGGCAGATCATGGAACAGACCTATTCTGACAATATCGGTATCGCCGCCGTGTATACGGTCACGCTCAATCCCGCGCTCGACTATTTTCTTTCTTTGAACAGACTGAAAGCCGACGAAATCTGCCGTGCGGACGCGGCGGAACTTCGCTGCGGCGGGAAGGGCGTGAACGTTTCGATGATCCTCTCACGTCTCGGCGTCGCGAATACCGCGCTCGGTTTCGTTGCGGGCAAGACGGGCGTAACGTTTACGGAACTGTTGAAGAACGAGGGGATCGAACAGCACTTCATCCGCCTGAAAAACGGACAGACGCGCATCAATGTCAAGATCTCCGGTCAAAAGGAGTATGCGATCAACGCGCCCGGACCCTGCGCCGGCAAAAGAGATCTGACGCGGCTGATTTCACGTCTTCGCCGCGCGCAAAAAGGAGATTTCGTCGTGTTGTCAGGCGCGCCCGCCAAAGGTTTGGATGAAAACGTGTACGCTGAAATCATGCGCAGATGTAAGGACAGGGAACTGCGCTTCGTCGTCGACGCGTCCGGGGCGTATTTGAAAAATGCGCTTGCGCACAGACCGTATCTCACAAAGCCGAATCTTCCAGAACTTGCGGAATACGCCGGAACAGAACTCAAAAGCGAAGAGCAGATCCTGAAAGCCGCGCGCTTGATGCAGGAAGAGGGCGCGCAAAACGTCCTTGTGACGCTCGGCGCGCAGGGGGCAATGCTCCTTGACGACAGGGGAAAGACCGTCCTGATGCCGGCGGTAAAGAAAAAGATCAGGTCGACAGTCGGCTGCGGAGACAGCATGATCGCCGGTTTTCTCGCGGGGATCATACGCGGCTGCGGCAGGGAAGACGCCCTCGTCCTCGGCACGGCGTGCGCGGCAGCGACGGCGGCCGGCGGAAAGATCGCCGACGCCGATACAATACGGAATTATTGCGAAATGATCAAAAATGATCGGATCCTGAAATGAGGATCCGATCCGCGCGTTTCAGTCATAGACCGTACTTTTTCAGAACTTCCTTGCTCGCTTCTTCGACAGAAAGAATGTGCGGCAGCTTTCCGCACTGCTCGCAGACGTACTGAAGTAGCGAATCCATCTGTCCATAATATGACCTCATCGACGATCAAATTCTGCATTATTGTATCATTTCTCCATGGAAAATGCAAGTGATTATTTGCATATACCGACAGAAAAATATCAAAAAAGCGGTTGACAGACAGAACAAAGCGTGTTATACTGTCAAAGCGATATTGGGGTGTCGCCAAGCGGTAAGGCACAAGACTTTGACTCTTGCATCTCGCTGGTTCGAATCCAGCCACTCCAGCCATGAAAGAAACCTGATTTGTCTACCAAATCAGGTTTCTTTCAGTTATATTCGCCTGCGGCGAGTGATATTGCTTCGCCCGGTTATATTCGCTTCGCGAGTGATATTGCGCTTCGCGCAGTTTCGGAGGCGAATATAATATCACTTCTCGCGTCAGCGAGAAATATAACTGTCCCGAAGGGACAATATCACTGCGCCGCAGGCGCAATATTTCACAATTATTTCGCTTTTATGGCTTGCAATTACGCGTGTTGTGTGCTATAATAAACTGAATTATAGTATTC
>JAFTCT010000054.1 GCA_017454525.1 Clostridia bacterium
GGCGCCGGCGTTTCGGTCGGCACCGGCGTTTCGGTCGGCGCATAGGTCGGCGTTCGGTCTTCGGGAGAAGCCGTTCCGGTCGGCGTCTGATCAGTCGGCTGTATCCGCCGCGGCTCGGGCGTTTCGCGCGGCTCGGGCGCCGTGATCCGCACGGGATCCGTTTCGGGCGCGGGGGTCGGCGTGAAAACGTCCGGGGATGATTTCGGCGTCAACGCCTGTCGATCGGTGAAAAACTGACCTTCCATGATCCTGCCGTTCTCCTTCGGTAGATTTTTTTCGGGCGCGCAGGCGCACAAGAGCGGCGCCGACAGGCAAAACAGCGCCGCGGCGCAGATCGCCGCGCCCCTCTTGCGCCGTCTCATCTTTCTTTTTTCCTCATCGCGGCGATGAAAAAGCCGTCGGTATGATCGGTCTGCGGCAGCAGCGTGACGCGGCTCTTTCCGGGCGCCACGGTCGGCAGGCGCAAGTCGTCCTCTTCAAAATCGGGGTGCGCGGCAAGGAAGCCGTCGACGACCTCCTCATTCTCGCGCCTCAGCACCGTGCAGGTCGAATATATGAGCCGTCCGCCGGGCTTGACGTAACGCGCGGCGTTTGCAAGGATCGCCCGCTGGATCTTTGGCAGACGTTCGGTTTCCGCAGGGTCCTTATAGCGGATCTCGGGCTTCTTCGCCATCACGCCGAAGCCCGAGCAGGGCGCGTCGACCAGCACTCTGTCGGCGCGGTTTTCAAACGCCGGCAGGAAAACGCGCGCGTCGCCCGCGGCGGTATGAACGATCGAAACGCCGAGGCGCTGCGCGCCCCCGTCGATCAGCGGCAGTTTATTCTCATGGATATCGAAGGAACAGACCTCGCCCCGATCCTCCATGCGGATCGCACTGCCGAAGGTCTTCCCGCCGGGGCAGGCGCAGAGGTCCATGACCGTCATGCCGGGACGGGCGTCCAGCGCCTCGACCGCCGCCATCGACGACTCGTCCTGCACGAAGAAAAGTCCCTCGTCAAAGGACGGAAGCGCCGATGCGCCGCCGGGAAGCAGAAGAGAGAACGGAAAGCGGCGGGAGGGCGACGGCGCGATCCCCCTGTCTGCAAGGAGCGCGCAAAGGGAAGCGCGGTCGGTTTTCAATGTATTGACGCGCAGGGTGACGGGCGGAGGCGACGAGACCGCCTCTAAGAAGCGGCGGCACTCTTCAAAGCCGAATTCCGACAGAAACAGCGCGCAGAGCGCGGGAGAAACGCTGAAAAACGCCGACAGATAGGCGACCGGGTCGCGCGTTTCGTCGGGAAAAGAAACGTTTCTGTCTTTTGAAAGCCGCCGCAGGACGGCGTTGACCAGTCCGGCGGCGTTTTTGCGTACTTTTTTGCAGAGCCCGACTGTTTCGTTGACCGCGGCGCTGTCGGGCACGCGGTCGAGATACAGGATCTGATAGGCGCCCAGGCGCAGAAGCACCAGCACTTCGCGGTCAAGCCGGTCAAGCGGCTGATCGGAAAAGCGCGCGAGGTGAAAGTCGAGCGTCAGTTTCTTCTCGACCGTGCCGTAGACCAGCCGGGTATACAGCCGGGCGTCGGCTTCCGACATCTTTTCTCTTTTCAGCGTGACGTCGGTCTCAAGATTGGAAAATCTGCTCTCCTTTTCGATGCGCCAAAGGGAACGGAACGCCGCTTCGCGCGCCGTCATCGTCTTCTGCTCCCGCTGACAAGCGTGATCAGTCTCAGTAATTGCAGGATCGCGCCGGCAAGCGCTGCGACGTAGGTCATCGCCGCGGCGGTCAGCACCTTCCGCACACCCTTGTTTTCTTCCGCGGGCAGATAGCCTTCAAGCACCGCCACGGCGCGGCGGCTGGCGTTGAATTCCACCGGCAGCGTCACGAGCTGAAAGAACACGACGACGCCGAAGAGGATCACGCCCACCCAGGCGATCTCGACGATCCCGAAGAACAGTCCGAGCAGAACGACGATGAAGGAAAGCGAGGAGCTGATATTTGTGCTCTTCACAAGCGCGCCGCGCAGTTTCATCGGACCGTAGTCTTCGGCGTACTGCATCGCGTGGCCGCATTCGTGCGCCGCCACGCCGATCGCCGCGACGGTCGAGGACTGATACACCCCCGACGACAGCCGCAGGACGTTCACCTTCGGGTCGAAATGGTCGGTGAGATCCCCGGAGATCTGCTCGATCTGTACGTTATACAGTCCCGCCGCGTCGAGGATCCGGCGCGCCGCCGCGAAGCCGGTCATGCCGGTCGCGCTGGGGACCTTGCTGTATTTTGAATAGGTGGCTTTCAGTACGATCTGTGCGATCAGCGACAAAAGCAGCGCGGGGATCAGAAACATCAAGCCCTGAAAATCATACCAGTACATTCTTTACTCCTTGTTTGGCTGTGCCGTGAAGCGGTCGCCGACGGCGATTCCTCTGCCTTTGTAAAAATCGAAGGCGCTCATTGTGCCCTTGCCCTCGGGTCGGAGCGACAGCAGCGTCAGTATGCCCTCGCCGCAGGCGACGCATACGCCGTCCGGCGTACAGGACAGCACCGTTCCCGGCGCGCCGTAAACGCCCTCCCGGCGGTCGACCGCCGTTTTCACGATCTTGAGGTTCCGCGCGCAAAGAAAGGTGAACGCAAGAGGAACGGGCGACAGCCCGCGCACGCGGTCGTGGATCTCCTTCGCGCGCGCCGACCAGTCGATCAGACAGTCGGCTTTTTCGATCTTCGCCGCGTAGGTCGCGCGGGCGCCGTCCTGCTTTTCGGGCGTCAGCGTTCCCGCCTGCGCCCTGCGCAGGGTCGACACGAGCAGTTCCGCGCCGTTGTACGCCAGAAGATCGTGAACGTATCCGAAATCGGCGTCCTCGGGCAGAGGCGCCGACCACTTCTCAAGCATATCGCCGGTATCCAGCCCCTGTTCCATATACATCGTCGTCACGCCGATCTCCTTCACGCCGTCCATGACCGCGCGCTGCATCGGCGCAGCACCCCGGTACGCCGGCAGAAGCGATCCGTGCAGGTTGATACAGCCGTACGCAGGATAGGACAGCATATACCCGGGCAGGATCTTTCCGTAGGCGACCACCGCGATCATTTCGGGATCGATCGCGTGCAGTTCCTTTTCAAACGCGCCGTCCTTGAGGGTCGGAGGACAAAAGACCCGCAGTCCCCCCGCAAGCGCCGTTTTTTTGACCGGCGAAGGGGTGAGGATCATGTGCCGTCCCTGCGGTTTGTCGGGCGTCGTCACGACGGTGATCTCAAGATCCTTTTCCTTCATCAGCCGCTCGAGAGACGCCGCCGCGAAATCCGGCGTGCCCATAAACAGTATTCTCAACGTTCTTCCTCCGTTTCTGTCGGACAGATCGCCGCGCACCGCCGTTTGAAGCGCGCCCGGCGGCAGATCCGCCGCGCGTGCGTGCGTGAAACGGTCAAAGCGCCCGTCATTTCTTCTCCGAGAAAAATTCCTTGATCTCTTTTTTGGTCATCATGTGGACCGCGTTGTCCTTGAAGAGGACCCCGTCGAGATGATCGAGCTCGTGGCAAAGCGCGCGCGCGAGCAGTCCCTCGCCGGTCACGGTGATCTTATTGCCGCCGCGGTCCAGCGCTTCGACGGTCACCTTCGCGGGACGGCGGGTATAGCCCCACTGTCCGGGCAGCGACAGACAGCCCTCGACCTCCTCCTGTTCGCCCTCGGCGTATACGATCTTCGGGTTGATAAGCTCGTATAACTGCCCGGGTTCTGCTTCGACCAGCACGATGCGCCGGAGCACTCCCACCTGTACGGCGGCGAGCCCCGCGCCCTCCGCCTTGTGGAGCGTTTCGGTCATATCGTCGAGCAGCATCAGGATGCGCGGCGTGATCTCCGTCACCTCCCTGCTCTTCTTGCGCAGGGTGTCGTCGCTCTCGTCAAGAATATTCAAAATCGCCATTTTCAGAACTTCCTTTCTGTTCAGAGATCCCCTTTTATAATGCGGAAGGATTCAGATCCGCCGAGATCGTCGCGCGCCGTTTGAATTTTTCCGCGCAGTCGACGAGCAGTTCCGCGATCATCTCGCGCAGCGCCCTGCCGGCGCGCGTTTTGACGACCATGCGCATCCGGTACTGATCCTTGAGCCGGAAAACCGGCGCCTCGAAGGGTCCGTAGACCGACATCGGTATTTTTTCATAGCGCGCGTCTTCGCGCAGTCCGGCGAGTTTTTTTGCCGCCAGCTCCGCGGCGGCGCGCACCTCGCTCTCCTCGCCCGCCGTCAGCGAGATCAGCAGGATATCGCAGAAGGGCGGGAAGACCAGCGCCCTGCGGAAGGCGATCTCGTCCTCGTAGAACGCGGGATAATCCTGCTTCACCGCCATTTTCAGCGTGCGATGATCGGGATTGTAGGTCTGCACGATCGCGCGCCCGGGGCGTTCGCCCCTGCCCGCTCTGCCGATCACCTGCGTGACAAGCGAAAAGAGATGCTCGCCCGCGCGGTAGTCGTCGATGAAAAGACCCGCGTCGGCGTTGGTGACGCCGACGAGCGTGACGTTCGGGAAATCGTGTCCCTTGGTCACCATCTGGGTGCCGAGCATGATCTGTGCCTCTCCCCGGCGGAAACTGTCGAGCTTCGTTTCGAAGGAGTCCTTGTTCCCCGTCGTATCGGCGTCGAGCCGCAGGGTCGGTACGCCCGGAAAAATGCGCTCGAGTTCGTTTTCGACGAACTGCGTGCCGCAGCCCAGAAACTGTAACAGGGAGGAGCCGCACTTCGGGCAGACGTCGGGCACCTGCCGGCGGAATCCGCAGTAATGGCAGACCATCACGCCGTGCTTCGCGCGCTCGGCAGCGCTGTTTTCCTCTGGTCTGTAGCGCCCCAGCGCGTGATAGGTGAGACTGACGGAGCAGTGCGGGCAGGTCAGCGTTTCGCCGCAGAGCGTGCAGGTCGCGTAACTGTTGTATCCGCGCCTGCCCACGAAGAGGATGCTCTGCTCCCCTCTTTCGACGTTCTTTGCCAGTTCGTTTGCCAGCAGCGCCCCGATCGGGCCGGAAAAGCCCTTCCCGCCGCGCATATCGCAGAGGATCGCTCTGGGCAGCGGCGCGTCGCCGTAGCGCTTCGGAAGGGTGCAGAGGGTGTACTTCCCTTCCTTCGCTTTATAGTAACTCTCGATCGAGGGCGTCGCGGAGCAGAGCATCATCACGGCGTTCTGACGCCCGCAGCGGAAGCGCGCCACGTCGCGGGCGTGATAGCGGGGCGTCATGTCGGATTTGTAGGTGTGCTCCTGTTCCTCGTCGATGATGATCAGTCCCAAATTCTCAAAGGGCGCGAAGATCGCGCTGCGCGTGCCCACGCAGATGCGCGCCCTGCCGTCGCGGATCCGCCGCCATTCGTCGTAGCGCTGTCCCGCGGACAGCCCCGAATGGATGAGGGCGACGCCGTCTCCGTAGAACGCGGAGAAGACGCCGACGGTCTGCGGGGTCAGCGCGATCTCGGGCACCAGTACGATCACGCTTTTGCCCAGAGACAGCACGTGATCGATCACCGCCTTCATCACCCTCGTCTTGCCGCTCCCGGTGACGCCGTAGAGCAGCGCCGCACCCGGCTTGCCCCCGTCGATCAGCCGGCAGACCGCGTCCTTTGCCTTTTCCTGATCGTCCGTGAGCAGATTACCGTCGGGCGGCGCGTCGTGCTTTTTCAAGTACGCGCGGCGATAGACCTCTTCCCTGTGCATGATGAACTGTCCGCCCGCGAGCAGCGCTTTCAACTGCTGCCGGCACTGTCCGAATTTCTCGCGCAGTTCGCTTTCGCCGAGTTCTCCCGCGAGGGAAACGGCGTCGTAGATCTCCCGCTGTTTTTTGCCGCCGGGCAGAGTATGCTCGGCGGGCGAGACCGCGTAAACGCATTCGTACGTGACGGACGAACGGTCTTTATCGCGGTAAAAGCGCTCGAGCAGGCCGAGTTTCGTCAGCGCCTTCAGAAGATCGGGCGCGTCCTCACCGAATTTCTCGGCGATCTTTTCCGCGGGACAGCCCGCTTCTGGATCCTTTTCGGTTTTTTCCCTGATGAACCCGTAGATCTGCGAAGCGCGCTCGTTGAGTTCGCCCGCCGGCTCGCCGACGATCCTCACGCAGGCGCACAGTCCTTTGAGCGCGGCGCCGGGGATCATGGCGTACACCGCTTCGCCGACCGTACAGAAGGTCTGCTCCTTGAGGAACAGACAGAGCGACAGCAGTTCCTCGTTCAGTTTCACGCCGCCCGCCTCCAGCACCGCGGTCACCGCCTTCAGTCCCGTCAGATCGTCGACAGTCAAAGTCTCCACGATCAGCGCGACGGTCTGCCGGTTTCCCCTGCCGAAGGGCAGCGATACGAATTTCCCCTTCTCCGCTTCGCCGCGCAGTTCGGGCGGAAGATAGTATGTGTACGGTTTATCCGCCGCATACGGCGCGTCGAGGATATGCGCCTTCACGGCGTTTTGCAGCATTTTCTCCCCGTCCATACCGTCTCCCCTTTCCTTTCGATCTTTGACCGCCCTGCAGGACACAGGCAAAAAATGCAAGCAAGGCGCGCCTTGCGCCCCTGCTTGCGCTCTTTGCTTCCTTTTTCCGGTCAGGTCTCCTCTGCCGGCTCTTCGTTTGCGGGCGCTTCCTCGCCTTCCTCTTTAATAAGGTACTCGCCGGTGCGCAGACGGTGCACGGAGGTGCGTACCGCCTTCTCGTCGCGCAGTTCCGTGTCGATCAGGGCAGCCAGCGGCTTGTCGGTCTCTTTCCTGCGGATCATTTCCTCGGCGTGCTCGCGCTCCTCGAGATACTCCTCGGTCACGAGACGCGCACCCTTCGCCGCAGCCATGGCGATGGTGTAGCGGTTGTATTTGCCATTCTTGCTCAATTCTTCAAAAGTGGGATAGATCATGTTGCTCTCTCTTTCTTTATCGCTGACGTTTTCTTATGATTTATGATTCAGACGCTGCCGGACCGAAACGATCCGGGACGTTATTCTGCTTTTTCACCGTAGAAGCGCGCGCGGAAATCGGCGTTCTTGACCACGCGGCAGCTCTCCGCCCGCATGATCTCGCGGATGCGCACGGCGGGCGAGGTGACGTCGCCCTCGGGCAGCGTCACGACGTAGTCGTAAAGATCCATCTGCTCAAGTTCCTGCCGTCCGCGCGCCAGACGTTTCAGGATCTCCTCCTCGCTCTCGGTGCCCCTGCCGCGCAGACGCTTCTCGAGCGTCGGCAGATCGGGCGGCGCCACCATGATGAGCACGGTCCCGGGCATCTTCGCCTTGACCTGCATCCCGCCCTTGACGTCGATCTCGAGGATCACGTTCTTTCCTCTGTTCAGTTCCTTCTCGACGAAATCGCGGGGCGTTCCGTAGTTGTTGTCGTTGCAGTAGCGCGCGTATTCTAAAAAGTTGTCCTCTTCGATACGGCGGTCGAATTCCTCTGCGGTGATGAACCGGTAGTGCACGCCGTCGATCTCGCCGTCGCGCGGGGCTCTCGTCGTGCAGGAGACCGAAAGCACGAACTCCTCGGGATAGAGCCGCAGTATTTCGGCGACGGTCGTTCCCTTCCCGCTCCCCGCGGGTCCGGAAATGACTAAAATCTGTCCTCTTTTTTTCTCTCCGGTGGCCATAGACGCTCCTTTCAGTCCTTCGCTTCGAGTTTCGCCGCGATCTTGTCGATCTCAAACGACGACAGGACGATCATTCCGTTATCCAGGATCAGCACCGACCGGCATTTCTTGCCCTGACAAAGGTCGATCGCGCTGCCCTCCTCCTTCGCGTCCTGGATCAGACGCTTGAGCGGCGCGCTGTCGGGCGCCGAGGCGGAGACCACGCGCTCCGCGTCGACCAGACTGCCCGCTCCCACTCCGATAAACTTCATGCTTCTCCTTTCCGGGAGGACCGCTCCCGGCTCCGGCGCCCGCCCGCGGCGGACTTACTCGAGGTTCTGCACCTGCTCCCTGATCTTTTCAAGCAGGCATTTCATTTCGACGACCGTCGCAGCCGTCTGCGCGTCGCTGCACTTGCTGCCGATCGTGTTGGTCTCGCGGTTCATCTCCTGGATGAGGAAATCGAGTTTTCTGCCGACCGGCTCGCCGGAAGCGAAGATCTCGTCGAACGCCTTGAAATGCGAGCGCAGACGCACCAGTTCCTCATCGACCGCCGTTTTGTCGGCGAAGATCGCGCATTCCGTCAGGATGCGCTGTTCGTCAAGAGCGATCCTGTTGTCCTCCAGGACCGTGCGCAGGCGCGCTTCGAGTTTCGCGCGGTATTCCGCGGTATACACCGCCGCGCGCGCTTCGACGGCACAGGTCAGTTTCTCGAGTTCGTTCTTCTTCTCGGTCAGATCCCTTTTCAGGTTCTCCCCCTCGGTCTCGCGGCGCGCCAGAAAGGCGTCGAGCGCGCGGTCGTAGACGGTTTTGACGTCCGCCCAGACCGCGTCCTCGTCCTCCTCGCCGTGCGTGAAGACGAACACGTCCTTGTTCTGCGCCACCCGCATCGTCGAGATGTCGTCGGGCAGACCGAAAGCGTCGCGCAGTTCGCGCAGAGCGGCGATATAACCGGCGGCGTAGACCGGATCGAGTTTCACGCCCGCCGCCGCGTCGCAAAGCACGTTCACCGAGATATTCACGTCGACCTTGCCGCGCGAGACGCCCTTCTGAGAGAGATAAGCCTTCGCCCGCTCCTCCAGCGCGCCGTACGCGCGCGAGATCTTCACGCTCGCGTCAAGGTAGCGGTTGTTCACCGAGCGGATCTCGCAGAGGATCTCCCTGCCGTTGATCACGTCGGCTGCCCGCCCGAACGCCGTCATGCTTCTTGCCATAGTTTGCGCACTCCCGCCGCATAATGCGGCTTTATATCATATTACAGTATATTTTACCACGTTTTTTCGCCGTTGTCAAGATTTTTCACGCAGCTTGCGCGTTTTCGGCACGGAGTTTTGCGGCGCTTTTGCCTTTCGCCTGAGCGAAAGAAGCAAAGAGCGCAAAACAAAAACGCGTCAAAGACACGGCTTAAAGAAAATCGAAACCCACCATGACGTCTTTCCGCAAAAGAAAGCTTCATAGTGGGTTATTCACCGTTGTAAAAGCAACAGTACAAACCGACGTCGTTCGACAAAACAAATACGTCGTTCGTTTTTTGCCCCAATACGCCTGCAACGGCAGAACGCTTTTGCGCCCTCACTATATATAAACAGTCAAATAAGAAAAAGGGGACAGGTTTTTTGAAAAAATATTGTAAACTTTTTGTGACATCTTTTTTCTTTATTATTCTCACGGATCAGCTGTCCGAGGCTGTCGTATTCGTAACTTGCCTGCAGTACGTTATTTTTATAAACGTGCGTAATGTTCCCGAGCGCGTCATACGTATAACTCATTCCAAACGTACTCAGGCCCGTGTATTGCAGACTCGATACGAGCGGCGTGGTGAGGTCGGTATCCGCGCCGTCGCGATAGGAATACGTCTTTGAAAGAACGGAGGACCCGTTCGGGATCAGCACCTGATCGGATGACGGACGGTTCAAACCGTCGTAAGACCTTGCGGCCCTGTAGGAAGATCCCTCGTATTCGATTTTTGATACCGCCGTCAGATCTCCCGACTGGTTCGTTTCTTCGTATTTGTAGGTGTTGGTCTTGCGTTTCACGTCAAAGCCGGGAATTGTGTTCGCTTCAGCGCGTGCAGCGCCACGGACAAAAGCGCATACAGGAAGATCGCGAAAAAAACCGCAAGCAGTCCGATCAGCGCGAGCACGCCCGCGCCGTAAAAGGTCAGGGACCATTTGAAGGCCGAAGACAGCGGTACGATCACAATATACGCCGCGATCAATACGACTGCCGCCTGGATCGCCGACGCAAGGAGAAACCCTGACCGGCGTCCTGATCTCTTTGACTGGAAGTCAAACAGCATAACGCCGACGCACGAAATTATACCGACGGAAATGATTACTGGTATGATGGAATTGGCGGCGACCGTGATCAGAGTGCCCGCGATGCCCATCAGCACGACCGGCAATACAAAGTACAGCGCATGCAGCAACATCCCGGGAACGCCTGACGGCTTTTCGTCGTTGCTCCCTTCCGACGCTGCCCGGTCTTTTTTGAGCAGGACCGGAAGAATATGCACGCCGTACACGATCAGCGAAACGGCTTCGATGCACGCGACGTTTTCATGGTACATACTCTTATAAATATGCATCATCAGGAAGGTCGTTTTCCCGATCATGGACAGTTCGATCACGCAGAGCAGAATACCGGAGAACACCGCGGACGTCATAAGCGCCCATTTGTTGCGGTCTGGCTGAAAGATCATATGATAGACGATCGCGATCCCCGACGCGAGAAATAAACGGATCGTATATTTGGCGATATCTCCCTCCGTCCTTGAAAGGAACACGGCCGCGGTCCAGAGAACGTATACCGATATCGAGAACAATAATCCTTTCAGGATCGATTTCAACAGAGTCTTCAACCCGTTCCTCCTTCTTTCATGTGCTGATACCGAATTGTTCGGCAAGTTCCGCTGCATCATAGTCGCCTACCGTTTCATCAACCGAAAACGGTATTTAATCCTGAAAGATATCGGATATTTTCTTTATTTCAAAGCAACTCTGAAGCATTTCGGGTGCATTCTGTAAATTTTTACCCCAATACTCAATAGCGATAGTTTGTTTGTTGACTATTCCAAAAAACATTTTTGGATTTTCCTTCACACGATAA
>JAFTCT010000055.1 GCA_017454525.1 Clostridia bacterium
GGCGCTCAACGACGCGTTCCCGATCGTTTCGGGCATCATGACCACCGTGCACGCATACACCGGCGACCAGATGATCCTCGACGGACCGCACAGAAAAGGCGACCTCCAGAGAGCGCGCGCGGGCGCTGCGAACATCGTTCCGAACACCACCGGCGCCGCTAAGGCGATCGGTCTGGTCATCCCCGAACTCAAGGGCAAACTGATCGGAAGCGCGCAGAGAGTCCCGGTCGTCACCGGCTCTACCACCATTCTCGTCGCAGTCGTCAAGGGCAAGGATATCACGGTCGAGAAGATCAACGCCGCGATGAAAGCGCAGCAGAGCGAATCCTTCGGCTACACCACCGAGAGACTTGTCTCCAGCGACGTGATCGGCATGACCTACGGTTCTCTGTTCGACGCCAACCAGACGATGGTCACCAAGATCGACGACGACACCTACCAGGTCCAGGTCGTTTCGTGGTACGACAACGAGAACTCCTATACCAGCCAGATGGTCCGCACCATCAAGTACTTCGCAAAACTGAAGTAATAATCAGACTGAAAAATCCCGGCTTTCCGTTTTTCGGAGAGCCGGGATTTTTAAAAGACGTTTTGCAGGTTTGCACGGGATCAAATTTTCTCGACGGTGAATTCTTTCCTGACCGAAGCGACGTTTTCGCCGCGCAGATAGATCTTTTGAAGAGCGTCATCCGGATCCGCGAGGATCATTTCAGCCGATGCCGCTTTCGCGCGGGAGAGCGCTTCCGCGATGTTCGCGGACGACAGAACTGACAACGCCTCAAAAGCGCATCCGGGCAGATCGCGGTAATTCTTTACGCTGGTCAGAACCGAGAGCACGGGCGTTTCGTCGTTAAAGGCGGTCATATATTTGTGCCGGTAGACTGTTTTTCCGTTTTGGCGCAGGGTGTAGAAGCCGCCGTTGTCACCGATCGAGAAAACGCGCATCACGACGGACGCCGAGGACGGAGCTGATCGCATCGTCGCAGAGAGGACGGGACGTTCGGCAGTGCCGGGGGAGTAGAAGCAGACATCCGTTTCCTTTGCTTCCGAGAGAAGGACGATCATACCGTCGTCGCTTTCGAGATAGGCGTTTTTGAACCCTTTGCCTTCCAGTTCATCGGCGATAAGCACAAATCTGTAGGCGTTTTTGAGAATGCCGAGATCCAAGACCGGACTGTCGTCTTCGTATTCTTGAATGAAGTCCTTATACGCCTGTGAATATTCCAGGCGCACGGTACGCTCCTTTTCGCTGAAAATCAGAGAAAAAGTGTTTTCGTCGTCGTACAGCGCTTTCAACCTGCGGCAATACTCTGCGTAGTCAGGATTGTTCAAAGGATCGTCTTCCTCGGGGAAGGGCGCCCACACAAGGGCGTTTACAAGCGCGTTCGCAGCACCGGAAAAGACCGAAAAGCCTTCGTTTCTCTTCGTTTTTTCATAAGCATCCCGAAGGATATCGTACAGAGCGTATGAGACCGCTACGTCCTTGCCGGCGTTGCGGTTGATTGCGCCGATCCCCGTAACGTCCTCGTAAACGCCCACAGGATCGAGCATCTTATACGTCTTTTTGAGCACCGGCGTATAGGCGTTCAGGATCGCGGCTTCTTCCCCTTTGATCTCGGCGGAGGTGCCCTGAAAATAGCAGGTCAGCTTTACGCCTGAAGCAAAGTAGGGAAGTGCTTCGTCATAGTCGGTTTCGACCTGCCGGTATCCTTCCTCGACCTTGAACAGCTCAGAAACAAAGACCGTGATGAACGCGACGGCGCAAACGAGTGCGGTAATAAACAACACAAAACGGACGACGTTCTTTTTGCTTGCAAAGAAGCGATCGTTATCGGCTTGCTTTTCCTTTTTCTTTGATGAACCGTTTTTACATTCTTTTGGCGAATTTGGTTCATTTTTTTCCGGAACGGTGTTTTTCGGATTATTTTCTGCTTTTTTCATATTGTAATAATAGCGGCGGATCACCGAAGTGCTCCGCCGCTGCTCCTTTATTCGGAGAATCGGATCGATTTGTATTTTTCGATCTCGCTCGGGCTTCCGAAAACCAGATGTCCGTTGCCCAGGTCGGTCAGCGCCGGTTTTTCCGTGGAGTAGTCGTGCATCGCGGCGGGATCGTAAACAAACAGTTTTTTGTTCTTTTCGATGATGGGATCGGGGATCGGGATCGCGGAGATCAGGGATTTCGTATAGGGGTGAAGCGGGAACTTGAAAAGCTCCTCCGTTTCGGCGATCTCCATGATCTTTCCCTTGTAGATGACCACGATGCGGTCGGAAATGAAGCGGACGATCGAAAGATCGTGCGCGATGAAGAGATAGGTCAATCCCTTCTCCACCTGGAATTTCTTGAGGAGGTTCAGAACCTGCGCGCGGATCGAGACGTCGAGCGCCGAGATCGGCTCGTCAGCGACGATGAATTCCGGCTCCATGACGATCGATCTCGCAAGTCCGACGCGCTGACGCTGACCGCCCGAAAACTCGTGCGGGTAACGCGTCAGGTGCTCGGGCAGCAGGCCGACGTCCTCGACCACCTTCGTGATCTTGGCGATGCGGTCCTTCTCGTCCTTATACAGATGGAAGTTGTAAAGACCTTCGGAAATGATATACTCGATGGTGGCGCGCTCGTTTAAGGACGCCGCGGGGTCCTGGAAGATCATCTGGATCTTGCGGATCACTTCACGGTCGCGCTTGCGCGGGAGTTTTCCCGAGATCTTCTGCCCGTCGTACCAGATCTCGCCCTTTGAGCAGGGGTTGATACGCACAATGGCGCGTCCGATCGTGGTTTTGCCCGAACCGGATTCGCCCACGAGCGAGAGGGTCTCGCCCTTATAGATGTCGAAACTGACGTTGTCGACTGCTTTGAACGCCTTTTTGCCGCGTCCGAAGACGACGTCAAGATTGCGGATCGACAGTAAGACTTTCTTTTCGTTTTGCTGTTCGCTCATGCTTGCACCTCCTTGTCCTTGACCATATCGTCAAAACTGACGTAGGTGCGGCTGACCTTTTCGTGCAGATCTCTGATCGTTTCTGGCGGATCGATCTTGGGCGCACGGGGATCGAGCAGCCAGGTCTTCGCCCAGTGGGTCTCGCTGATCTTGAACATCGGCGGCTCTTCCACCAGATCGATCGCCATGGCGTACTGGCTTCTCGGGGCGAAAGCGTCGCCTATGATCTTATTGTACAGAGAGGGCGGCGTACCGGGGATGCTGAAGAGATCCGTGCCCTTTTCGCAGAGCTGCGGCATTGCCGAGAGCAGCGCCCAGGTGTAGGGATGCCGCGGCTCGTAGAAGATCTCTTCCACGGTGCCCAGTTCGACGATCTGTCCGCCGTACAGTACGGCGACGCGCTCGGCGACGTTTGCCACGACGCCGAGGTCGTGGGTGATATAGACGACGGTAAAACCGAGATCCTTCTGCAGCTGTTTGATCAGTTCGAGGATCTGCGCCTGGATCGTCACGTCGAGCGCCGTCGTGGGCTCGTCGCAGATGAGGATCTTCGGCTGGCAGGACAGGGCGATCGCGATGACGATACGCTGACGCATACCGCCCGAATACTCGAAGGGATAGTCGTCAAAACGCTTTTCGGGGTTCGGGATGCCGACCTTCGCCATGATGTCGATCGTGCGCTGACGGGCTTCCGCTTTGCTGCACTTCTGATGCTTCATGATGACCGTCATGATCTGCTTGCCGATCGTGATGACCGGGTTGAGGGAGGTCATGGGGTCCTGGAAGACGGTGGCGATGCGTTTGCCGCGGATCTGCTGCCAGTCGTTGGTGAACTTGATCTTTGCGCAGTCGATGATGCTGTAGCCGCGAACGACGCCCGCTTCCTTGTCAAGCGAACGGAATTCGACGCGGAACGCCACGACCTCGAAGATCTTGTCAAGCACCTTCGGATCGTCGAGGTTCTCGCCCGTTTGCATCGCGATCCGGAACGCCTTCTTCAGTTTGCTTTGGAAGATGAACTGCTTCGTCACGGGGTATCTGCCGATCGAAAGAAGGATCTCGTACGCGATCTTTTCGTTGCGCGCGAGTTTCTCCTTGGTCAGACCCCAGGGATTCTCGGAGGTCACCGGTACGTCGGGAGTGTCGACCTTTACGCGGTATTCCGCTTCCGCGGCTTTGATACGGCGTTCGTACTCGGCGATCTTCGTCTTGTTTGCGAGAAACGCCTTTTTGATGCCGGCGGATACCGACGCCTTCTCTTTTTCGATCTGCGCTTTCTTTGCTTTCAGTGCGGAGATCTCCGCCGAAGTCTTCGCATAATCCTCCGCGTCCGCCCTACGGTCGAGCGTCCAGAGATAGTTGGTCTTGTCGATGATATCGTCGTCCGCGTCCTTGATGAGGGCGTTGTAGCGCGCTTCCTCTTCGCCGCTCAGACCCTGCTCCTCGTTCATCTTCGCCTTCAGTTCCTGCGCTGTGCGGAAGAATTCGCTTCCGCGCTCGTAGGTCGAGAACCGGTCGAGCCATTTCTTTACGGACTTGAATACGCTTGCGTTGTGGCGTGTCAGAGCGACGTCGGTCTTGGACAGTTCCTCGTCGTCAAAAATGATCGTGCCGTTCGGAATAAAGCCGTTGGAGTCGAGCATTCCGGCGAAGGTCTTGGTCAGCACCGATTTGCCTGAGCCCGATTCGCCGACGATCGCGAGTGATTCATGCTCGTAAATATCGAGCGAAACGTTGCGGATCGCCGTTAAGATCCTGCCGCGGACGTTGAATTTGACGACCACGTTGCGCAGGGAGAGGATGACGTGTTTCTTTTCGTTTTCGTTCATGTCGCGCCTCCTTTACATATGTGTTCTCGGGTCGGAGGCGTCCGCAAGGTTCTGACCGAGTACGTAAAGGATGATGGTGATCGCGGAGGCGATCGTTACGGGCGCCCAAAACGCCCAGGGGTAAATCAGGAACGCCGCCTGCGCTTCCTGGATCATTCTGCCCAGCGACGGGACCTGTGAACTCAGACCGACGCCTATATAGGATAAGAACACTTCCGCTGAAATGTAGGAAGGAAGTTCAGTGGCGAGCAGCGTCACGATGACCGAGGTCAGGAAGGGCAGGATGTTTTTGGAGACCATACGCGGGATCGGGGTGCCCAGGCACCTGGACGCGAGCGAATACTCGCGGTCGCGGATGATCATGACCTGCGTGCGGAAGAAGTAGGCGATGCCCAGCCATCCCGTCACCGTCAGAGCAAAGACGAACTGCCAGAAGCCCGAGCCGATGACGTAGACCAGAACGGTGATGAGCAGGATATAGGGGACGTTTGCAACGACGTTGTAGACCTGGATCATCACGGCGTCGAATTTCTTGGAATAGCCCCAGACCGCGCCGATCAGGATGCCGACCGTCATATTGATGGCGGCGCAGATCACCGCGAGCGTGAGCGACGTGCGCGCGGACGAAATAACGCCGTACAGGATCGAGTTCCCGAACTGGCCGGTTCCTAAGAGATATTTGAACGAGAATCCGCCGAATTTCGCCATCGCCGCCGAGGGGGAAAGATAGAAAGTCGACGAGGTACGCACGTTCTCCATCGGGTCGTAGGGCAGGAAGATCGGCATGATGAACGCGATTAGGAAGATCAGCGCAAGGATCACCAGCATCACGATGTTGATCTTTTTACGGAAAAAGACGCGGAAAACGCTCTTCCAGTAGGAATAGCGGGGTGCGATGATCTTTTCAGAGGAGACGACGTCGTTGCCGACGAAGTAGAAAAGCTCGTCTTGATTTTTGTTTTTTAGTTCTTCAAGAGTCGTCAACGTCCGCCACCCCTTTCGCTTGAGAGTGAGATCCGGGGATCGTATTTTGCAAGTAATATGTCGCCCAGAATAATGGATATGATCGTAATAGTCGTATAGAAGACCGTGGAAGCGATGATCACGCCGTTGTCGTGACCGTTGATCGCTCTGGTCAACAGGTTGCCGACACCCGGTACGTTATACACACGCTCAGTGATGATCGCGCCGGTCAGACTGCCGAGAATGCTGCCGGGAATGCCGTGAACGATATAAATCAACGCATTCCTTGAGATGTGCGTACGGTAGATCTCCCGTTCCGACAGACCTTCCGCGCGCGCGAATTTGACGTAATCGGAGTTCATCTGGTCGATCATATAGCGGCGCATCCACTTCATGAGCGAGCCCACCGACGGCAGCGACAGCGAGATGATCGGCAGGATATAGCCGAGAATCTGCACCTCTGCCGTCGCAAAGTTGTATGGTAGGTTAAAGACCTTCGTACCGAACGCGGCGAACATGAAAATGTAGGCAAGACTCGGCACCGCCATAATGAATATAATATACAGATTACCGATCTTGTCGGCGAGCTTGTCTTTCTTGCGCGCCATCAGGATACCGATCGGCAGTCCGAGCAGATAGGCGATGATCGTGGAGATGATACCCATTACGAAGGAGATTTCCAGCCTGGACAGACCTGCGCGGTGCATGGATGAGGAGGTGTAGTTGTCCGGATAGTTTTTGAGATCGTCAACCGTCGGCTCGGCGTTATAGGTCAGCGTATGGAAATCGATGGCGGTTTCTTCATACTCGTCGGTCCCGATCATATTCGGGAACTGCTGCATGCTCGTTATGATCGAGCCGTTGGGCGCAGTGATGACGTCAAAGATCTCCTGATTGCGGTACTGCGTGTAGGAAATACCGAGATGGAGATGTATCCAGTTCTGGTGGATGAACGGGAAGCGTCCGTCAAAGTACAGCAGATACTTGTGCGTCGTGCCCGAACCGGTGATCGCCCACCAGCCATACGGGTCGTTAATAAACTTGATGCCGCGCATTTCCTCGGTCAGCGCCGGATCGGTGACGTCGCTCGTCGTTTCTACGGTAAAAAGTCCTTTGATATACAGCCACAGACGCAGAAATACGTTGTTTTCCTTTACGGCGAGAAGATAAGCGGAATATCCCTTTTTGATCGTGCCGTTTTTTTGCGCCTGCTGGGGAAGATAGACGATCTCGTATCCTTCGCTTTCGTACTTTTCGATGAACTCCTTGACCGTCGGATTGTCGCGGTAAGTCTTGGCGTTCTTGATCGCTTTCAGATCCGCGCTGTATTCGGGCGTGGTAAAGTTGTCTTCGCCGTATTTTTCCGAATATTTGGACTTCACGAAATTCGTGTAGTTCGTATACGTCAGATATTGGTACTTCTGGAACTGATTGTATTCATAAACCTTCTGATCGTTGCCCGAAGTCTTGTTCCAGCGGTCGTCCGTCTGGAAAATCACGTTGCGGTTGATCAGGGAGAAGACCAGAAGCATCACCGTCATAATGACGATCAGCAGCGATACGATTGAAAAGAGGATTCTTTTCAAAAGATATTTTCCCATAGAGCACCTCGCTGCCGGAGCGTTTTTCTCCGGCGTCTTTCTTTACAAGAATTCATCGTCCGGGTGGAGGACTCGATTCCGCTCTCAAAATGTATCTAAAAGTTAAGAACAGAAGCGCGTCTTTCACAAAATGAAATAAGTCTATATAAGCAGTTTTGAGAAACACGGGCGGAAACCCGTCCGTGTTTCTCACTGACTTGCCTGTATGGGCTGTTCCGCGTCTGAATCAGAACAGACCGACAACCTTGGTCATATAGCCGGCGCCGTTGCCGAGGAATGTGTCAAGGTAGGTGGAAGGATCGCCGTAGTCAGGACCCCAACCGGAGCCGTAGAACATATCGAAGTTGCCCGCTTCGCCGTTCTTAGCGCGGTAACCGGATGCATAGTAGTCGGTGTCGACCGTTGCTTCGACGAGGTTGACGACCACGTTCTCAACACCCAGAGTCTCTTCAACGCCCTTCTTATAAGCGTTTGCCTGAGCGGTCTGGACTGCGGAGGGAGAATAGTACACTACGTCGATGTTGATCGGGAAGGTCACGCCCTGCGCTTCAAGAACGGGCTTTGCCTTGGCAAACGCTTCTTTAGCGGCAGTCGGGTTGAACCAGCCGTCGATACCGTCCTGAACCTTTACCTTCGAGCCGAGCTGTTCAAGATAGTACTGAACCATTTCGCCGTAGAAGGTACCGGCTTTCCATTCCTTGCCGTCGACGGTCACGTCGGTGGACAGAGAAACGAATTCAGGGTGCGTGTACATGTTTCTGAGGTTCTTGGTCTTCAGATCGTCGCCGGCACGGACGGCGTTCTGCGTTGCCTTATCGAACGAATACTGCAGTGCCTGACGGAAGTCCTTGTTCACGAGTGCGAGATGCGTGTCGATGTGCTGCTGTTCGGTGGCGGGAGAAGCGCAGGCGCCGTTCTCAAGAACGAAGGTGCCGCGGTTGAGGTTCAGACCGCCAAAGTAAGAGGTGGAAGTGGTGTCGGAAATATAAGCGTACTTATCGAAGTTTCCGTCTTCCTTCGCGAGCTTCAGCGTACCGGAAGCTTCGCCCAGATCCATGCCTGCGTACGTGCCGGCAACGGTGTCAGCGTAGTACTGCTTGGGGTTCTCGCCGGAGTCATGGACCCACTTGATGCTCTCAAGAGTGACCTTGTCCTTGTTGTAGTACTTTTCGTTCGGGGTGAGAATGATCTCGGAATCATTGAAGGTATTGATCACGAACGGTCCGCAGTAAACCTGAGAGGAAACGTCGGTGTTGATACCGTAGGTGTAGTTGCCTTCCGAAGAAGCTGCTGCGAATTCCTCAACGCCGTATACGCCGCCCTTGGACTGATAGAAGCTCTCGCAGATCGGCAGGAAGCAGGAGTAGGTCAGCATCGTGAGGAAGTAGGAGGTGGGCGCGCAGAGCGTTACGGTGAGGGTGTAGTCGCCGGTAGCTTTGTAGCCGACGTCTGCCCAGGATCCGTAGATCATCTCTACAGGGTTGCCTTCATCGTCAAGGATCGGGTTGCCGCTGTCGTCGGTCTTGGGCTTGCCGAGGTACTCGGAAACGCCGACGATCACGCCGTCAACCAGCCATTCAAGACCGGCGGCCGCATCGAGCATATGACGGAAGCCGGCTTCGAAGTCCTTAGCGGTCACTTCAGCATATTCTCTGCCGTCAGCGGTGACCCACTTCACACCCTTGCGGATGTTGAACGTGTAGGTAATGCCGTCGTCGGAAACGGACCAGGATTCAGCCAGAGCGGGCTGCATTTTGTTGAGGTTGTCGTACTGCACCAGACCGTCAACGCAGTTGACCGTGATCTCGGTGTCGGACTGGGAAGAAGTGTTCAGCCAGTCGAAAGTCACGCACTTGGTGGAGAAGGAAGTGGTGTAGTTTTTCTGGATCTTGTGACCCTTGCCGGTCAGGTAAGCGGCGGGATCGTAGGTGCCTTCACCCTTGACTGCCTTTGCCCACTGATCGAGCAGATCGGCTCTTTCCTCTTTGGTGAGGAATTCGTCGGAGATGACCATGCCGAACAGACGGTCGTCGTCGTTGCCCCACTGCACGTAAGGAACAGTTCTGGGCGCGATGCGGCTGATGGTGTACGCACCGCCCTCCGTGGAGGTCGGGATCATCACGGCGCTATCAAGCAGAGCAGCTTCCGCCTGCGCGAAGATCACGAATTTTTCGTCGATCGAAGGCGCTGCTTTTGCCTTGTTGATCAGCTTTTCGTATTCGCCGAGGATCTCTTTGTAGATATCTTCGTCGTCTGCGCGCTCATAGGTCTCGGGACGAGTCCAGGGCGTGGGGGTGGGAGTGTCTTCCGTCGGGTTTACCGGAGTCTTGCTCGGGGTAGCCGTCGGATCGCCTGTAGCCGGAGTAGGTGTCGGCGTGGGCGTGGGAGTGGTGCTTCCGCTGCAGGCGACGACTGCAAATGCCATCACAGCAACGAGAAGCAGAGCGATCAGTTTCTTCATTTTAAATCCTCCTTAATAAAGAATAAACTGCATCATTTATGAATCGGCTGATTTTTGCCGTATTCAACGTAAATTTGTCGGCTTTTTCGCCTTGCGGCAGGACTTTACCAAACTAAAGTTTCCGCTATTATACCACACAAGCGCCATTTTGTAAATACTTTTTTTCGAAAAAAGTTTAATTTTTCGAATAAGTGTTATAAATAACGAAAGACGCCGCGTTCCGTCGCGGAAAAAGGTATTTTTATACAAATCTAATAGAGTTCGCGCAGTTTCTCGATCAGCTGATCGTCGAACTGCGTGCGCTCGCCGTTCTCGTAGCGCGCCAGCCGGTAGGCGTCGAACAGGAGCGAGAGATCCTCCTCTTCCTTCAGGTAGGGCTTCAGGTCCTTTTCGATCTGCGTGGGCGTGAGGTTCTTTTTGAAGCGGTAGCCCTTTTTGATGCGGAAGTTCATCTGCTTCGTGAAGATGAAGCGCACGCGCTGGGCGTTGTCGGTCAGATCCTTCCATTTGAGGGGCTTGACGCGCTTGCCGTGTCCCTTCCTGCCGAAATCGAAGATGAAGGAGTGCTCGTCGTTCTTGTTGCCCAGCCGCCCCTTGAGGAAGCCGAGCTTTTCAAGCAGTTTGACGATCGGCTTGAGGAGCAGCGTGAACAGTTTGCCCAAACCGACGAAGATGATGTACAGCCCCTCCTCGATCGTGCCCGAACGGATCGCTTTCTTTAAGAAGATGAAGAAGGCGATCGCCGCCGCGAGGGTCGTGAAGGCGAAGGCAACGCTCAGAATGGTGTCGTGAATGAATTTGACCAGCAGCCAGATCGAGCCCGCGAGCAGGAGAAGGCAGATAAAGGAGATGAGCAGATTCTTCTTGTCGAAGCGTGACGAAAAGGAGACGCCCTCGTCATCGTAATGCGTTTTCATTCCTTCAGATCCTCCTCACTCAGATGGATCACCGAAACGGCGTTGTTGTACTGCTTGAGCACGCGCAGACGGTCGTCGAGTTCATCGTCGACGTAGGTGGTCAGCAGAATGATCTCGGCGTTGTTCAGTCCCGCGTCGATGTCGTCCTGCACCATCATCTTGATCGAGATGCCGTCGGAAATGCGCAGCGCGGCGAATCCCTTCATTATTTGTTTATAGTGTTCGTCGCTGCTGAGCATCGGATAGCGCAGATAGCGGGCGCCGTCCACCGGGCAGTTGCCGGCGAAGCCGACCTTGCAGCCGTTGTTCACCGCGTCGCGGATCAGCGCGGAGCAGACCGAGAGTCCGTATTCCATGATCGCGTCATAGTTGTCGTACAGTCCCTTGCCGGCGTTCTGCAGGTGGAAATTCTGGTAGACCATGAAGATCCGCCCGGTGCAGTAGTCGCGCATATTGACCATGATATCCGACGCGGAGAAGACCGGGTGGCGCGCCGTGGCTTTGTAGTTGATGATGCCGGTCGGGTCGCCGAAACGGTAGTCGCGGATGCCCGAGAAGGAGAAGGGATCCTGGATCAGCCGCCTCTGGGAGGTGTATTCCCCCAGAAGACAGGAGACCGGGAAGGAATTGATCATCGGATCCACCAGCTTCGGGAAGACGTACAGTTCCGCCGGCGCCGAGATGAAGAGCGGCTCGCCCCGGCGCTCGATGCGCACCGAGGAGATCTCATAGAAGCCCCGCGTCTCACAGTAGACCTCATGCCGCCTTTTGGTCTGCATGAAGGGCATCAGCGTGAAGCGGCTGACGATCGGCTCCTGTTCGTCGTCATGCACGGCGACGGGTTCCTCGTCCTTCTTTTTCTTTCCCGGACGCTTCTTCTTTTTCTTCGGCTCCTCTTCGACTGCCGCCGGCGCCTGCCCGGGGCGCGCGCCGTCGATCCACAGTCCGCGCGGCAGATACTCCTCGACGTCTACGCGGAAAAACGGGAAGAGCGTCGGGTTGAAGATGGTCTCCGTCAGCGTCACCGACTGCCCGGCGTAGGCGTCGGGCACCGAGTATTCGCGCTTGTAGATCAGCCGTTCAAGGAATTTGCCCTTCAGCTTCCGGTAGACGATGACGAGCACGATGACGAGCACAATGAACACCAGCGTGAGGATGACGAGCGTCATCAGCCACGGGTGATCGTTGATATAGCGGATCATCGCGATGAAGCCGGCGTTGAAATTCTGAATGAAACGGTAAAGACCGTCAAAAAACTCACTCATGCTTCTGTTGACTCCGATTCGGTTCAGACGTATACGCCGTCAAAGACCGTCTCCGTCGGCACCGGGGCTTTCTCGACGATGTCCTTGATCACCTCTTCGCCCGCGTTGAGTTTCAGACGCGCGGAGGAGGTCATCATCAGTCTGTGCGCGAGGGTCGGCACGGCGACCTTCTTGATGTCGTCAGGCAGAACGTATTTGCGCCCCTCGATCGCCGCCATGCACTTCGCGGCGCGCATCAGCGCGAGACCGCCTCTGGGGGAGGAGCCGAGCACGACCGACTGGTAGGAACGGGTCGCTTCTATAATAAAGGTAATGTATTTGAGCAGATCGCGGTGAATATAAATGTCCGCGAGTTCCTTCTGCGCCTCGAGCACGTCGCTGACGGAAGCGATCGGCTGCAGTTTCTCAAGGGGATTGCTGCGGTTGAAGCGGTCGAGGATGTCGACGTTCTCGTTGAACTTCGGGTAGCTCATGCTGCACTTCATGAAGAAACGGTCGATCTGCGCCTCGGGCAGCGGGAAGGTGCCCATGTTTTCAAGCGGGTTCTGCGTGGCGATGATCATGAAGGGCTCGGGGCAGGGGCAGCGGATGCCCTCGATGGTCGCCTGGCGCTCCTCCATGCATTCCAGGAGTCCCGACTGGGTCTTGGGGGTCGCGCGGTTGATCTCGTCCGCCAGGACGATGTTCGCGAAGATCGGGCCCTTGATGAGTTCGAAGTCGGTCGTCTTCATATTATAATAGTTGATGCCGGTGATATCCGAAGGCATAAGGTCGGGGGTGAACTGGATGCGCTTGCAGTCGCAGGCGAGCGAAGCCGCGAAGGACTTGACGAGCATCGTTTTGCCGGTGCCGGGAACGTCTTCGATCAGGATATGACCGCCGCAGAGCAGCGAGATGTACAGAAGACGGATCGTTTCGTCCTTGCCGACGATGACCTTGTGGATGTTTTCGCTTAATTTTTTGTAGAGTTCGTTGATCTTTTCCATACCATTGCTCCCGTTTCATAAAAATTCACACTCATTTTACATCAAAACGAGCGAAAATTCAAGACTATTTCAAAAAAACGCCGAAAAACCTTGAAAAAATATTTTTTTGAATTATAATGGAACCGGGGTGAAACTTTTTTCGGGTTCATCCGTTTTAATGAATGAAAGCCGCAGAGCGGAAGGGATTATGCATGCAGAACGGACTTGACGGCTACAGACGTTGGCTGGAGGGCGACAGAGAGGCCTTTTCGGAAACCGTGATCGCCTACAACAAAAAACTGATCTACTACATCGGGGGACTGACCGGGCGCTTCGGCGACGCCGAAGACCTCGCGTCGGAGGTCTTTTTGCGGCTGCTCGTCAAAAAGCCGCGCTTCAAAGAGGAGGAGCAGCTCTCCTCGTGGCTGTATAAGACGGCGCGCAACCTGTCTCTCGACGCCCTGCGTAAAAGAAAGACCGAGCCGGCGGAACTCGACGGGGAAGCGGCGGAGGAAGCGGAACTTGCCGACGCACTGATCGCAAGCGAGGAGCAGCGCGCGCTGCACACGGCGCTTTCGGCGCTGACGCCCGACTACCGCGACGTGCTCATCCTGCTGTATTTCGGAGAACTCTCCTACGAGCGCGCGGCGGCGGTCATGAAGAAGAATACGGCGCAGATCAGAAATCTCGCGTTCAGAGCGAAAAAATCGTTAAGAGAAAAACTGGAAAGGATGGATTTTCACCATGAGGACTGATAAGGAACAGTTTGACCTCGTCACGGAGAATTATGAGAAAAGGGAAGGCGCGGTTCGCCGCCGCAGAAAGATCGTTACGGTGACGGTCGCCATGTCGCTCGCCGTCATGATGATCGTATCGAGCGTCATTTTCCTTCCCGGACTGTTAAAGCGGGACCCCGAAAAGAAACCGGTCGAAACGGTGACCGTCAACGATCCCGAAACCGCTTCGCCCGCGGCGGAGACGGAAAAAGACCCCGCCGTCACACCCGGCGCTCCCCTGGAGAATGGCGGCAGCGAGTATTATATCACCGATAAGGGCAAAGCCGATAAACTCGATCCCTTTGGACGTACGGAAGATCCTTCAGGTCTTCCCTTCGATCCGGTGGAAGACGCGGAATGGGGGGCCGCTCCCGCCCCCGCAGTCCCGGATCGGATCTCCGGATACCTGGACGCGGAGATCAAACCGTGGAAGGACTATTTTGTGCCCGGAAAAGACGATCAGACCGTCTATACCGCCGGTACGCTGACCGGCGCGGAACTGCGCGACCGTCTGTATTTTGAGGATTACCTCAAGAGCGTGAAAGAACTGCTTGAAAAGGACGACGGGATCAAAAAGTTTGATACCTCCGCCGAAAAACGCATCAAGGTGACGGTGAAGAACGAAGGCGTACCGCAGTCCTTCGTCAAGGTCGATCTTCACGTTTCCGGCAGGGAAGATCCGGTCTGGACGGCTCTGACCGACAACAAGGGCGAGGCGTACCTCTACTTCAACGTCCGTGCGGACGAGGCGCAGGAGCCGAGCCACCTCACCTATTCCACGCCCTACGGCATGGGCAGCTATAATCTGCGCACCGGCGACGGTTACGACGAGTACGTTGAACTGCAGATCAACGGCAAAGCCGCGACGAAGAAGCTCGACCTCATGTTCATGATCGACACCACCGGATCGATGGGCGACGAACTGGAATACCTCAAGACCGAGATCCGCGACATCATCGCGAAGATCGTGGGCGACCGGAACTATTCCGTGCGCACCAGCGTCAACTTCTACCGCGATAAGGGCGACGAGTATATCGTTCACGCGACGCCCTTCACGACCGATCCCGAGGAGGTCTACGAATATATCCGCAAGGAGTATTCCGCCGGCGGCGGCGATTTCCCCGAAGCCGTGCATACGGCGCTCGACAACGCGGTCAACGGTCACGAATGGGACGAGGACGCCGTGAAGCTCTGCTTCTTCGTGCTCGACGCGCCCCCGCACTATGAGAATCAGGAGTACGGCGACAGCGTGTACGAGACCCTGAGGGGCGCCGTGAAGACGGCGGCGGCGGAAGGGATCCGCATCATCCCGATCGTCAGCAGCGGCAGCGACAGTCTGACCGAGTACCTGATGCGCACCTACGCCGTGATGACCGGCGGCACCTACACCTTCCTTACCGATCACAGCGGCGTCGGCAACCCGCACAGCGAGCCCGACACCGACGTGCAGTATGAGATCGAAAAACTCAACGACATGATCGTCAGGATCGCTAAAGAGTATATGGAATAATGTAAATTGGGGCTGTCGCACAAGCAAAAAAGAAGTGCGGCAGCCCCCAAGTTTTTAAGAAAAGCAGAAAACAATGAGTAACTAAATTATACCATGAAAGCAGCAAGGGGGTGTTTCATTTGGCGTATTTGCGCCAAATGAAAC
>JAFTCT010000056.1 GCA_017454525.1 Clostridia bacterium
CGCGGCGCTTTGCGCGCGCGGCTCCGTCTCCCCGGCGGGCGCGGCGCCTGACGGCGCGGCGGTCTCCAAGGATCTGCCGCTCTCGCCGCGCGCGCGCCTGTCGGCGCGCTTTTTCGGTCTGCGCGCAAAGAGTTTCTTCTTCTTTTTGCTTTCGGGCGCGTCTTTTCCGGCGTCCTCGGGGGGCTGTTCGTCCGGCGGTGAAGCGCCGGCGCTCTCCTCTTCGCCGTTCGTCAAGGCGTAGAAGGCGCCCTCCTCTTCCCTGCCGTCGTCGCCGTCGGCGCCGAACTCCTCGGCTTCCTCACGCACGCGGTGAACGCGCAGCCAGCGCACACGCGCGTTGATCAGCACGTAGATCAGCATCAACGAGAAGACGGAGATACAGATCGCCAGAAACACGGGGGAGGTCACGAAATCGAGGAAGAGCGAGAAGTAGTACCCGCTGTTGCTGAGCGACAGCGAGCCGGTCGCCACAAGATCGGTCTCGCCGATCATCCGTCCGCGGTAGTAGATGCGCACGCTGCCCGCGACCATGCCCTCGCGCACCGGGGCGCGCACCGTTTCGATATCGCGGTCGATCTCATAGGAGATCTCGTCGTCCTGCACGTCGACCGGCAGGAACGCCGATACCGAGCGCGCGGGCGCGACGGTCACGTAATCGGAGTCGCCCGACATCGTGACTTTGACCTCGCCCATAATGCGCGCTTTATCGAGCACTTTTTTATATGTATAGCTGTCTTTCGCCCATTCAAAAAGCGATTTGGCGGTTTTGAACGCCGCGTACTGTGCGGGAGCGCCGCACACGACGCAGGTATAGGCGCGACCTTCAAGCTCCGCCGTAAAGATCCCGCAGGAGCCCAGCAGTCCACCCTCAAAGGAGGACAGACCCGTCGCGTTTTTGTAGGTATATCCCGGGATGCGGCGCGCGGAAAGCAGGTAGTTGCGGGTCAGCAGCAGCCGCTCTCCGGTCTTGTCGGTCGCGGGCACGGTATAACTTTCCAGCGCGCAGATCCCCTTGATCACCGGGCGCTTCTGCGCCTCGAGGGCGATGGTCATCAGGTCGGAAAGCGAGGAAACGCTGTAGTCCTCCTCACTCGAGGAGGGCGCTTTTTCAAAAAGCGAGGCGAAGCGGGTGTCGTTGAGCTCGAGATCCGCCGCCAGGCCGTTCATACGGTCGAGCGCGTATTCCGGCGCGTCGGGATCCCCCTCGAAAAGGTCGTACGCCAGCGCGTACGCCGCGTCCTCCGAATCGGAGACGAGCATCCCGCAGAGCAGGTCGTATATACTGACGCTCTCGCCGCTTTTCAAGCCAGGATTCATCGTCGAGGTCGCCTTGCCGGTCACGCGGCGGTCGACCGCGATCTTTTCCTGATAGCGCCCCTCGTAGGCGTCGGCAAAGATCATCGCCGCCGCCAGTTTCGTGCCGGCGCCGCCCGGCATCATGGCGTGCGCGCCCTCGCTGCGGAACATCACGGTGCCGCTGTCGTTGTGACAGACCGCGACCTCTCCGCCCGACGCAAACTGCGGGTCCTCGATCGCCCTTCCGGCAAGGGGCGCCCAAAGGGTCAGCGCGCCGAAAAAAAAGAAGAGGAGCAGAGCGCCGGATATCCACTTTTTCAAATCGCGGAGCCGTCGGTTCACGAAGCCGCTCCTTTCTTCACACATTTTTTGCGTTTTCAATACGGTTCTATACGTCGAACGCCTTTGCGGGAAGGCGGTCGAAATACCGGCTTATCACTTCCACGTCGGTTTTTATCCGGTCTTTCAGTTCGTCCGCCGAGCGGAAACTTTCTTCGGGGCGGACGTAGGTCATAAACCCGACGCGCAGCAGTTTTCCCTTTTCGGGGAGGAAGGGCTCCAGCAGATGCACTTCGCAGCGCGGAAGATCCGCGCTGCCGAAGGTCGGATGTACGCCGACGTCGGCGGCGGCACGGCAGATCTTCCTGCCGTCGGGCGCGTCGAACGCCAGGAGCGCCGCGTAGACCCCGAAGGGCAGAAGAAAGCCGGGCGGCAGCGGCAGATTGATCGTCGGAAAGCCGATCGTTCTGCCGACGTGTCTTCCGCTGACGGCGCGCGCGTCGAAGGCGTAGGGCGCCTGAAGCAGGACCCTTGCCTCCTCCGCGTTTCCTTTTTGAAGCAGTTCCCTTACGCGCGAGTCGGAAACCGCGGTCCCGCCGACGGTCACGCAGGGCTCCGAAAAAAAGCGCACGCCGTATTCCGCGCACAGCGCCCCGAGCGTCCCGGCGTCCCCCGCGCGCGCCGCGCCGAAGGTGAAATTCTCTCCGCAGGCGACGCCCGCGGCGCGGTATTTCCCGATCAGATACTCTTCGAAAAAAGCGCGCGGAGACAGCGCGCGGATCTCTTCATAGCGGTCCTCAAAAAGGTAACGCACGCCCAGGCGCGCAAGCCGGTCGCGCCGGACCGAGGGAAAGCCGATCCTCGGCGCGTCCTTTGCGCCCTCGGGCGACCAGACCGCGAGCGGCAAGCACGCGGCGCCCGCCGCGTCCGCCGCGTGCGCGAGAAGCGCCCTGTGTCCGGCGTGCAGACCGTCGAAACAGCCGAGCGCGACAAAGCTTTCCTCCGGCACGGAGGAAAATTTGCCGCCGGGAAGCGATATACAGCCCATGGTCCTCAGCCGTCAGACGTCGAGATAGTAGCGCACCATCATCTTGATCACTTCGTCGCGGTCAAGACGGCAAATGAGCGACCGCGCGTTGTTGTGATTGGTGATATAGGTCGGGTCTTCCGAGAGGATATAGCCGACGATCTGGCTGACGGGATCGTACCCCTTCTCCTTCAGAGCGGCGTAAACGTCTGTCAGCACCGACCGGATCGCCTTTTCGCGGTCCTCCTTGATATTGAACGTCTGTGTCTTGTTATCTTTCATAACGGACTTTCCTTTCTTTCTGACGAAAAACCGTATACTATGCCTTATACATTTATATTGTACCGCATTCTCTCTGAAAAATCAAGTATTTTTCATCAACGGATATATTTTCTCATATCCTCCTCGCACGCGGCGATTTTTCTCTGCGCCTGCGCCGCGTCCTTTCCGCGGCAGAGGAAGTAGATCTTGACCTTCGGCTCGGTGCCCGAGGGGCGCACGAGCACCTTGCAGCGGTCGAAGAGGGTGAAGGAGAGAACGTCCGAAAGGGGAAGCCCGGTCTTTTTGCGGTTGCCGGTCACTTTGCAGGTAAAATGGCCGTCGAGGTAGTCGCCGACCCTGCGCACCCGCACGCCGCCGATCGTTTCCGGCGGATCGCGGCGGATCTTCTCCATGACCTTCTTCATTTTCTCGGCGGCGTCGACGCCCGAGAACTGCACGCTGACCGTCTTTTCGGCGAAAAAGCCGAAGGTCTTCATCAGTTCCTCCCGCGCGTCGATCAGCGTCATGGAGCGCGACGCGTAGTACGCCGCCATCTCGGCGATCAGCATCGAGGCGACCACGCCGTCCTTGTCGCGGGCGTAGGTCCCGTTCAGATAGCCGTAACTCTCCTCGTAGCCGAGGATGAACGAGCCCTTCCCCTTCCTCTGACAGCCGGTCATCACCTCGCCGATATACTTGAAGCCGGTGAGCACCTCATAGAGCTTCACGCCGTAACGCCGGCAGACCTCCAGCGCCAGATCGGTCGTGACGATCGTCTTGACGGCATAGGGATCGGGCGGAGTCGTGCCGTTTTCTTTATGCGCCCGCATGATATAGTCGAGCAGCAGCGCGCCCATACAGTTGCCCGAGACCGTTTCAAATTCTCCGGCGGCGTTCTTTGCCGTCACGCCCACGCGGTCGCAGTCGGGGTCGGTGGCGATCACGAGATCCGCGCCGATCCTCTTCGCCAGCGCGATCCCGCAGGCAAATCCCTCGGGGTTTTCGGGGTTGGGGCTCCTGACCGTCGGGAAATTCCCGTCGGGCGCCTCCTGCTCGGGCACAACGTACAGCTGTCCGACCCCGATGCGCCGCAGGACCTCGGGCACCAGGCGGTATCCCGCGCCGTGGAAGGGGGTGTAGACGATCTTCAGATCCTTTGCCCTCTTCACCGCTTCGCGATCGACCTGCTCCTCCATGACGCGCGCAAGGTATTTTTCGTCAAAATCCCTGCCCAAAAGAACGATCTTTCCCTCCTTCAGCGCCTTTTCATAAGGATACGCCGAAACCGAGAAAACGTCGGTGCGGTCGATATAGGAGGCGATGATCTGCGCCTGCGCGGGCGAGATCTGCGCGCCGTCCTCGTAGTAGACCTTATAGCCGTTATACTCCTTCGGATTGTGCGACGCCGTGATATTGATCCCGGCGATGCAGTTCAGTTCCCGCACGCCGTAGGAGACCATCGGCGTCGGGCGGAGTTCGTCAAAAAGATAGACCTTCACACCGTTCTCGACCATCACGCACGCGGCTCTCTCGGCGTATTCGCGGGAATGCAGCCGCGAATCGCAGCCGATGAGCACGCCGCGCTCTTCGGCGCCCAGTTCCCTGATATAGCGCGCCAGTCCCGCCGTCGCCGCGCCCACCGTATAGGCGTTCATCGCATAGAGCCCCGGCATCATCACGCCGCGCAGTCCGGCGGTGCCGAAAGACAGATTCTTCGAAAACCGGTATTCGATCTCTCTGTCGTCGTTTTCGATCTCCTTTAAGAGCCGGACAGACTCTTCGTCGGCGTTCTGCAGCCATCTTTCGTATTCACAGCGGTATCTCGTCATGATCAGGCCATCCCTTTTCGTCATTATATTTGCGGCAGACGGTAAAGCCCGTCGACCGACAGTTCTCCCGACAGCAGCGGCAGCGCGCGCAGCGCGGCGGATATCTCGTCGGGACTGCCCGTCAGCGTAAAGTATGCGTTTTCGCGCGTTTTTGTCAGATCGAAGCCGACGCCCAGCGCCCGGAGCAGGTCCGAGACGGTTCGGATCAGTTCCCCGCCGTAAACCGACGCCTCCGCCGCGTCGGCGTCGGGCGTATCGAAGAGCGTTTTCGTATACAGCCCGTAAAGCGCGCTCTCGCCGCCGCAGTCCAGGCGCAGGACCGCGCTCTTTTTCAGTCCGTACGCCCGCCGCAGACGGTCGGCGCGCTGGAGGATACAGCCGTCGCGGTCATAAAGCGGCAGCGCTCCGCCGTCCGCGTCGCCGTCGGCGACGGCTTCGCAGACCTCTTCGAAGCTCTCCGCCTCCCGGAAGCGCGCGCCGGGAAAGGCGTCGTAGAGCGCGCGGTCAAAGCGCCCCGGCAGGAAGGAGACCGCAGAAACGGACCGCCGCTCAAACGCGGGCGCGGGGCATCTGCCGTCGCGCGCCGCCGCCGCGGCAAACGCCGCGCGGTCGATCCCCGCGCCGGCGGCGACGGTCTCAAACGCCCCGGCGGCGTCCTCTCCTTCCGCGACGCCGTCAAACAGCAGGTCGAGCGCCCAGCGCAGCGCGAGCGCGCCGTAGACCGACGCTTTCTCTTCCTCTTCCCTCTTTCGGGCGATCAGTTCCCCGAGCGCCGCAAGATCGCGCTTTCTCATCCTTTACAGACCCAGTTCGAGCGCTTTATAGGCGTTCGTCAGAAGGTCGGACAGCTCCTTTTCGGTCAGCCGTCTGACGCAGAGCAGCGCCAGTCCGTAGATCTGCGCCGCGGCGGCTTTCTTCTTCTCGCCGTCTCCGGCGTCCTCCAGTTTTTTGATGAGCGGAGACGCCGTGTTCAGCACCAGCGTCAGATCATCCTTCATGCCCGTCGCGTCCATGCCGTACGCCTTCATCATATCGTTCATGCGGCGGGTCTGCTCCGAGACCTTGATGACCGCCGGGATGCCGCCGTCCTTGAGGGGCGTGAATTCGACCTTCAGGTCCTTCTCGTTCGACGCTTCGCGGAAGAGCGCCGTCAGTTCCTCCGTCTTTTCGAGCGCGCCCTCGCCCTTGAGTTCGTCGCCGATCTCGGCGTCGACGCGCAGGAAGCGGACGTTTTCCTTCGATTCAATGAAGGAGAGGAACTGTCCGTCGAGCACCCGGTCCATGACCAGAACGGTCAGTCCCTGCTGCTCGTAGAGCGACAGATACTGCGACTGCGCGAGCTTGTCGGTGCAGTAGTAGACGGTTTTCTTTTCCGTCTTCTCTTCCTTCTTTTCCTCTTCCTTCTTTTCCTCTTTGTCCTTCTCTTCTGCCGCGTCCCCGGCGCCGGCGGCGAGGTATTCCTTCAAGGTCAGATGCCTGTCTGAAGTCGTCTTATAGAGGATGACGTCCTTGACGCGGTCGTAGAATTTGCCGTCCTTGAGACAGCCGTATTCGACGAAGAGGCGCAGATCGTCGTAGATCTTTTCATAGTTCTCCCTGTCGGTATTGTACAGCGCGCACAGTTTGTCCGCCGTTTTCTTCACGATATGCGCGGCGATCTTCGCGACGTAGCCGCTGTTCTGCAGGTAACTGCGCGAGACGTTCAGCGGCAGTTCGGGACAGTCTAAGACTCCCTTGAGCATCAGGAAATACTCGGGGATCACTTCCTTGATGTTGTCGGCGACGAAGACCTGGTTGTAGTAGAGCTTGACCTGCCCCTCGAGGTTTTCATACTCCTCGTTGATCTTCGGGAAATAGAGGATCCCCTTGAAGCAGAGCGGATAATCGACGTTCAGGTGGATGTGGAAGAGCGGCTCGCGGTAGTCGTGGAAGACCTTCGTGAAGAACTCCTTATACTCCTCCTCGGTGCATTCCGAGGGATCCTTGAGCCAGAGCGGCGACGTGTCGTTGATCGGCTTCTCTTCCTTCTTCTCCTTGCCTTCCCCGTCCTCTTCGTCCGTTCCGGCGCCGTCCTCCTTTTCTGAAAGATCCTTGAAATAGATCTCCGTCGGCATGAACGCGCAGTATTTCTCAAGCACCTCGCGGATCTTCGCGCCCGAGAGGAACTCCTTTCCCTCCTCCTCGGAGAGGTGCATGATCACGTCGGTGCCGCCCGCGCGCGCCTCGGTTTCCTCAAAGCGGTATGCGCCGTTCCCGTCGCAGACCCAGAGGGTCGTTTCTCCGCCGAGATAGGAGCGCGAGCGCACTTCGACCCTGTCGCTCACCATGAACGCCGAATAGAAGCCCAGACCGAAATGCCCGATGATGCCGTTCGACGAGGACTCCTTCTCGTATTTGTCCATGAATTCGATCGCGCCGGACAGGGCGATATTGCAGATATAGCGCTCGACTTCCTCCCTCGTCATACCGATCCCGTTGTCGGAGACGGTCAGCGTCCCTTCGTCGGGATCGAGCGTCACGTCGATGCGGAAGCGCTCGTCGTCCGCCGCCTCCCGCTCGCCCAGCGACGCGAGGCGCTTCATCTTGGTCACCGCGTCGCAGGCGTTGGAGACGATCTCACGCAGGAAGATCTCCTTGTCGGAATACAGCCATTTCTTGATGACCGGAAAAATGTTTTCGGCGGTAACGGAAATATTGCCGTCTTTTTTGACTTCGTTTTCATTGCTCATAATGATACCTCCGTTATTTGACAGTTTGCGCCCCGGGGCGGCTCTCCTCAAGGAAGCGCGCCCCGCGGTATCCTGTTGTTTTTTTATTTTCAGCGCGCCGCGGTCAGGGCGATCAGCTTCCCGAGATCGTCGGGCTGGACCTTCACGCCGTAGGCGGCGCGGCAGTTGTGGGACATCCCGCATTTGCGGCAGACGTAGCGGATCACGAACCCCTTTTTCGGGTCGGGAACGGCGCTCACGGGATCCATGACGCCGCCGCACTCCGCCGCGCGGTCGCCGGGCAGGACGTCCAGATGCAGGCTGCACAGGCAGAAGGGACAGTGGTCCCTTGAGGAGGAGCCGAGCGGAAGCACTTCCCTGCCGCAGACGGCGCAGATAAAGCCGTTGTCGTTTTTTGTAAATCGCTTTCCTTCCATAACGCTCTTTTCAACGTCCGTTCTGAGTATGTTTTTGCAAGCGCCTGTCCATACTTTCTTTTGAAAAATACGGCGCCGTCCGACGGTTTTCCGGAAGAACGCCGCCGAAAAAGGAGTGACCAGTTCAAATGAAAAATCCGCTTGCAGCCGCGGCGATCTGCATGATCGCGCTTCTGTCGGTCTTTTTTGCCGCTTTCCCGCTGCGCACAGACGCGGCAAATGCGCCGCAGATCGGGCAGACGCCGGTCTCGCATCCCGTTTACGAGGATCCCGACACGGGAGAAACGCACAGTCTGCCGATGAAGAAAGCCGTCAGGACCGCCAAGACCGGCAAGACCGACCATAGCGACGTGCCGGAGCAGAACGCCGCCCCCGCGGAAAACGCCGTAAACGCGCCCGAAAGGATCGCGGGAGAGGCGCGCAGTCCGCTTGAGATCACCGTCGCGCTCATCGTGACGCTGCTCGTCGCCGCCGCGCTGATCTACGGGATCGTGATGCTCGTCCCGCAGCGTGAGGAATAGCAGGCGCTCCTCACTTCCCCACGCAGAAGCGGCTGAAGATCGCGCCGACGATCTCCTCGCCGACCGCTCTGCCGTCGAGCGCCCGAAGGGCGGAGAGCGCCTCCTCGACGTCGAGCGCCGCAACGTCGGGCAGCGCGTGCGCGTCAAGCGCCGCGCGCGCCCGCTTCAGCGCGCAGAGCGCGTTTTCCGCAGCCGCCGCCTGGCGCGCGTTGGTGATCAGCCCCTCGTCAAGGGAGGAAAGACCGCCCTCCGCCGTCAGTTTTTCCACAGCCGCCGCCAGTTCTTCCGGCGGCTCTTTTTCCGCGGTCGACAGCACGACCGTCGGGAAGGCTGCGGTTAGACGAAGGTCGAAGACCTGTTTTTTATCCGATTTGTTGATGATCGCGACCGTCGGCTTGCGCGCTTCCTTCAGCATCCCGATAAGCGCCCTGTCCTCGTCGCGCGCTTCCTCCGCGCCGTCGAAGACCGCGAAGACCAGTTCCGCTTCGGCGAGCTTTTCATAGCTCCGTTCCACGCCGAGCTTCTCCACGGGATCGTCGGTGCGGCGCAGTCCCGCGGTGTCGCAGAGGTTGAGGGTGATCTTCCCGAGCGTCGCCGTTTCCTCGACGGTATCGCGCGTCGTGCCCTCATACTCGGTGACGATCGCGCGCTGCCTGCCGAGCAGCATATTGAGTAGCGAAGATTTGCCGACGTTCGGTCTGCCGACGATGACCGTCGGGATGCCGTGCGCGACCGCCGCGCCGGTTTTGTAGGTGTAAAGCAGTTTTTCGGTCTTATTTATCGCAAGGGAGAGCCGCTCCCGCATCTCGCCCGCCGTCATATCCGACAGATCCTCGTCGGGATAGTCGATCGTGACGTAGACCTGCGCGAGCAGCGCCGTCAGTTCTTCGCAGATCCCGTCGACCCGCCGCGTGAGCGCGCCCTGCGCGTTCTTTGAGGCGAGGCGCAGCTGATGTTCGTTTTCGGCGCCGATGAGATCGACCGTCGCCTCCGCCTGCGAGAGCGAGATCTTGCCGTTGAGAAACGCTCTCTCGGAAAACTCCCCCGGGCGCGCCTGCCGCGCCCCCGCCAGAAGCGCCGCTTCCAGCACCTTCGCCGTCAGCAGGACCCCGCCGTGGCAGGAGATCTCGGCGACGTCCTCGCCAGTAAAGGAGCGCGGCGCGCGGAAAACAGTGAGGATCCCGTCGTCGATCGCCTCGTTTTCACAGAGGATCGATCCGTATACCGCGCGGTTGGCTTCAAGCGCCGATACGTCGTCGCCGCTTGCCGGAAGAAAGATCCTTTTCGCCGTTTCGAGCGCTTTTTCACCCGAAATGCGGATGACGGCGATCCCGCCGGTCCCGTGGGGCGTCGATACCGCGGCGACCGTTTCGCCCTGTACGGGCAAAGATCCCGCCGTCTTTTCCTTCATGCTCTTTTCGCCCCTTTCGCCGACCGTTTTTCGCGCAAAACAGTTTTGCAATGTATATTATATACTATTTTTTTTCATCTTTCAAGGGGGAGAACCGGAAAAATTGCAAATTGCAAGCCGAAAAGCGCCTCGCGTCCCCGCGGGACGACAGAAGAAGGGCGTTTCATCCTGCGCCGTCAAGCCGGATGAAACGCCCCGTTCATAATTCAAGGAGTGAGAGGATGTGATGTGTTCCTTTTCACGCGCGAAAGCGCACATCATTCGGCGAAGCCGAACATCACGCGCGAAAGCGCACATCATGTTCCGCACCGGCGGAACACATCATTCAAAAACGCGTGATTTGGTTAAACAAATCACGCGTTTTTGACTCATTCCTCTTCGGTCGCGTTCGCCTTCGCTTCGGCGATGATCTTCGCGGACTCGGAGCCCGGAACTTCCTCGTAGCGGACGAAGTAGAAGGTGTAGGTGCCTTTGCCCTGGGTCATGGCGCGCAGGTCGATGGTGTACTCGACCATCGTCGCCTTCGGCACTTCGGCGTCGATCGTGGTATAGCCGTGCTTGCCTTCCGCGGGACCGGAGCCGAGCACCATGCCGCGGCGCTTGCTGTTGATGTCGCCCATAACGGCGCCGACCATCGCGTCGGGGATCGTGACCTTCAGCTCGCCGATCGGCTCGAGCAGAACGGGCTTTGCAAGGGGCAGTCCCGCTTTATACGCGAGGGAAGCCGCCATCTTGAAGGAAAGCTCGTTGGAGTCGACTTCGTGATAGGAGCCGTCGTAGAGGTCCGCCGCAAGTCCGACGACCGGATAGCCTGCCAAAACGCCCTTCTGCATCGCTTCAAGAAGTCCCTTTTCGATCGCCGGGAAGTAGTTCTTCGGCACGGAGCCGCCCACAACGCTCTGCGTGAAGGTCAGGCCGTCGCCCTCTCCGGGAGAGAAGCGGATCTTGACGTCGCCGTACTGACCGTGGCCGCCCGACTGCTTCTTGTGCTTGCCCTGCACGTCGCTTCTGCCCTTGATGGTTTCTCTGTACGCGATCTTGGGCGTGGAGAGATTGACCTCCAGTCCGCCGCGGCTCTTGAGCTTCGACAGCGCGATATCGATCTGCATATTGCCCATCGCGGAGAGGAGCAGCTGCTTGGTCTCGGGGTTATTCTCAAAGCGGAGGGTCTTGTCCTCGTCGAGCAGACGGTTGATGCCCTGCGAGACCTTGTCCTCGTCGCCCTTGTTCTTGGGCGAGACCGCCATGGTGTAGAAGGGTTCGGGATAGGCGACGCCGACGTACTCGACGTTTCCGGATTCCGAAAGGGTGTCGCCGGTATTGGTGCCGGCAAGCTTGGTGATGACGCCGACGTCGCCGCAGGCGAGCGCGGGCACCTCGGTGGTCTTCTTGCCGACGGCGGTGAAGAAGTGCGCGAACTTCTCAGCGACGCCCGATTTGTTGTTCTTGAGGATCGCGCCGGCGGTCAGTTCGCCGGACATGACCTTGAAATAGGAGGTCCTGCCGAACTGGTCGACGGTGGTCTTGTATATGAAGAGTTCGGGCGCGCCCGCTTCCGAGATCTCCTTGACGCCTTCGCCTTCTTCGGCGACGACGCGTTCGGTGTGGTGGGTCAGGGGCGTCGGGAAGGAATCGACGATGCTCTCGGCGAGGACGTCCACGCCCCAGAGCTTGGTCGACGCGCCGGCGTAGACCGGAACGATCGAGCCGTCGGCAATGCCCTTGTGGATCGCGGTCGTCGCCTCTTCCTTGGTGACTTCCTCGCCCTCGAGGACCTTCATCATAAGGTCTTCGTCGGTCATGGCGATCGCTTCAAAGAGCTCTTCCCTGTACTTTTCGACCTTTGCCTGGAGCGCCGCGTCCACGTCGGAAACGGTGCAGCCGCCCTTGGCGTCGAAATCGTATTTCTTGAGGTCAACGAGGTTGACGAAGGAACCGGAGGTGGTCACGGGGATGAAGATCGGGCAGACGGAGCCGCCGAAGGTGTCGTGCAGAGCGTCGAGCAGCATATCAAAATGCGCGTCGGGATCGTCGCACTTGTTGATGAAGAAAGCGGTGGGCTTCTTCGCCGCCTGGCAGTGCTCCCACGCGAGCTCGGTGCCGACCTGGATACCGGATTTGGCGTCGACGGTGATGACGGCGGCGTCTGCGACGCGCAGAGCGGTCATCACTTCGCCCACGAATTCAAGAAAACCGGGCGCGTCGAAGAGGTTGATCTTGGTCTTGCCCTTCGTAAAGTTGGCGCTGGCAAGGGAAATGGTGAAACCGCGCTTGATTTCTTCGGGGTCAAAGTCACAAACCGTATTGCCGGCAGGGGTGCTGCCCAGTCTGTCGGTCGCCTTGTTCATATAGAGCAGCGCTTCTGCAAGGGATGTTTTTCCGCTTCCGCCGTGCCCTAAAAAGCAGACGTTCCGGATGTCTTTGGTCTGAAATGCAGCCATGATGGTGTTACCTCGTTTCCTTTATTTGATAAATCGTTTGACTTTTGGCGTTCCTAACTATTATATAAAAAAATACCGTTCTTTTCAAGATGCTTTCTCTCTTTTCCCTTTCGTCAAAATCGAGAAAAAAACGCGCTCAATTTGTGCAATTGTAACAAATTCCCTGAAAAGAATGCCTTTTTGCGAGGGTTTTGTCGAGAAGCGCGGAGGTTTTCTTCTTGTCGAGCGCCCAGAGCGGGGCGACGGCGTCGCTTCTCAGAGGATCGCCGGTGATGCGCTCGACGACCGTGGCGGGCGGCAGCAATTCGATCTGTGAGGCGAGGATCTCAACGTACTCCTCGCGGGAGAGGAGCGGAAAGGGCTTCGACAGCCAGGCGTCTGCGAGCGCCGCGCCGCGCCGGAGATAGAGTTCGTGGAACTTCACGCCGTCGGGGGCGAGCGCCGCGAGGGCGCGGGCGGAGGCGAGCATCTCCTCCCTGCCCTCTCCGGGCAGACCGTCGATCAGATGGACGCAGACGCGGATCCCGCGCGCTCTGAGCGCCGAGAACGCTTCAAGAAAGACGCTGTACGGATAGCCGCGGTTGAGGCGGCGGGCGACCTCGTCGCAGACGGTCTGCAGTCCGAGTTCGACCGTCAGGACGGTGCGCGCGGCGTACCCGGAAAGCAGGTCAAGCACGTCGGGCGGCAGGGCGTCGGGGCGGGTAGAAACGGTCAGCCCGACGACGTCCGGAAAGGAGAGCGCCTCGTCGTAGAGGGCGCGGAGGACCGAAACGGGCGCATAAGTCGACGTATAGGAGGAAAAAGAGACGATCGCGGGGTGTTCGCCCCACTTCTTTGAGAGCGCTTCCCTGCCTTTCTCATACTGGAGGCGCAGGGGCAGCGGGGGCGCGGGCGAAGCGAAACTGCGCGCGCCACCGTCTGACGGCGTCGGGCGCCCGCGGGACCCCAGCGGGTTTTCGGCGCCTCCGCCGCCGCAGAAGGCGCAGCCGCCGAAGCCGGCGCGCCCGTCGCGGTTGGGACAGGTGAAGCCGCCGTCAAGAGCGATCTTCAGGCATTTCTGCCCGAAGGTCTTTTTGAGATAGGCGTCGTAGGTATAATAGCGCTTTCCGGACGAAAAATCAGGCATCGGGACCCTCCGCAAAGAAAATCGGGGGGCGGAATCCCGCCCTCCGGTTTTCGTAAAAACAGTTGAGAAGATCACTTCTTCGCGAGCAGATCGCGGATCTCGGCAAGAAGTTTTTCCTGCTTGAGCGCACTCTCTTCGAGTTCGGTCTTTCTCGCTTCGGCAGCCTCCGCGGCGGCTTTGGCTTCCGCTTCCTCGGCTTCCTTCTTCGCCTTTTCCTCGGCGGCCTTCTTGTCTTCTTCCGCCTTCTTCTTCGCGTTCAACTTTTCCTTGGTCTTGATGATGATGCGCAGGAAGAGGAAGATGCAGAGCGCAATGATCAGGAAGTCGATGATCGTCTGCAGGAAGTTGCCCCAGCGCATGACGTTGATGCCGGCTTCGACGGCGGCGGTCGCCGTTTCGGGAACCGGGACGTTGTTGGGGTTGGAGATGACGGCGAAGCACTCGGAGAGCGAAACGCCGCCCATAGCCAGGGAGATCAGCGGGGAGATGACGTCGGCGACCAGAGATGCGACGATCTTGCCGAACGCGCCGCCGATGATGACGCCGACCGCCATATCAAGGATATTGCCCTTTGAAATGAAGTTCTTGAAATCCTTGAAGAAAGAACTTTTCTTTGCCATAAGATGTACCATCCTTTCAGAATCGCTGTGATTTCAGCGGAGCAGATATTCCGCCTGCAACAGAATTTTACAACAATCGCGCGCGTTTGTCAAGGGTTTTTGAAAAATCCGGGGCGGCAATCTCTGCGGAAAATACCGGCGACGGAGCGTTTTGAAAAAATCGGCGCGCGCAGGAATTGCAGAAAAACGTAAAAAACAATAACATATTGTGTAAATTTATGTATTATTGCGTATATTTATTCATAATCCATTCATAATCCAAAACGCACGATTCCCATCCGGAACGAAAGAAAGAACAGGAAGCGCAGAAGATCCGACAGCATCCGCGGGAAAAGGCGCGTATAATGGTGAAAAGAAGAAAAAGCAAGGAGGAAACGAAAATGGGTTTAAAAAGAAAAATAAAGCAAAGAAAAGCGTACAAGAAGATAAAAAAGGAGCGCGAGGAGGAAGCGCGAAAGAAAGCGGCGGACACGCTCCGGCTGATGAAGGAGCGGCTGACCGTCCACATGATCGACGTCGACCGCATCACGCCTGCGGCGGGCGAGCACGACAGACGCGCGGCGGCGCCCGCACTCATCGAGAGCATCCGGCGCTACGGACTGATCGAGCCGCTGACCGTCAGAAGGGTCTGCGGCGAGGAGAGTCCGCTGGGCGGTCTGTATACGTTGATCTCGGGCAGCAGGCGGCTGGACGCCCTCAAGCGCATGGGCCACACGCGCGTTCCCTGCTTCATCTACGACCTGCCGGCAGACGCGATCGGCTGCGCGCGCTATGAATGCCTGACGACCGCGGAAAAACCCGACGTCTTCCTGCGGGCGGCGCTCTTAAAAACTCTGATCGATCCGCAGCGCATCGGCGCCGCAGACGAAGAGAAACTGCACGAAACGCGCGCGAAACTGAAAGCGCTCCTCAACTGTCTTCTGCTGACGGGCGCCGAGCGTAAAGCGTGCATAAACATCCACATGCCCGACGAACTCATCGAACTCATCGCCGCACTTCCCTCCCCCGAGGACAGAACGCGCGCGGCAGCGGAATGCAGCGCGTGCCTCGGCTACATCTATTCCGCGCAGAAGGACGCGCTTGAAATGAAGCGCGGGTTCACGCAGGATCTTCTTCCGATCGTCAATTCCCTTCTGCGCATCACGGCGCAGATCCGCACCGCCGGTTACGCCGCGACGCTCACGCGCGTCGAGACCGAGGAGAACTACGTGCTGACGCTGACCGTGCCGAAGCAGTCTGTCAGGCGGCTGAAACTGACCGGCGCGGAACAGAACGCGGGATGAGCGAAAGCCGCCCGCTCTGCCGTTCTCATGGCGAATACTATAACGAATACAGACGTTCAAGGGGGGTGTTTCATTTGGCGCATTTGCGCCAAATGAAACACC
>JAFTCT010000057.1 GCA_017454525.1 Clostridia bacterium
CAAGCGAAGCACCCCCGCCGCTCTGTTTTATCGGTTCATTTCATTATCTGATATCACGCTTTTTGAAGAAATACAGCCCGATCACCGTGTTGACGGCGCCGAAGAAGAAGAAGGAAGCCGTACCCTCCGCGAACATCAGCCATTTTGACGCTTCGGCTGTCTGACCGAACATTCCGAGCGCGCCGAAAGAACTCAAACTGAAGAAATTCCCTGAGAACGTCGGGATGAAATAGGCGGCGTACTTAAAATTCCCGAGATCGATCGCCATCAGAACGGAGGTCAGCGCATAGAGCGCGATCGAGAAAACGATCGTAAAAATGATCGTCGGGGCGGTGCTCCGGAAGATCATGGCGAAGAGGGTGGACACCGTCGCCATAAAGGCAAACGTCAGCGTTCCGTTCATGATAAACCAAAAGATCTCGAGGCCGAGATCGACGGCGGGATCGACGGTGAACGGGAAGAAGATCAGCGCCAGCCCCGCCATCAGGAGCGCGTAGACCGAGATGATGACCACCGAGAAGAGGATCGAAACCGTCAGATGCGACAGATAGATCTGTGAGCGGCGGTTGCCCGCGATCACCTTGTTGCGCAGCGTTCCGTTCGAGTAGTCCAGACACACAAGGATGCCCGCAAACGCCGGCACGACCAGTCCGACGTTGTTTGACAGCGAATACACGGTGCCAATGATGGTGTTCGCGCTGAAGAGCGAACCGAGCGCCGGATCCTCGGCGATACCGCCGATCAGCTTCAGTCCGGAATACAACAGTACGGTCAGTATGGGAAAACCGACCGCCAGAAGCAGAGCGATCAGCGTCAGCTTGCTTCGTAAAACCCGATAAAGATCTGCCTTCAGAAGTCTGATCATGAGATTCTCCCCCTTCCCAGAAGACGGATATAGTGGTCTTCGATCGTTTCCTCAAGCGTGTTGACCGAACGGACTTCCAGCCCTTTTTCCACAAGGATACGCAGGATCCGGTTCAGATCGGCGTCGCCGTATACGGCGATCTTTCCGTCCTCGGTCCCGATATCGGGAAAATGCCCGTCGGTATTCAGCGCACCGAGGACCGCTATGCTGTTTTGCGCGTCAATGAGGATCCGTCTCCTCGCGTTCTTATGAAGATCCTCCAGGCTGATCTCCTCGAGCAGCTCGCCGTGAGAGATCACGCCGATCTTCGTGCAGACGCGTTCCAGTTCCGAGAGGATATGGCTGGAGATCAGGAAGGTGACGCCCTCCTTATTCAGTTTCAGGATCGTTACACGGACCTCGATAAAGCCTTGCGGATCCAGACCGTTCATCGGTTCGTCGAGAATGACGAAGTCGGCGCCCGAAACCAGGACCATCGCGATGCCGAGACGCTGACGCATCCCGAGAGAGAACCTGCCGACCTTCTTCTTTTTGGTCGCCTCATAGTCGAGTCCGACCCGTCCGATGAGCGCGATGAGTTCCTCGTCCGTACGCTCCGTGCCGGTGATGCCGCATTGCAGTTTCAGGTTTTCCAGCGTCGTCATGCTCATGCACATCGTCGCCGTCTCAACGATCGCGCCGGTGCGCTTGCGCACCCCGTAGATGTCCTTTGAACTGTCGGGCACGCCGTAAAGCGCATAACTCCCCGAGGTCGGGGCGGCAAGTCCCGTCACCAGGCGGATCAGCGTGGTCTTTCCCGCGCCGTTCTCGCCGACGAAACCGTAGATATCGCCCTTTTCGATATGCATCGAAACGTTTTTGACCGCCCATTGTCCTTTATAGACTTTACTGAGGCCGTTTGTTGTCAATACGTTCAAAACGGTGTTCTCCTTTCCGTTCTATTTTCTTCGTTCAAAACTCCCGCGCGCTTACTGCTGCGGATACGGCGGATCCTGCGGGAACTGCGGCCGCGTCAGATCCTGCGGGGCGCTCTTTTTCTGCACTTCCGCGCCGTATCTGAAGATCATGACGATCAGCAGGATCGCGAGCACGTAAATCACGGTCTTCAAATCGACGTTCAGACTGAACGAAAAGGTGTTCGTCGTCAAAATCGACAGCGACAGAGACGAAGAGAACATCTTTATCACCGCGTAGGGGATCAGGGAGAACGCGAAGGCGCGCAGCGCCTTGATCACGCTCTCAGAAAAGGGCGTCTCGCAGTAGGCGAACTCCTTCATCAGCTTCGTCAGCATGATGAAGACGATGATGAGCGCGCCCGTCTGCAGCGAGAGCGGCAGCAGGGCGAGCCCCAGTCTGCGCAGCGTGAAATGCATCGTGCCGGTTTCGGTCTCTAAAATAAGACTTTGACCCTTCTGCGTGATCTTCTTGACGTCCATGGACGAGAACGCCACTTTCACAACGCTGTTCTTTAAGGCATTTGTGATCGCCTCTTTGTCCTCTTCGGAGATCTGATCGACGAAATCGCCGTAAGTCTCGATCTTCACCTGCGTGTCCACGTCCGCCTGGATCAGATCCTGCGGGACCAGGGACAGAATAAATCCGATGATCAGCAGCGACACGGTCGAAATGATCATCAGGACCATGAAAATGATCGAAAAGACTCTGCAGATCTTCCCGACCGTATTGATGCTCTTCTTCATCTTTTCCATAAGAATTCTCCTTTTCGCAATCTGTGAAACAGGACTGTCCGAGGCGCCGGATCATCGATGATCCGACGGCAGAGACAGTCCTTGATTTCTTTACTTTCGGGCGGTTTTCGCCCGTAAGTCGATTATTCTTCGCTGTCGCCCTTCGGCGCTTCGTCGGCGGCGGGTTCCGCGTCGGCGGGCGTTTCGTCGGCGGGCGCTTCGTCGGCGGCGGGTGCGAGCAGTGCGCGGATCGAGAGGGAGATCTTCTTCTTTTCCTCGTCAATGCCGACGATCTTCGCGTCGACGATCTGACCGATCTGCAGTTCCTCTTCGGGCTTGCCCACGCGCTTATCGGCGATCTGCGAGATGTGGATCAGACCGTCCACACCGGGCAGGACTTCCGCGAAAGCGCCGAACGGCATAAAGGAAACGATCTTGACCGGGGCGACGTCGCCGACGGCATAGCGTCCGGTGAAGATGACCCACGGATCGTCCTCGGCCTTCTTATAGCCGAGAGAGATTCTCTTCTTTTCCCTGTCAAAGCCCTTGACAAACACGGTGACTTCCTCTCCGATCGAAACGACGTCGGAAGGATGCTTGATCTTGCCCCAGCTGAGTTCCGTCATGTGGATCATGCCGTCGATGCCGCCGAGATCCACGAACGCACCGAAGGATGTAAGACTCTTGACCTTGCCGGTATAGGTCTTGCCCACTTCGATGTTCGCCCAGAATTCCTCGAGGTTTGCTTTGCGCTCTTCTCTTTCGACCACACGGATCGAGCCGACCGCTCTGTTTTTCTCTGCCTCGAGCACGATGATCTTGAAGCGGACGGTCTTGCCCTTCAGTTCATTCAGGTCGCCTTCCTTGGGAACGCCGGTCTGTCCCGCGGGGATGAACACGCGGTTGTACTTGCTGGTGACGATCACGCCGCCCTTGACCACGTCGGTCACTTTGCCGGTGAGGACTTCGCCGTTCTCGTACGCGGCGGACAGCTTCTTAAAGGAATTGGTCCTCTCCGCCTGCTTGACGGACAGAGTCGCCACACCCTCCACGTCGGAAACGCGGATCGCTCTCGCGGTGATCCTGTCGCCGACCTTGTAGACCTCGGCGAGGTCTGTGCCGGAATCTTCAGCAACTTCATCAAAGGGAACGACGCCCGTGAACTTCGTGCCGGTATCGACCGTCAGTTCGTTTGGCGAAACCGAGATGATCACGCCGTCAACCGTATCCCCTGTATTTAAAGTTCTGAACGACTCGTTCAGCATTTGTTCGAAATTCTCGAAGTTTTCGTTCATTTTGCTATGAACCTCCTCTATTATTCTGTCGGGCGTCGAGGCGCCCGCAGTGATTCCGAGTTTTGTAACGTCCGCCGGCAGTTTGTCGATATCGCTGCCGTCTTCGGTCAGAAGAACACAGCGGCAGTTTTTCTTTGCGAGATCATAAAGCTTCATCGTGTTGGAGCTCTCTCTGCTCCCGATCACCAGCATTGCGTCGACCTGCGCGGAGATCTCCTTTACTTCCTTCTGCCTGCTTTCGGTAACATTGCATATTGTATCAAAAATTTTTCCGTTTGTACAGAGGTTTTTGAAAATTTTTTGACATTTTTTCCACTCTTCCTCGTTTTGCGTCGTTTGCGCCACAAAAACGGCGTTTTTCGGGAAAGGAGCGCACTTCTCAAGGTCGCTTTCGGAAGAAACGACCGTATATCCGCCCTTGGCGTAACTGCAGATCCCCTTGACCTCGGGATGCTCGGCGTTTCCGAACACAAAGAGCGCGCATTCGGGCGAGGTATTCTCCTCCACGATCCGGTGGATCTTCTTCACGTACGGACAGGTGCAGTCCTCAACGGCGAAATCGGGGCAAGCCGCCGCCATTTCCTCAAGCCGCAGGGACAGATCGCGCGTCACGCCGTGCGCGCGCAGGATCACCGTCTGCTTTTCGCCTTGACGGGCTGCTTTGAAAACGCGTTCAAGATCCTCTTCTCCGATCACGGACACGCCCTTGTTTTTCAGATCCCGGACGGTCGTCACGTTGTGGATCAGCATTCCGAGCGTGCAGATCGACGAACCGCCCGCTGACGCGAGTTCCTCCGCCTTTTCCACCGCTCTGCGTACGCCCGGACAGAACCCGGCGTATTTCCCGACGACGATCATCCTTCGTTTACCTGCTTTTTCTTTCTTTTTTTATTTTCGCGCTCGTGGCGGCTCTCGTCCGCCATATCGCAGATCGTCTCAAAGAACCGGCGCGTCAGCCCTTCCCTGCCGCTTTCCTCGAGCGTCGACGCATAGTCTTCATAGGAAACGGGCTCTCCGTAGGTCAGCGTGATGCGCTTGAAGCCCCTGATGTGATAGCCCTTCGTTTCGATACTGACCGGCAGGATCGTCGCGTGCGTGCGCTGCGCCATCAGCGCCATGCCGCCGTGCAGTTTGCCTGCGGTCGAGCGCGGATCGACGTCCCGGCAGCGCGTTCCCTGCGGAAAGATGCCGACGACCTCGCCGTCGCCGAGCAGCTGCGTGCCCTTTTTGAGCGCGCCGACGTTGCCGCCGCCCCTGTCGACGGGGAACGCGCCCATCGTCCGGATCAGCCATCCGAGCACCGGCACCGAGAAGAGTTCCTTCTTCGCCATAAAGCGCAGTTGACGCGGGCAGGTCGCGATGAGCAGAATGACGTCCGCGGCGCTGAGATGATTACAGCACAAAATCACCGGACCCTCCGGAAAGACGTCGTACCGCCTTTTCACCTTCGTCGGAAAAACGATCTTCGACATGATCCCGCGGAAGGTGGTATACAAAAATCTGTAAAGGGTCATATCTTCATTTTTTCCTTTACGACGGCGATCGCCGCTTCGATCGTTTCCGCTTCGGTAAGGTCGGAATTGTCGAGCAGGATCGCGTCGGCGGCGGGAACGGCGGGCGCGGTTTCGCGCTCGCGGTCGTTGCGGTCGCGCTTCTGCATATCGGCGAGCACTTCCTCAACGGTCGCACAGATCCCCTTCGACTCCAGTTCCGCCTTTCTTCTCTTTGCGCGCACCAGATCGCTTGCGATAAGGAAGATCTTGACCTCCGCCTGGGGCAGGATCACCGTGCCGATGTCTCTGCCGTCCATAACGACCGAATGCTCGCGCGCCATACGTCTCTGCGTCTCGAGCAGAAAGGCGCGCACGGCGGGTCTTGCCGATACGGCGGACGCATACATCGAGATCTCGGGCGTGCGGATGAGGGCGGTCACGTCCTCGTCAAAGAGCAGAACGTGCTGTTCTCTGTCCTTGTAGCACAACCCCACGCGCAGCGTATCGAGATCGGCTTCGACCGGCGTCACGTCGTCGACCGGGATCCCTTTTCTCTTCGCGTACAGTCCCACGGCGCGATAGAGCGCCCCGGTGTCCACGTAGATCATGCCGAAATACTTTGCCAGTCCCTTTGCAAGGGAGCTTTTGCCGGCTCCCGACGGTCCGTCGATCGCAATGTTCATAACTCTCCTCCGGATCCTTTATTGGTATATATGGAATGAAAGGGGTCAGTTTATCCGATCCTGCAGGGCGCCGCATAACGACCGCGCGGCAAGCGCCGCGGTGGAAAAGGCGATCTGCAGATTGAAGCCGCCCGTATAGGCGTCAACGTCAAGGACTTCGCCCGCGAAGTACAGTCCCTTTACGAACTTGCTCTCCATGGTCGCCGCGCGCACCTCGTTCACGTTCACGCCGCCCGACGTGACGATCGCCTCGTCGATCGGGCGAAAGCCGGTCACCGTAAAGCGCAGGGCTTTGAGCTTGGCGCGCAGACGGACGCGTTCTTCCTTTGTGATCTCATGCACCTTCTTATGCGGATCGACCGACGACGCCGTAATGATCGCGGGGATCATTTTCGCGGGCAGGAGATCGTGCAGGGCGTTCTGCAGATCCTTGTTGCTGTATTTTTCAAAATCGGAAAGCAGCCGTCTGTCGAGCGTCTTCTCGTCAAGTCCCGGCTTGAGGTCTAAAACGATCTCATACTTTCCCGCCGCCGCGTCGCGCATGTGCGCGGACGCCGACAGGACCGTCGGTCCCGAGAGTCCGAAATGCGTGAAGAGCATTTCGCCGAGGTCCTCGTAGATCACTCTGCCGCTCTCTCTTTCGACCAGTTTTAGACCGGTGTTTTTTAAGGAGAGCCCCTGCAGTCCCAGATGAAGACTGCCCGCCGTTTCCAAAGGAACGAGCGACGGACGGGGCGGCACGACCGTGTGCCTCAGGGCCGTGACGATCGCATAGCTCTTGCCGTCGGAGCCGGTGGACGGATAGGAGCATCCGCCCGGGCAGAAGATCACGGCGTCGCAGTCAAACGACCCTTTGTCGGTTTCGACAGCGCGCACCGCGCCGCCTTCCGCGGCGATCGCGCGCACGCGCGCATTGACGGTCCTGACGCCGCCTTTCTCAAGATGCCGCTTCAGCGCAAGAACGATCTCGCTCGCCCGATCGGACTGCGGAAACACCCTGTTTCCGCGCTCGGTCTTGAGACGTACGCCCAGCACGTTCTCGAAATAGTCCGTCACGTCCTCAGGCGAAAGGCAGCGCAGAGCGCTGTAAAGGAACTTCGGATTGGTCGGTACGTTCAAAAGTACCTCCCCGGGCGTGCAGCGGTTGGTCAGATTACATCTGCCTTTTCCGGTGATCGCCAGTTTTTTTCCCAATCTGTCGTTTTTTTCAAAGAGGGTGACGCCGCGGATCCCCGCGTCGGCGAGCCGGCAGGCGGCGAACATTCCGGCAGCGCCTCCGCCCACGATGGCGATCTTCAAAAAAACACCCCTCTTCCGCCTTTTAACATACTCTATATATTATATAAGAAAGATCTTTTGCTGTCAACCCCTTTTTTCTGTCAAATTGATGATTTTACACAATTCTTTTCCACTTTTTTCGTACAGTTTCTCTTTCGTTTTTTACATTTTTCCGCTTGACAAAACCCGGACGTTGTGGTATAGTGAATTGAACGGAGCGAAGCCTTTTAACGGCGGTACAGAGAGACCGACAAGGGACAGACGAACAGATCGTTCACGGGCGCATCGGGCGCAGAAGTACCTTGTCGACAGGATCGGCAGGGTTTTTTTGTTGCTTCGCGGGGCGCGCCCATGAACAAAACGAAAAAAAGGAGGCTCGGCACATGGAACAGATCATCGAGATCATGAACAGCACCGCATGCAGACGCACTCTGACGCGTATTGCGCACGAGATCGTGGAGCGCGGCGGGGACCTGGACAATCTTTGTCTGGTCGGGATCCTGCGGCGCGGCGTACCGCTTGCGAAGGATCTCAGCGAGATCATCAAAACCATCTCCGGCGTAGAAGTGCCGGTAGGGATCCTGGACATCACGCTCTACCGCGACGATCTGAAGGAAAAGGACGGCGGCGTTCACGTCAACGGCTCCTACATTCCCTTCTCCATCGAGAACAAGAACGTCGTGATGGTCGACGACGTCATCTTCACCGGGCGCACCGCCCGCGCGGCGATGGATGCGCTGACCGACCTCGGCAGACCCGCGCGCATCGCGCTCGCCGTCATGGTCGACAGAGGTCACCGCGAACTGCCGATCCGCGCGGACTATATCGGCAAAAATCTGCCTACCTCGCGCGAAGAGATCGTGCGGGTGCGCGTCAAGGACTACGACGGTGAGGACGGCGTGGTGCTGCTCAAGCCGATCCGCTGAACGGGATATAGAGCGGGAAACCGCAATATATAGAAGTGAAAAACAAAAGAACAATTCGGAGGGAAAACCATGAAACTAACCTACGGCGTTGACGCCAAACCGAAAGCAGGTCAACTGATCCTCTTTGCGCTCCAGCAATTGCTCGCGATCCTCGCGGCGACGATCGCCGTTCCCGCGATCGTCGGTCACGGGATGTCCCAGTCCGCCGCCCTTTTCGGCGCGGGCATCGGCACGCTGATCTATCAACTGCTCACGAAATTCAAAAGCCCCGTGTTCTTAGGTTCCTCGTTCGCTTTCCTGCCCTCGATGTTCGCCGCCTTCGCCGGCGCCGCCACGGCTGCCGCCGGATTTGCGGGCATTCTGATCGGCGCGGGATTCGCGGGTTTGGTCTACGTGCTGATCGCGATCGCCGTCAAGTGCATCGGCGTCAAATGGATCGACAAACTGATGCCCCCCGTCGTGATCGGACCGACCGTCGCCCTCATCGGTCTGTCGCTTGCGCATAACGCCGTGGGAGACGCGCTCAAACTCGCGCAGTATGACGGCGCCAACAGCGTATACGTCATGAACGAAGGCGGCTGGGTCTGCCTGATCTGCGCCTTCATCACCCTGGTCGTCGTGATGATCAGTTCGGTCTACGGAAAGAAAATGGCGAAAATGGTGCCCTTCATCATCGGCATCGCCGCCGGTTACGCGGCGGCGGCGATCTTCACGATCGTCGGAAAACTGTCCGGCATCGACGCCTTCAAGATCATCAATTTCGACCTTTTCATCAACATGAAGTGGCTGCCCGATTTCACCTTCCTGACCGCGATCGACGGATTTGCAGCCATTGACGGCAAGTATATCGCAACGATCGCCGTGGCGTACGTGCCCGTGGCGTTCGTCGTCTTTGCGGAACACCTCGCAGACCACAAGAACATCTCCTCGATCATTGAATCGGATCTTCTCAAGGATCCGGGCCTGCACCGCACGCTGCTCGGCGACGGTCTCGGATCGATCGCCGGCGCGATCTTCGGCGGCTGCCCGAACACGACCTACGGCGAATCGATCGGCTGCGTCGCCATCTCCGGCAACGCCTCGGTCGTCACGATCACCGCGACCGCGGTCCTCGCGATCGTCGCCTCCTTCATCGCCCCCTTCACCACCTTCCTTGCAACGATCCCCTCCTGCGTCATGGGCGGCGTGTGCATTTCACTGTACGGCTTCATCGCCGTTTCCGGTCTGAAAATGGTACAGAAGGTCGATCTGAACGACAACAGGAACCTCTTCACCGTCGCCGCGATCCTGATCTGCGGCATCGGCGGAATGGCGCTCAAGATCGTTGACGTCACCCTGACGGCGATCGCCTGCGCGCTGATCGTCGGTATCTTCACGAACCTCCTTCTCAGCAGAAAAGAAGGCGGAAACGTTCACGAAGAGCCGGCAGAGCAGCCGGAGGAACCGAAGGAAAACAAATAAGGGAAACTGTCGGTCATTCAAATCACGTCCGGATCCCCACGCGCTGCGCGGCAGCGCGCGGGGATCCTTTTTTCGGGCGCCGACCGCGCCGCTCCGGGGCGCGGAAAACTTTGCGATGAGCCGGCGGTTAAAACCCGCAAAAGTCGCGCAAAACGGACGGAATCCCGACCATCCGTTTTGCGGGGGCTGCTCATTTGCAGGCAAATGAAACAGCCCCCCGGGAACGCCGGTTTTCTTCTGAAAACAGATCGGGGAATGTGCCGCGGAGCGCTGCGGAACATTCCCCTGACCGGCAGGGATCGCTCCGCGCCGGCTGAATTCATTATAGCATATCGGCAAAGAAAATGCACTGTTGACATTATTCTGTCATTGACAAATTCAGTCAACATTCCCGCCGTCTTTTTTCCGTCTGAACAGCGCGCGCACCTTCTCCTTGAACGCCGAAAATCCGTCGGGATCCTTTGCGCGGAAAAACAGGATCGAAAAGACCACGCGCAGCAGATAGTAGAGCGTCAGCACGCCGAACAGGTAGACGTACACGTCCTTGACGTCAAAGGAAAAATGCACCAGCGCCCTGCTTCCGTCCTCGCTGACGGCGGGGAATGTCACGCAGAGAAAATCGACAGCTCCCTCGTAGAACAGTCGGTCGAAGGCGCCGCAGAGGAACATCGTGAGCGAAAGCGAGATCAGGACCGTCACCGTTCCGTTCTGCACGCCGCGGTTCGCCAGAAGCGTCAGCTTGTGGATAAAACAGATAAGCAGCACCGCGAGCGCAAGCGCCGCCGCGATCTCGGCAAGCTCCAGCGCCATATAGAACCCTTTTCCGAAGGATCCCTCCTGCGCGCGGCGCGCGATCGCCTCCGCGGTCTTCATGTTGCGCACCGGATGAATATGGAAGAAGCCGGTATAATACTGTTTTGAGGGATCGCCGAAGCCGACGGTCTTCATCACGATCACCTTGGACAACTGATCGACCGCGGTCATCACGACCGCTGCCGCCGCTGCAAGCATCCGGATCCGCCCGAAGCGTTTACCGCGTTCTTTCACGGCGTCCTCATTTCTTCCCGTCCTTGACGAGATCCCAGTACGCCTTTGCCGCCGCCTCGATCTTATTATCGCCGAAAACGTAGTAGCGGCGGTCTTTGAGGTCGTCCGGCAGGTACTGCTGTGCGACGTAGTGGTTCGGATGGTCGTGCGGATAGATATAGCCGTCATATTTGTTCGACGGACGCATATACGGCGGAACCGTCTGTCCTCTGCCCTCCAGCACGTCCTTTTTCGCCGCGTCGTAGGCGAGGTACGCGCTGTTGGATTTCGGACAGGTCGCCAGAAAGATCACGCAGTTCGACAGCGGCAGCGCCGCTTCGGGCATCCCGACCTTCATGGCGCTCTCCACGCAGGAGAGCGCGACCGTCGCCGCCTGAGGATAGGCAAGTCCGATATCCTCGTTCGCCATAACGATCAGCCGTCTGCAGGCGCCGGGCAGATCTCCGCCCTCCAAGATCTTCGCAAGGTAGAAGATCGCCGCGTCGGGATCGGAGCCGCGCACCGATTTCTGCAGACACGACAAAAGATCGTAGTGGACGGTGCCGCTGCGGTCGAAATTCCCGATGATCCTCGGCGTCAGCGCGTCGACAGTGCTCTTTTCGATCTTTCCGTCAGCGGTATAAAACGCGCTCTCCAGGATGTTGACGCTGCGGCGCACGTCGCCCGCGCCCGCCTGCGCGATATACAGGAGGGTCTCCTCGTCGACCTCGCGCTTTTCGCACGCTTCCTCCTCCAGGATCTTCATCCCGCGCTTCAGGACCGGCAGGATCTCCTTTGCGGTCACGGCTTTGAATTCAAAGACCATCGAGCGTGAAATGATGGCGTTATAGACGTAAAGATAGGGGTTTTCGGTCGTTGACGCGATCAGGGTGATCTGTCCGTTCTCAATGTATTCGAGCAGTACCTGCTGCTGTTTGCGCGTGAAATACTGGATCTCGTCGATATAGAGCAGAACGCCGTTGCTGCCGAACACCGAGGTGCTCGCGGCGATCGCTTCCTTGACGTCGGCGGTCGTCGCCGTCGTCGCATTGAGATGCCGCAATTCCATGCCGGACATCCCCGCGATGATCCCGGCGAGCGTCGTTTTTCCGGTACCGGGCGGACCGTAAAAGATCATATTCGTCAGATGCGCGCGCGACAGTACGCGGCGGATCACGCCGTTTTTCCCGAAAAGATGCTCCTGCCCGACCATTTCGTCGAGCGCGGTCGGCCTCAGCCTGTCAGCAAGCGGTCTTCCTGCCATTTCTGTGACACTTCCCTTTTCATAATCGTTCATATATAGAGTATATCGGATTTACGGCAAAAAGTCAAGAAAACAATTGAAAAGAATTCCGGAATATGATATAATAGCAAAAACCGTAACGGTATCGACTGTTTACAGGCAGAAAATGACGGAGAAATACCCATGATCGAACTGAAAAACATCACGAAAATCTATAAAACGAAGGGCGGCGAGCCGGTACGGGCGCTCGACGACGTATCGATCGTCCTGCCCGACAAGGGGCTGGTCTTCATTCTCGGTAAGAGCGGCTGCGGCAAATCGACGCTGCTGAATATCGCGGGAGGACTGGATAAGCCGACCTCCGGCGAGATCGTCGTCAAGGGGCGCAGCAGCAAGAACTTCTCGCAGTCGGATTTCGACTCCTACCGCAACACCTACGTCGGCTTCATTTTTCAGGAATACAACGTTATGCCCGAATTCTCCGTAAAGGAGAACGTGACGCTGGCGACCGAACTCCAGGGCAAACGCCCGAAGGACGGGGACCTGCAGGGCGTCCTCGGCGACGTAGAACTCGGCGGGCTTGAGAAACGCAAGCCGCTGACCCTCTCGGGCGGACAGAAACAGCGCGTGGCGATCGCGCGCGCACTGGTCAAGGATCCGCAGATCATTTTGGCGGACGAACCGACCGGGGCGCTCGACTCCAACACCGGCAAAGCGGTGCTCGATCTGCTCAAGCGGCTCTCGGAAAACAAACTCGTCGTCGTTGTCTCGCACGACCGGGATTTTGCCAATCAGTACGCAGACAGGATCATCGAACTGCACGACGGCAGAGTGATCTCCGACATGACCTTCGTGCACGACGAGGACGACGGCAGCGGTATGGCGATCGTCGGCGACAAGGTGCACGTCACAAGAGACGTCGACGGCGTGATGCTCGCGCAGCTCAACGCCCTCCTGCGTGAGAAAAAGACGGTCACGCTGATCCTCGAAGGCGAAGGCACGACGGTACACGGCGGACATTTCGCCGAAACGGTCCCGGAGGAAGTGCATACCGCCCCCTACGACGACAAGCCGCTCATCCGCTCGAAATTCCCGCTGAAATACGCGGCGCGCATGGGCGCGTCGGGCTTGAAGACCAAACGCTTCCGCCTCGTGATGACGGTCATCCTCTCCACGCTTGCCCTCACCGCCTTCGGCTTTATGCTCACCCTGATGACCTTCGACCGCAATACCGCCCTGCGCAATTCGCTTGCGGACGGCGGACAGACGGAACTGGGCGTGGCGAACTACCACGTGACCACCGAAATCGTCCCGATCGTCAACATGGAGTATCAGCATACGCGGCAGGAGCTGTCAGACGAAGAGCGCGTCAAGGCGTTTGAAAAGCGCACGGGGCTCGAGTTCATGAAGATCCAGACCTTCAGCCACCGCGACGGCGCATTCTCCGGACGCTCCCCCGAATTCCGGTTCACCTATTCTTCGGATTATGATTACTATTCTCCCACCGCCTTCTGCGGTTTCGCCGTGACCGACGAGCAGCAGCTCAGCCGCTTCGGCGCGGAGATCATCTACGGAAGAATGCCCCTGAACAGCAACGAGATCGCCGTGTCCGATCTGGTGATCGAAGCGCTGTACAACAGTTCTGCGACAGACGCGTCGGGCGACAAGCTCATGAAGCACGCGGGCGATATGCCGATCGGCAAAAAAATCGTCATCAGAGACAGCAGCGAATCCGTCGTCGAGATCTGCGGGATCTTCAAAGCCCCACGCCCCGACCGGAAGTTTGACGAACTCAAAACGGCAGCCACGATCATCTCCGCGGCACAGAAGGACGAGGACGCCGCCGCGGTCAACGCCGTCGCGCGGCTCTATACCCTCAAAAATGAACTCGACGTGCTCTACCGGGCGTCTCTGTCAACGACGGCGCTCGTCACCGAGAGTTTTCTCGACGCGCACATGGACGTTTTCAATCCCTTTAACGGCTCCTATCTCGTCGCCACTTACGGCACGGCGGAGGAATGGGACGCCGTCTGGATGAACGCGTCGGAACTGAATGACGGCATCGCTTCCTACCTCCTTGACGGCAAAACGCCGGGAGAAGACACTCTGCTCGTCAGCAGAAACGGACTTTATCAGATCATCAATCTTTATAGCAACCGCGGCGTTCTTCCGGAGGACGTTGTCGACCGGCTTCACGAGATCGCGAACAACGCCAAGAACGAAGGTCTTCTCGATGCGCTGCGCCTGATCGAAGAAACCGTCCCCGGCGCGCTCGACGAACTGAAAGTGCGGCACTCCGAAAAAGAAGGCGCGTACAGGACGGTGAAGGTCATCGGCGTCGTCAGCGAGGAAACGACCTACGCGGACGTGCTGCTCCCCTCTCCCGCGTTTTCGAAGTTTTTCAGTACCGGCGACAAGCATTACGACGCCGCGTCCGCGGACTTCCTTCTGACCGTCAACTCCGACGGGGCGCGCAGAGCGCTGACGGGCGACGCCGTCGCCGAAAACGACGCGGAAAGCCGGAGATTCATGCTCCACAACAACTACCAGAACGATACGTTTGACAGATATGCGCGCATCGTCGCCACGGCTTCGGGCGTCTTCTTCTGGGTCGGCATCGTCTTCGCCGCCTTTGCGGCGCTGCTGCTCTTCAACTTCATCTCCGTGTCGATCAACTTCAAAAAGAGAGATATCGGCATCCTGCGCGCGCTGGGCGCGAGAAAGATCGACGTCTTCAAGGTCTTTTACAGCGAGAGCATGATGATCATCAGCGCCTGCTATCTTCTGTCGGTGATCTTCTCGATCATCCTGTCGGTGCGCTTCGGCGTTTTCTTAAGAAACGAACTGCTCGTCTCCGCAACGCTCTTCTTCTTCGGACCGCTCCAGGCGCTGATCCTCGGCGCGCTCGCCGCGGCGGTCGCCTTTATCTCAACGGTCCTGCCGGTCTATCATCATTCAAAGAAACCGCCCGTCGACGCGATCCGATCGCTGTGACGGCATAAAAAAATCCGTACGGCTGCCGGAAACCGGCGTGCCGTACGGATTTTTTTCGTTTTGATTCTCAAAGAACGCGGATCATTTCAGGATTCTGAATTTTCCGATGATCGGCAGCTCCTTCGCGCGACCCTGCGCGGCGTTGACGATCCCGAAGATCATCAGAAGAAGCGTGCAGACGCCGATGGCGGAGCCGACGATCCAGCCGACGTAGGGGATCAGTCCGAAGATCCCGCTGACCGCGCCGGCGATCACCGCGACGATCAGGAACACGAGGCCCTGATTTGCGTGGAAGCGCGCGAATTTCGATTCCTTTGCGGCAAAGATCGGAACAAGCACGAGGATCCCGATATAGGCGAGGATCGCCATGACCTTGTTGCTCTCGACGTCTTCTTTCGTGAACTGAGCGGTATAGTCGGGCGTATCAAGAATGCCGCCTTTGGGCGCGCTCTGATTCTGTTGTCCCTGGCTCTGCTGCTGTCCCTGGGTGTTCTGCTGGTTCTGCGCCTGTTCCTGCGCGTTTTCCTGTGCCTGAGCATTCTGCTGCTCATTCTCATTGAAATCAGCCATTGATGTTTTCCTCCTTGGTATTATGACCGCCCGCGTTCGGCGGAACGATCTTTTCGTATATTCTATCATGTTTTTACTGAAAATGCAAGAGAATGCTGAAAGAAAAAACAAAAAATGCCGATCGAACGTGCCAAAACGCCGACCGACAGAGCAAAGAACGCTTTTTCGGTATGAAAAACCGCTTTCGCGGGAAGAGTAGAGGAAAAGAACCGGCTGCGCGGCGCCTTGCGGCGCGCAAGGTTCCGTTCTTTGCAAATCCCGACCCGAAAAGGAGGTCAAAGCAATGGTTCTGGTATTGTCGGACGCCGACAAAAAAGACCTTCCGCCCGGCGCCTGCCCCGAACGGTGCGTATTCTTCAAAGCGGAAGAAGGGGACGCCGGCTGCTGCGGATGCTTTCAATGCTGGTTCGAGCATCCCGGCTCCTGCGTCAGAAACGACCGCTCCTCCTCGTTTATAAAAGATTTCTCAAAATGCGACGAACTGCTGGTCATCAGCAGGAACACCTTCGGCAGTTACAGTCCCTCCGTTAAGAACGTCCTTGACCGCTCGATCTCCTATCTGCGTCCGACCTTTCGGATCTACAGGGGAGAAATGCATCATAAGAGACGCTACCGGCAGCCGCTTGTCTTCTCCACGGTCTTCTACGGACCGGTCAGCCGGGAGGAGAGAGCGTCGATCGAACTGCTCACGCGCGCGAACGCCGTCAATCTTTACGCCGGAAGAAGAGCGCCGCGCTTCCTTGCGGAAGAAGAAAGAGAGGCGCACCCGTGACCGACTGTATCTGCGCAAGCCCCCGTGGAAAGGAGAGCACGAGTTATAAACTGCTCTGCCGGGTGAAGCCCGGCAAGGACGTCCTCTGTTTTCCCGACGCGGCGCCGTCGGGAGACACGGCGATCATCGCCTTCCCGCTCTATTTCGACGGCGTACCCGCCAAAACGCTCGGGAGTCTGTCGAAACTGCCCGAAAAAACGAAGAAGATCTATGCGATCTGCAACTGCGGCTACTACGACGCGCGGGCGACCGCGCCCGCTTTTTCGGTCCTGAACGCCTTCTGCGCGCGCACCGGACGCACCTTTGAGGGGGGCGTCGGGATCGGCGCGGGTCCGCTCTCTTCGATGTATCCGCATCTTCCGGCGGCGCTTCACCCGCATAAAAAGACGTTTGAAGCGATCAGGGATCTGTCGTACTGTGCGGAACACTCCCTGCCCTTCGGCGTGCGCTATTTTGAGCCGCGCATCCCGCGCGCGCTCTATCTGCGTACGCTCAACGGCGCCTTCCGTCTGCGAGCGAAGCGCTTCCGGCCGTAGCGGGGCTGTTTCATTCTGAAATCAGAATGAAACAATAAGGCGCCGACCGGAAAACCGGCTGAATGAAGGATCACACGCCCTTAACTCAGCCGGTTTTTCGTTTGCCGTCCATAAAAGGACCCGGCGCCCCGTCCGTTTTCGGGGCGCGTTCACTTTTCCCTGTGCAGTCTGAAGTCGACCGAGCGCTTGAGATATTCCAGATACTCGTCGTCGCGGCACATCGCTTTCCCCTCCGCGTCGGAGAGTTTTGCGACGGGTCTGCCGTTGACGTACTGCAGTTTGATGACGATGTTGAGCGCTTCCGCAAAGGTGTCGTTGGCGCAGAAGGTGCCGATGCCGAAGGAGACCTTCGATTTATTGCAGAAATAATCGTGCAGTTTCTGCGCTTTATCGAAATTCAGACTGTCGCTGAAGAGCAGCAGTTTCGTTTTCGGATCCACGCCGTACTTTTTGTAGTGCGCGATGATCTTCTCGCCCCATTCATAGGGATCCCCGCTGTCGTGACGCACGCCGGTATAGTTGTTGACCATCGAGCGATCGAAATCCAGAAGGAAGAGATCGGTCGTCAGCGTATCGGTGAGCGCCGTTCCGTTATCTCCCTTGTACTCCTCGTACCAGTCCTGCATGGCGTAGTGATTGGTATACGCCAGCGGGATCCGGTCGATCCCCTGATACATCTGAACGAATTCATGCGCATAGGTGCCGATCGGCGTGACGCCGTATTTCCGGGCAAGATAGACGTTCGATGTGCCCACGCAGTTCGAGGTCTCGGACGTAAACCGTCTGACGACCGTGTCCTCCCACTCGCGCGACAGACGCCTTCTGCAGCCGAATTCGGCGAATTTGAAGGTATAGGTCCCGTTATTGAAAGCGTCGATCTTCTTCTGCAGCCGCTCTTCGGCGCTCTTTACGAGTTCCTTATAGTCGTACGCCATTCTGAAATAGACCTCGTTGACGATCTCGAGCAAATGGATCTCGAACTGCATCGCCGAGAAGAGCGGTCCGTCCACCACGACCGTCAGTTCCCCGTTCCCGTTTCCCTCGACCGTGACGTAATCGCGGATCGGGCGCCACAGGCGCAGGAATTCGACGTAGTCGTTCTTGATGAAACGGATCGACCGCAGGTAATCGAGTTCATCCTTTTTGAAGGTCAGGGAGCAGAGATGATCGACCTGCGCCTTGATCTCCTCCACCATTTCGGGCGTGAAACGGACGTTCTTGTTGCGGCATTTGAAGTAGTACTGCCCGCAAAGGTCGGTATGCTTATGGAAGATGACCTGATCCATATTGAATTTGTACAGGTCTGTGTCGAGCAGCGACTCGACGATCGGTTTGAATTTCATTTTCTTCGTTCCTTTCAGTTCCGTGATAGAGCGACCCGCGCTCCGGTTTCCGGAGGCCGGTCAATATCGGCAGATCCAGCAGCGGATCGTGTTTTCCGATACAAAGACGGCTTCGTCATAGAGCGCCAGGCGCGCGCCGGTCATTTCGCGATAGCGCTCAAGGAGCGCCGTGATCTGCGCGTCGTCGCCGTTCAGTTTCTTTATTGCTTCCTCCGCCGCCGGGCGGTCATAACTCTTGATGAAGAACGCGGAAGCGTCCCCGTCGCCGAACCGTCCTTCGTAAAAGGCGAACGCCCGCATCAGGACTTCCCCGAAGTTCTCCGCGTCAAACACCAGTCCGTAATAGTCGAGAACGCACGCCGCCGCGGCGGAGAACGCCGGCAGATCGGAAAGCAGTTCTTCGTCGGGCGCATGGGTCGCGGACATCATTTCGGCGTTGTTCAGAAAGATCGGTCTGACATACCCGGATGACGCGGCCCAGGTCACGTCGACGGGATACCACTGCCCGCCGATGAGCGCGGCGTTCCATTTGTGCCGTTCGGGCGTCCTTCCCTCCTGCTCCGCCGTGCCGCTGACGGAGATCGCCGGTACGCCGACTTTCAGCATGAGGTACTGAAACGCTTCGGCGAATCCCTCGCAGACGCAGCGGCGATCGACCAGCGCGCCGTACAGGTCGCGCAGATGGGGCGCAGACAGATCGTAGACGACGTGGGAGGAAAGCCAGGTATAGATATACTCTTCCGCTTCAAAATCGGTCGCGCCGTCGGGGATGCCCTCGAGGATCCGCGCCGCCGCCCCGTCGATCTCCTCCTGCATACGGGCGATCTCCTCCGGCGTGTAGAGCGGCGTCATTTCGATCGACCTGATGGCGCTCTCGGTGCCCTTGCAGAGATAGTCGGAGGGACTTTCAAAGAATTCGGGGTGATCGAGCCGGAACACCTTATAAACCGTCACGATCTCGTCGTAGGTCACCGGTACGCCGAACGTCGCCGACGTTTCTTTCTTCTTATGCATATCGCAGATACTGTCGTACGCCAGACGCTGCGCGTCGGTCTTCAGGGTATTGCGCCAGTACTGATATACGGGCAGCGCGTTTTTATCGATATATACCGGTTCACCGTAGCCCGGTTCAAACGGAAGGTCCGTCGCGTCCGTTCCGGTCGGTCCGGACGGGACCGTCGGATCCGGCGCCGGCGTATCCGGCGCGAGCGTTCCGGTCGAAGACAAGCCGGGCGTCGGCGTATCCGGCGCGGGCGTTCCGGTCGAAGACAAGCCCGGCATCGGCGTTTCCGGCGCGGGCGTCAGGAAGGACGGTGCGCCGCCGGCCGTCGGGGGAAGAGGCGTTTGAAGCGTCTCCTCCGGCGTTTTCCGCGCGCTCTGCGGTCCGGACGGCGCCCCGATCAGACCGTCGACGGTGTCGGCGATCAGAGAGCAGGAGACACAGGCAAACGCCAGCGCGACAAGCGCGCAGAACGCCGCCGTCCGTTTCATATACGGTCCGATCATAGTTCATCCTCCGGCTTCAGACAGACAGATCAGAGGGTAGCGAATTTTTTCGGTCCCCACTTCTCAAGAAGGACGTTCAGCGACAGTGCGAGCGCGGTGTTGAAGAAGATCAGGCACGCAAGCACGACCGGGACCGCCACGCCCGCCGTATAGAGCGCAAGGGCGAGCAGCCCGTTGAGAACGATGACCCCGAAAAAGGAGAGCATGCAGAAGAGCACCGACGGGCTCTGCTTGACGGCGACCGCTTCGTTGGTCCAGTCAAGATAGGGCTTCAGGAGGTTGAAGATCAGTCCGAGCACGCCCGAGAGCCAGAAGATCGGGAACGGAAAGAGGATCGCAAGGATCAGCCCTCTGTGCCCCAGAAGAAGCGAAACGCACAGGACGGTATGCAGGATCATCCCCGGGATCGCCGTGACGATCATGTGCGTCGAGAGTTTCGCGCGCAGGATCGTCCTCTCGGAGACCGGGAAGGAACGCAGGATCGGCAGGTACGCCCCCTCAAGGGAAATCGAGGGCGCCGTAACGAAGCACATCCCGGCGATGAAGGATACGGCAAGCGGCAGGAAGAGCGGCAGCAGGTCGTATACGCCGAGCGACAAATTGACAAGAGAAAGCAGTCTGTCTCTGAATATGAACTGCGCGACCGTCGCCAGCAGCAGCATCAGAATGCCCCCCAGCGCATTGATCAGATATGCGGAGGAGGTGAACAGGCGCGACAGTTCCTTCGTGAGAAGCGCCTCGAAGGGAGAGATCGCTTTCTGCTGCCTGCCCGTATAGACGCGGCGCACCGTTTTTTTCGAGGCGGTGGAGAGTTTGATGAAACTGCGGCTGAGAAGCGCGTACACGCCGAAAAACAGCAATACGGCAAGCGCCGCGAAAGCAAGGAACCACAAAAAACTGCCCGACCACGCTTTTCCGAGCGCGAAAAAGGGGAAAAACGCGTATTTCACCGCAGACGACACGCTCTGCGCGTTGGCGGCGATCTGCATGATCCAGTTCTCAAACCGGAAGATCACCACGTAATACAGCGCCAAGAACGCCAGAAGGAAAACCGTCGACACGATCGACATATTCCGGATCTTCGGCGCCGCCAGCGCGATCAGATAGCCTAAAAACGCCGAAAAAACGAAGGTGAAGAGCGGAAGAAGGACGAGCGTCAGGATAAACGACAGGATCTGCCCGAAAGACAAGCCGTAACAGATGACCTGCACGATCTCCAGCGGCACGAGGATGATCGCCTCGGTGACCGCCGTCAGGAGATACAGCCCGAAGGTGCGCGCGAACAGCACGTACATCGGCCTGATCGGCATACTGAGCAGCAGATCGTTGTCCTTGGCGTTATAGAGCGTCGAGTATGCGGCGAACGCGGAGCCAATCAATCCGACGGTGAACGCCGCGCCGGTGTAGATCGTATAGGTGAGCCATTCGTAACCGGTGCCCGCGAGCGCAAGGTTCATATTCAGCGCCATATTGTAGACCATGAAGCCGAACGATACGGCGACGTACAAAAAGACCACGGCGACGATCGCGATCATCCCGGCGCCCGAACGGCGTTTTTTGCCGTTGGAACGCCGCGCGGTAAAGGAGGAAAGCAGTTCTGCCAACTGCTTTTTCAGAAGTGCGCGCATCATCATGCCTTCGTATCCTCCAGCTCTAAGAAGACCTCTTCAAGCGACGTATCGCCCTTGACCTCCTCCATTCCGCCCGACACGATCAGCTTTCCGTTCTTGATGATCGCGACCTTGTCGCAGAGTTTTTCGGCGACCTCCAGAACGTGGGTCGAAAAGAAGATCGCGCCGCCCTCGTCGCAGATATTGCGCATGATCTCCTTGAGGCGGTGCGCGGAAGTCGGATCCAGTCCGACGAAGGGTTCGTCCATGACGATCAGCTTCGGCGCATGCACGAGCGCCGAAATGACCGCCAGTTTCTGCTTCATGCCGTGAGAATACGTCGAGACGGGCTGCGCGAGATCGTCCCTGAGCGAAAAGACGTCCGCATAGCGCTCGATCCTTTCCTTGCGCACGTCATCCGGCACGCCGTAGATATCGCAAACGAAATTGAGGTATTTGACGCCGCTCATAAATCCGTAAAGATCGGGATTGTCGGGAATATAGGCGATCCGCTTTTTAACTTCGATCGGCTGATCCTTTACCGATATGCCGTCCACACAGATCTCGCCCTCGTCATACTGCAGGATGCCGCACACGCATTTGATCGTCGTGGTCTTGCCCGCGCCGTTATGTCCGATAAATCCGTAGATTTCGCCCGCGGCGATATGCAGCGAAAGATCATCCACCGCTTTTTTGCCGTCGTAAGTTTTTGTCAGATGTTCTATTCTCAGCATAGACCGTTCCTCCGGGTCACATGATTTCATTTTGATTTTATCACATTTTTCTCAAACCGTCAATACACAGCGCATATTTTCAGAGATATCTGTCACGAAAAACCGTTATACATAATTTGTTCACATTCTTATGGTATAATACCGGGAGAATGGAGGGGTATGCGCATGAATCTGCCGGAAGTCATTTATTATACCGACGAGCTGAATGACGAATTTTCCCCGATGACGCTGACGCCTCCCGTGATCGACGCCTCCTACCGCTACACCGACGACAGAAGATCAAAGAAGGCGGCGCGCTTCTTCCTCTATCGCTTTATTGCCTATCCCGCGGCGTTTCTCTGGTCGAAATGCGTATTCATGAGAAAGATCGTCGGAAAGGAAAAACTGAAGGCGTACCGGCACACCGGCTATTTTCTTTACGGCAATCACACGCAGCCGACCGGCGACGCCCTCATGCAGGCGTGTCTTACCTGGCCGGAAACGAATTACGTCATCGTGCACCCCAACAATCTGGTCGTCCCCGTGATCGGCAGATTCACGCCGGCGCTCGGCGCGCTGCCGCTGCCGGGCGATATGGGATCCTACCGGAACTTCAAAAAAGCGATCGCGCAGCGATCGGGAGAAGGTCATCCGATCGTCGTTTATCCCGAAGCGCACATCTGGCCCTACTATACCGGCATCCGTCCCTTCCCCGATACCTCTTTCTCCTATCCCGTGGAACTCGGCAAGCCGTCCTTCTGCTTCGTCAACACCTACAGAAAGAGGCGTTTCTCAAAGAGGCCGAAGATCGTCACCTATATCGAAGGTCCCTTTTTCCCGGAGGATCCGGAACATCCGCGCGCGGCGCGCAAAGCGTTGAGAGACAGGATCTATCGGACGATGACAGATCTTGCGTCGCGCTCAGACGTTGAAATGATCAAATATATAAAGAAAGAACCGTAACAATGGTCAACATTCTCTTTTGCGGCAACGAAGGCGTCTTCGACGGCGTGCTGACCGCCGCGCTGTCGATCCTGATGCGCACCCCTCCGGGCGAGCCCTTCACCTTCTATCTCTTCACCATGGATCTCACGCGCCTCGATCCCCGGTACACCCCGATCCCGCCCCGCGCGGTATCGTTTCTTGAAAGGGTCGTGAAGCAGTTCGACGCGCGCAGCGCCGTCGTGCCGGTCGACGTGACCGGGCTCTACGAGCGGGAGTTCGGCGGCTGCCCCAACGAGGGCGCCTACTGCTCGCCCTATACGCTCATCCGCCTTTTTGCCGACATCGTCCCGCAGATCCCCGACAAACTGCTCTATCTGGACGCCGACGTGATGTTCAACCGCGACGCGCATCTGCTCTACGATATCGACGTCAGCGGCGTCGAGTACGCCGCCGCGCGCGATCACTACGGAAAGTATCTCATCCATCCCAACTATATCAACGCCGGCGTACTGCTCTTCAACATGAAGAAAGCGCGCGAAACCGGACTGTTCGGAAAGGCGCGCGCGCTCATCAAAACGAAAAAACTGGTCTTCGCCGATCAGAGCGCGCTCATCCGCTCGACGACCTCGAGGAAGGTGCTCCCGCAGCGCTTCAACGATCAGAAGTTCCTGCACCGTCACACCGTCGTGCGGCACTTCTCAAAGCGGCTCTTCTATCTGCCCTACCCCCATACCGAAAACGTCAAGCAGTGGCAGGTCGAAAAAGTGCATTCGCTCTTCGGCTATACGGCGTTTGACGACGTTTACGAAAAATATCTCGCCCTCAGGGCGGCCTATCAAAGTGAGGAGTAATCATGATGCAGAATCCCGTGATCCCGATCTTTTACGCCTGCGACGAGCGTTTTCTGCGCTACGGCGTCGTCTCGCTCTTCTCGCTCATGAAAAACGCGTCGAAAGATCACGAATACAGAGTATACTTCCTGCACACCGACATTTCGCCGGAAATGCAGGAAGCGACCAAAAAACTCGCGGCAGAGCATTTCGAGATCCTTTTCGAGGACGTTACGGAGTATCTTAATTCGATCGCGCACAAACTGCCCGTCCGCGACTATTATTCCAAGACGACCTATTACCGCTTTTTCATCTCCGAGATGCACCAGGAGTACGACAAGGCGATCTATATCGACAGCGATACGGTCGTTCAGGGCGATATCAGCCGTCTTTACGAAACCGACGTGACCGGCTACTGCGTCGCGGCGTGTCACGAACAGGCGATGGTCCAGATCGACGTTTTCGGCACATACGCGGAAAAGGTGGTCGGCGTCGACCGCAACAATTTCTTCAACGCCGGCGTATTGCTCATCAACTGCGAGGAATTCCGGATGCGCTTCGTGCTCGACCGCTTCATCCGTCTCCTGCACGCCTACGATTTCGTCGTCACCCAGGACGAGGATTATCTCAACCTGATCTGCAAGGATCACGTGCTCTTTATTGACAGCCGCTGGAATACCGAGATCATCGGCGAGATCCCCTACCCTATCGGGGAAGCCGCGATCATCCATTATATCATGTTCAGCAAGCCCTGGCATCACGCCGACTGCCGCTTCGGCGACATCTATTTCAAATACGCCGAAGGCACGCCCGTGTACGACCTGCTGATACTGGAGCGCGACGAATACCCGCCCGAAGCGCGGAAGCGCGACCTTGAAGGATTTGAGAAGCTGAAACAGTTGGCGCAGAAGGAGATCGACAACGAAAACAACTACTTAAACGTCGTCAACCGTGAAAAGCGTGCGCACGACCGCGTGCAGATCGTTAAGAAGATCGAGGAATACGAGCGCGCCGGACGCTTTGACGAGGACGTCGAGGACGATCCGCCGACCAAAGTCCTTCTGCCCGACGAGATCGACTATTTCCGCCGCGGCATCCTTGAAAAAGTCAAAATGAAGGTCGCCTTTATGATGGCGCGCAAGCTCGTCAACCGGCTGATCGACGAGAAGAAACTGATCATAAAAGAGATCCGGGGCATCGAGTATTTCAAAGCGCTCAACAGCGGCGCGATCATCACCTGCAACCACTTCAACGCCTTCGACAGCTTTGCGATCCAGCTCGCCTACGAGGCGGCGGAACAGCCCGACCGCACCTTCTTCCGCGTGATCCGCGAAGGGAACTACACCTCCTTCCCGGGATTCTACGGATTTCTGATGCGGCACTGCAACACCCTTCCCCTCTCCTCCAATCACAAGACCTTAAAGAAATTCATGGAAGCGACCAACGAGCTTTTGAAGGCGGGACACTTCGTTCTGATCTATCCGGAGCAGAGTATGTGGTGGAACTACCGCAAGCCGAAGCCCCTCAAAGAGGGCGCCTTCACCTTTGCGGTGAAGAACAACGTTCCGGTACTTCCCTGCTTCATCACGATGAAGGACACCGACGTCATGGGAGACGACGGCTTCTACGTGCAGGAGTATACCATCCATATCTCCCCGCCCCTCTATCCGAAGAGCGAGCTGCCCTACGGCGAGCGCGTCAGAGATCTCAAGGACCGCAACTACGCCTGCTGGAAACAGATCTACGAGGACGTCTATCAGATCCCTCTGACCTATCTTACGAACGACGCAGATCAGGAAACATCATAATACGACGGTCCGGCATCACCGTCAGGACCATTTCAAACGATTCCCTCCGTAACGAAAGGAACCGACCATGAAAATAAGCTTACGCACAAAAGTGATCGTGATCGTATCGGCGTTACTGCTGTTATTGAACGTCGCTCTCGGCGTGATCCTGATGAGCCGGTCGCGCAAAGCCATGAAGACGCAGATTGACGGACGAATGCTCGACGCCGTCAACACGGCGGCGGACATGCTGGACGGTGAAGCGATCAAGAACTTCACGTCGGACGTCAGCGGCAGCGATGAGAGCGAAGGACTGATGCGCACGTTGGCCCATTTCCAGAAAAACACCGGACTTGAACACATCTGCGTCGTCAGGGAGGAAAAGAACGGGTCGTTCGTCCTGATCATCGATCCCGAGACAAAGGACGCCGGAGAATACGGGAAATCCGTGTACGTGACGGAAGCGCTGAAAAACGCCTCATGGGGCGCTTCGACCGTTGACGACGCGCCGCACAGCGACGGCGGCGGAAAGTATTACAGCGCGTACAGCCCGGTATTCGATGATACGGGCAGAGTGTCCGGCATCGTAACGGCGGATTTCGACGCGACCTGGTATGAAGAGCAAATGGATCAGAACGCCGTGACGATCCTTGTCACCGTCGCCGTCTCACTGATCCTCGGCGTTGCGGCCGTACTCGTCCTGACGCGGCAGTATTCGCGTCAGATGAATACGATCAAAGCGAACCTTGACGTGCTGGACGACGACTTGAATGAACTGACCGGCAACCTCCCGCCGGAGGTCAGCGGCGATCAGAAAGCCGAAGCCGGAAGGCGGGACGAGGGGATCCGCACGATCTCCGACCGCATCATCGCGCTGCGGGACGATCTGCGCACGCATATCGGACACGCGAACACCCAGGCAAACAATATGATCACCGCGATGGCGGCGGACTACCGCGCCGTTTATCACGTCAATCTTGACGAAAACGACGGCGTCTGCTACCGCGCGGATCCGAACGACCGGGAACAGACGGCGCGAGGCGTACATTTTCCTTATCTTGAACGCTTTACGTGGTACGCCGAGCACAGCGTGGCGGAGAGCTACCGCGAAGGATTCCTTCGTTTTATCGACCCGGAGAATATCCGAAAAAAACTGGCGGACCATCCGATCATCGCGTACCGCTATCTCGCACAGAGAGACGGCAGAGAATACTATGAAATGATCCGTATGGCGGGCGTTCGCAGAGCGGAAGACCGCGACGACCATATCGTTCACGCCATAGGTCTGGGATTGACCGAGATCGACGCCGAAATGCGCGATACGCTCGCCAAAAACCGCGCGCTCGGCGAAGCGCTCGCGGTCGCGGAGGAAGCGAACAAAGCAAAAACGGCGTTCCTTTCGAGCATGAGCCACGAGATCCGTACGCCGATGAACGCCATCATCGGACTGGACAATCTCGCTCTGCACGATCAGACGCTCAATGCGCAGACGAAGGATTACCTGACGAAGATCGGCGAAAGCGCCCGCCACCTTTTGGGGCTGATCAACGACATTCTCGATATGAGCCGCATCGAATCGGGACGCATCACTCTGCGCAAGGAGGAATTCTCCTTCTCCTCCATGCTCGAGCAGATCAACACCATGGTCATGTCGCAGTGCGGCGACAAGGGGCTGACCTATGAATGCCGGGTGCTCAGCCGCGTAGACGACTTCTATATCGGCGACGATATGAAGCTCAAACAGGTGCTCATCAACATATTAAGCAACGCGATCAAGTTCACCGAAGCGCCGGGAAGCGTCACGCTGACCGTCGAACAAACGGCGGTATTTGAAGAGCAGGCGACGCTGAAATTCTCGATCAGGGACACCGGTATCGGCATGGACAAGGAGTTCATTCCGAAGATCTTTGACGCCTTCTCTCAGGAGGACAGCAGCCGCAAGAACAAGTACGGCAGCACGGGTCTGGGCATGGCGATCACCAAGAATATCGTCGAAATGATGAACGGTGTGATCCACGTTGAGTCCGAAAAGGGCGTGGGCACCGAATTCACCGTCATCGTAACGCTTCACACCTGCGAACACAAAAACCGCGCCGACGGAGAATCGATCGAATACGGCAAGATCCGCGTCCTGATCGTCGACGACGACGAGATCGCCGCCGAGCACGCGCGCGCGGTCCTGGACGAAGTCGGCATCCGCGCGGACGTTTGTTTCAGCGGCAAGGACGCACTTCAGATGCTGGAACTGCATCACACCAAGCACGAGCCCTACAATCTTGTGCTCATGGACTGGAAAATGCCCGGAACAGACGGGATCGAAACGTCGAAAAAGATCAGAGAGCATTACAGCGGCGAGGCGACCGTCATCATTCTTACCGCCTATAACTGGGATGAGATCCAGTCGGAAGCGAAGAACGCCGGCGTCGACGGGTTTCTTTCAAAGCCGCTTTTCGCATCGAACGTCATTTCCGAATTCGAGCATATCGCCCGACGCAACGACATGAGTCTCTTCAAGGAGAAAAAGCGCGCAAGCCTGAAGGGCAAGCACATCCTGTTGGCGGAAGACATGGAGATCAACGCCGAGATCATGATGGATATCCTTGAGATGAAGGAAGCCGTGACCGATCACGCCGAAAACGGCAGGATCGTCGTTGAAATGTTTGAAAAGAGCAAAATCGGTTCCTACGACGCGATCCTGATGGACGTCCGGATGCCTGAAATGGACGGACTGGAAGCCGCTGCCGCGATCCGTGCGCTCGACAGACCGGACGCCAAAACGATCCCGATCATCGCTCTGACCGCGAACGCCTTCGACGAGGACGTTCAACGCTCGCTGCAGGCGGGCATGAACGCCCATCTGAGCAAGCCCGTCGAGGCGGATCATCTCTTCCAGACTCTTGAGGAACTGATCTGGGAAGCGGAGGATCCCTGACCGGCGGCAAAACGTCGGGGCTGTTTCATTTGCCTGCAAATGAGCAGCCCCCGCAAAACGGATGGTCGGGATCCCGTCCGTTTTGCGCGACTTTTGCGGTTTTGTCCGGACAGGCGAACGCTTATTGTCTGACAATATGACAAAACCGAGGCGTGAGCCGAGAAGCAAAACGTGGGGGTGTTTCATTTGGCGCAAATACGCCAAATGAAACACCCCCCTTTTCCTTTGTTTTCCGCTTGATTATTTCTGCAAAGCGCGCTATAATCATCGTAAAGGAAGAAGGAGACCGCCATGAAAAAGCTCTGTACATATTTTAGAAGCATGAACGAAGAAAGGGTCGGAAAACTGCTGTTCTCAATCGGGTTTTCCGGATTTTTCCTCATCGCCTCAGCGCTGCTCATACGTCTGACGGGCGGCGCCTTCGGCGATCGCGGCGCGATCGAAAACGCCGTCGCGTCCTATATGGAAAACGCCCTCGTCAGCCTTCTCTGCCCCTGCGCGGCGGCGGCGCTGATCGCCGTACTCGGCGCGAAATGAACAAAGAGCGGCGCAAAACGCGGGGCTGTTTCATTTGCCTGCAAATGAGCAGCCCCCGCAAAACGGATGGTCGGGATCCCGTCCGTTTTGCGCGACTTTTGCGGTTTTGTCCGGACAGGCGAACGCTTATTGTCTGACAATATGACAAA
>JAFTCT010000058.1 GCA_017454525.1 Clostridia bacterium
CCCCCTTTGACAGCGGCTACAATAACGTCACCGTCACCATCGCCGTCGAGGGACGCGAAGACAAACCGATCATGTGCTACCGCATGAAGGGCGAGGGCGCCGACAAGATCAAGGTCAACGACGTCATCACCGTCTCGGGCATCCTCAAGAACTACGTCAAGGACGACAAGAGCACCATCGAGTTCGACGCCGGCTGTATGCTCGACAGGATCGACGCCGTCGCCGAAATGACGGCGGAGCAGAAGATCGACGCGGAACTGGCGAAGATCGCCCTGCCCGCCTCGGTCTCCGAGGAATCGGTCGTCGACGCGCCCGCCGCGGGCGCCGAATACACCGACGTCACCTTCACCTGGGCTTCCGATAACGAACTCGCCGCCGTTGCCGACGGCAAACTGACGCTGAAGATCGGTACGTCCAACGTTGAAGCCACCGTCACCCTGACGGCAAAATGCGGCGACGTCACGAAGGAAAAGACCTTCAAGATCGCTCTGCTCGCAAAAGAACTGACCATGCAGGATATCGTCGATATGGCGTACGACCTGGAGGGCGGCAAGGCGCTCTCCCAGTCCTACACGCTCACCGGCAAGATCATCCGCGTGGATACCCCCTTTGACAGCAGGTACAATAACGTCACCGTCACGATCACCGTCGAAGGACGCGAAGATAAACCGATCATGTGCTACCGCATGAAGGGCGAGGGCGCCGACAAAATCAAGGTCAACGACGTCATCACCGTCTCGGGCATCCTCAAGAACTACGTCAAGGACGACAAGAGCACCATTGAGTTCGACGCCAGCTGTACGCTCGACAGGATCGACGAGGTCGCCGAACTGACCGTCGAGGACAAGATCGCGCTGGAACTCGCAGCCATTTCGGTCATTCCCGCGACCGTTACGGAGAACACCGTCGTAGACCTCGTTCTCACCGGTAAGACCTATACGGACGTGACCTTCTCGTGGGCTTCCGACAACGCGCAGGCGGTCGTCGCGGACGGCAAACTGACGTTCACGAAGGCGGAAGCGGCGACAAGCGCCGTGATCACCGTCACAGCGACCTGCGAAGACAAGACCGCAGCGAAGGAATTCACGGTCAGCATCGAAGGCAGCACGCCCGTTGTAAAGACGCCCGAAGAGATCGTCGCCGAGGCGTACGCGCTGGAGGCGGGCAAGGATATCGGCACGCAGACCCTGACCGGCAGGATCACGAAGATCAATACGCCCTACGACAACGGCTTCAAGAACGTCACCGTCACGATCGTGATCGGAGACCTGAAGGACAATCCGATCCAGTGCTTCCGTATGAAGGGCGAGGGCGCGGATACGATCAAGGAGAACGACGTCATCACCGTCACGGGCAAACTCAAGAACTACAACGGCACGATCGAATTCGACGCAGGATGCACGCTCGACAGGATCGACGAGGTCGCACCGCTCTCCGACGAGCAGAAAGCCGCGATCGAACTTGCGGGACTGGAATTCCCCGCGCAGATCACCGCTGACACGGAATTCGATCTGCCGCTCGTCGGCACGGTCTACGACGACGTCGAGATCTGCTGGGAATCGAGCAGCGATCTGGCGGTCGTCTCCGACGACAAACTGACCGTCACGATCGGAACGGAAAACGTCATCGTTTCGATCGAAGCGACCGTCACCTGCGGCGACGCCGAACTGACCAAGCAGTTCAAGATCATGCTGGTCGCAAAGGAACTGACCGAGGAAGACATCTTAGCGATCCTCTTCAACCTCAAGGATCAGGAAGTCACCACGCAGTCCTATACGCTCACCGGCACGGTCACGGCGGTCGACACCGCCTACAACGCGCAGTATCAAAACGTGACCGTCACGATCGCGGTCGGAGACAAAAGCGTCATGTGCTACCGTCTCGCCGCAAAGAAGGACGTCACGACCGACGCAGACCTGCAGGCGCTCGCCGTCGGATCGGTCATCACCGTCACCGGCACCTTCAAGAACCACAAGGGAACCTTTGAATTCAATCAGGGCTGCACGCTCGACAAGGTCGGCTGAAAGTCCCGAAACCAAAAACTCCGCCGGACGGAAACGTCCGGCGGAAGTTTTTTTAAGCGTTTTTTCCGCTTGCCCCAACATTTAGTATAGAACCGTTTTTTTATCGGGAGCAGCGGAAACGGCTGTGCACTCACAGTTCCCTTAACTTTTTCAAAACGTCGTAGTTGGTGCGGTGGATCGTCAGAGGCGTCACCGAACAGTAACCCGAGAAGATCGCGTCGAGATCCGTGACGATCGTCGGATGCTCCTCGAGCCGGTAGGGCACGTAGGGCGACAGCGTATAGAGGTCCTTTCCGCAGGGAACGAAATGATCGAGAAAATAGGGACCGCCCAGAGACACGGGCTTGATCCCCTTCGGCTCGGTTTCGGGGATATTGACGTTATACAGGATGCATTTATCGAGCAAACGGTGTTCTTCAAAGTATTGCCAAACCGTATCGAGCGTCCTTGCCGCAAGGTCGAAAGCGCCGGGCGGGGTGGAGAACGCCACCGAGGCGATGCCCCAGTGCGCCGCCTCAAAGCAGGCGCTGCAAGTCCCCGAGTAGGCGACGTCCAGTCCGATGTTCAGCCCCTTGTTGATCCCCGAAAAAACGAGATCGAAATCCCCCAGACGGTCGACGGCGAAGCGCACGCAGTCGGCGGGCGTAGACTCGACGGTGTACGCCTGCACGCCGATATCGGCGTAATCGTCGCAGGGCATGACCTCGATCGGACGGTGCAGGACGATGCCCTGTCCGCAGGCGCTCTGCTCGGTCTTGGGCGCGACGACCAGCGTTTCCCCGACCGTTCTGCTCCATTTTGCCAGCAGACGCAGCCCCTCGCTCTTGATCCCGTCGTCATTGGTCAAAAGAATTCTCATGCCTTTCTCCTTTTACAGCCATCCGTCGTGCGTACGCTTATACTCTCCGAGCAGCGCGTCCGCGTCTGAGATCAGCGCCTCTTCCTCTTCCTTCGAATAGACCGTCGCGCCCGCGGCGCAGGCGTGCCCGCCGCCGTGATAGCGCGTCGCCAACGGCTGTATCTCCACGAAGCGGGAGCGCAGACGCACGCGGATGCTGCCGTCGTCGTTCTCGATAAACGCCAGCCACACAAGCGAATTTCTGATCTTCTTCATCAGTTCCACGGTGTTGGACGCCTGCTCCTGCGTCATTTTTCTGCGCAGGCGCATCGCGCGGCTGATATGCAGATAGGCGACGCCGTTTTCCGTCATACGGATCTTCGCCGTCAGCGAAGCGTCGGCGCGCAGCGTCGCGAAATCCTCCATATAGAGATGCGCGTAGATCCGGTCCTTATCCACGCCCTTCTCCAGAAGTACCGCCGCCTTCCGCAGGGCTTCGGGAGAGGTCTCGGGATAGCGGAAGCGCCCGCTGTCGGTCACCATGCCGACGTAAAGACAGGACGCGGCGTCGGTATCCATGATCCATTCCTCTTTGAAATGCTCCCAGAGATCGACGATCATCTCACAGCAGGAGGAGCGCCAGTCCTCCACGAGCGACAGATCTCCGTAGGGGCTGTCGTCGATATGGTGATCGATCTTGATCACCTTCTTCGCCAGTCCCATGCGCGCGGAGGAAACGCGGTCGACCGTGCCGGTATCCAGCGCGATAAAGAGCGCCTGCCGGCAGGTCTCCTCGTCGGGGCGCTCCCCTTCCCCGCCCATAAAGGCGAGGTAATCGGAGGCGTCGGTATTGTCTAAATAGATCCTCTTATCGGGATAGGTCGCCTTCAGGATGCGGTACAGTCCGTAGGTCGAACCGATCGCGTCGCCGTCCGGGCGGCGATGGCGGGTGATCACGATGGGATCGCTTTTTCTGATCTCCGAAAAGATCCTCTTTTTCAGCGTTTTCTCGTCCTTATGCATTTTCTTCCTCCGTGAGTCTCCTCAGATCCTCGAGCATCATCATCGCCGTTTCCCGGTCGGCGACCGACGCGCCGCTCGCCTTTTTATGTCCGCCGCCGCCGTACTTCACGGCGACCGGATTGATATTGTATACGCTTGAGCGCAGCTCGCACAGCACCTTGCCCTCCGCCTCGGTGAAATTGACCCAGATATCGATCCCCCGGATGTCCGACATGACGTTGACCATCCCGCGGCTGACCGAGAAAACGTCCATGCCGCTCGAGGCGACCTCCTCTGCGGTATTATAGATGTAGGAAACGGCGCTGTCCTTATAGCGCGTGATCTTGCAGATGAAGGAGGCGCGTCTTTTCACCGATTCGAGCTCCTCCGCGTAGAGATTTCTGTAAAGCGCGGCGGTATCGACGCCCGCCTCCATGAGGAAGGACGCCAGCGCGAAGGTGCGCGCGCCCGTCGAATCGTAGCGGAAGCGGCCGCTGTCGGTCACCATACCGGTGAAGATCGCCGTCGCCGTCCCGGAGGACAGAGAGAAACCGCATTCCTTTGCGAACGCCGCGATCATTCCGCAGCAGCTCTCAAAGGAGGTGTCCACGATCTCAAGATCGGTGAAGGTCTCACAGTAGATGTGATGATCGACGCGCGCGGTGCGGGCGGCGAGCGCAAAGCGCTTATCGGACACCAGCGCCTTGGACGCGCAGTCCAGCACGACGGCGAGCGCGCCATCGTAGGCGTCGTCGCCGACCGTATCCATCACGGCGCCGTCCATAAAGGCATAGCGCCCCGCTTCGTCGCCGACGGTATAGACCTTTTTTTCGGGATAGTTCTCGCGGATGATCCCCGCAAGCCCGATCTGACTGCCCATGGCGTCGCCGTCGGGATGCGTGTGGCGGTGGATGATCACGGTATGCGCCCGTTCGATCTCTTTTTTCAGTTCTTCAAACATGGATGAACATTTCCTTTCGGGAGTCGGTCATTTGCGCTGTGAGGCGCGCGGGAGATGCAGCGCTTCGTAGATCGTCTGCAGGCATTTCGGAATGCCCTCGTCATAACGCACCGCCATATCGCAGAACTCGATATTCCGGTTCTCGAGATCGAGCGAGAGCATCCTGTTGACCTTATCCGCGTCGCTGATCGGACGGTGGAGGATGTCCATGAGGATCTCTTTCTTGGCGCGGCTGGTGAATACCAGCAGGGCTTTCGAACGGTAGCGGTTCTTGATCGACAGCGCGCCGCAGATGTCGATCGGGATCACGGCGATCCTGCCGCTCTGCACGATCGGATCGATATCCTTGCCGGAGGTGCCGAAACGGTAGGTGCTGTACACCGTCGTTTCGATGAACGCGCCGGCGTTCTCTTCTTTTTCAAATTCTTCGGGGGAGATAAAGCGGTACTGATTTTCCGGCTCGTTCTCCATGCGCGGCCGCGTGGTCGACGTCAAGACCTTCTCAAAGCGTCTGTCCTGCGTGAGCGCCGCGGAGATCTTGTTTTTGCCGGTCCCGGAGGGTCCGACCAGGCAGAGCACGCCCCCGGCGGACAGATCCGGTCTTTTCTCCACGAAGGATTTCCCGATGATCTTAGCGAGATGCAGAAAATCGTCGTAGGAGGTGACGGACAGCAGCCCCGACATATCGGCGTTCCAGGGACGGCGCATCAATACCGGATAGGACGCCATCGAGGAGGAGATGTTGTGCGCGGCGTCGTCGAGCAGGATGTCGAGATTGACGATATCCTTGCGCGTGCCGATCAGCGCGTTGCCGGCGGGCACTTCGGGAAAGTCGTTCAGCAGCCGTTTGGCGCGCTCGCTCATGCAGTTCGCCGGCACGGCGGTCACGAAAAAGACGTCCGCGATCTTGCACAACTCCCGCACGAACTTCTGCGCGCCCGGGAAGAGCGGCTGTTCTCTGACGAATTTCGGAGAATTGAAATAGGGGATGCGCTCGTCGGAGATATCGCCCTGCAAGCCCCAGGAGGTAATATGGTTGATCTGCAGTTCCGGCCTGTCGCCGTACTTGTCTCTGAGCAGCTTGAGCGCGTAGGAATTGCATTCGTAAAGAATGTCGTCAACGTCAAGCCCGATGCGTAAACGGTATTTTCTCATCATTCCGCCTTCTTTCAGCACACTTGGTAAACCCGAACAGATCGTTTCCTGTTTATTCTACCATATCCGACGCCCGATTGCAAGAGTTTTTCTTCTCTTTTCTTCCATTTGATTATAACAAAGACGATTTATGACTTGACTTCACCGGGTAATTCAGTTATAATATATAATAGAAGAAAGGTGCCTTTCGCACCCGAACCTGAAAGGATGACCGAAATGAAACCGATATTCAGACTGACGGCGCTCGCAATGACCGCGGCGATGCTCTTCTCTTTTTTGGCGTTCTCCTCCGAGAGCGCCTACGGGCTTGCGTACAATATCTATTCCAATCCCGTTTTCCCGAACTCCAGGACGCCGCTGCTCACGACCTACATGATCGACTTTTACAGCGACGAGACGCCCTTTTACACCTTCTGGGCGCTGGCGAACTTCGGACTGTACAAATCCAGAGAAACGAAAGTCAAGTATAAAGGGATCACCGGCGGCGGCGGATACGCGGGACTGCAGGACGGCGCGCGCTCCGAAAATCCCGACGGCTCGTATCTGCGCGACGAGAACGGCAATCTCGTGATCGGAAAGATCGGCATCATGTCCTTCTGGGAAATGGATTATCTCCTCAACAGGGAGCACGTCAAAATGACCGCTTCCGCCCTCTATCCGCACGGCGACAGCGCCTTCGGCGGCGAGGGAGAGGGCTCTCACGTCATGTGGCCCTACGAATGGGACGACGCCGCGTGGTACACGATGCTGCTGCACACCTGGCAGGACGCCGAGACCGGCACCACCTTCATGGGGCAGTGGTTCAGAAACGTTTCCACCGGCGAGTGGACGCTTCACTCCTATTTCGATACCCACCTGATCAACTCCTGCATGGAGGGCGGCATGGGGCTCTTCCTTGAGAATTACTCAAGCGCCACCCGCACCGAGCTGCGCTCCTTCCGCACCAAGAACCTCTACGCGCAGGATTTCAGGACCGGCGCCTGGACGTCGCTTGACACCTGTAAGATCAGTTACGGCGACGGCGGGACCGCCAACAAGTACGGCAGACACGAATTCGGCGCGACCGACGAATACTTCTGGGGCAGGTCCGGCGGAGAGGTCGAGGATCAGGCGGCGTACGAGGCGTCCTCGGTCAAGGAAAAGACCTTTAAGATCACCCAGCCCTCTTCCCCCGACTTCGGTTCCCTGCCCGCCCCCTCGATGAAGGTGGAGAGCGTGGACAACACGCTGACCGTCACCTGGACGGAGAAGAATACCGACGCACCGCAGCTCTCCTATGAGATCAGGATCGTCGATAAAAACGGCAGGACCGTCGCCTCCTGCGCACAGACAAGACCGGAGATCAGAAAAGCCGAGATCGCGCGCTGCTCCGGCCGCGGCTGCACCTGCGTGCTGACCGTGACCGACGTCTTCGGCAGAACAAGCGAGGTATCGGCGAAGATCGACGCGGGCGAAGTGACCGGCGACGTCAACGACGACGGCGTACTCTCCATTTTCGACGTCACCTGCCTGCTCTACGGACTGGACAGAGGCGCCCCCATGCCTCCGCTCGCCGACGTGAACAAGGACGGAAAAACCGACGGTAAGGATATCGAAGCGCTGCTTGCGCGTCTTGCATCCTGATCCGTTATCCGGAATAAACTATCATATTGCCGGCGTTTCGCGGCGATCGCGGAAAGGCACGGCGGAAAGAGAAGGAGAACACATGAAAACAAACGTGATGATCCGCTTCCTCTGCGGGCTTTTATGCCTGATGATGCTGATCGGCGTTTTCCCCGCGGCGTCATTTGCGGAGGGCGAAGACGGCGAGACCGTCGCAAACGACCTTCCCGATTTCGACGCACAGTTCGATGCCGACGCCGTTTCGGTCGACAGTGCGGCGTCTCTTGAGGCAGCGCTTTCCGCGGAAGCGGGCGTGATCCGGCTGGACGCCGACGTCACCCTCGACAGAACGCTCTTCGTGACGGCGGACGCCGTCCTCTATACGGTCGAAACGCACACGCTCACGCGTGACGCGGACTTCGCGGGCGATCTTTTCGTCGTCGGCGAGCGCCCGGACGGAACGGTCTGTCCGGAGCCCGTGCGGCTGACCCTCGGCGACCCGCGCAGTGAGGAGAACGACCTTCTGATCATCGACGGCAACAAGGATCAGACGTCGGTCGACGTCACCGGCACGGCGATCTTCGTCGTCAACGGGATGTTTGCCGACGTATATCCGAACCTGACGGTCAGAAACTGCCGCAAAACGGGCAACGTCAAAACGGGTGAAAATGCCGATTACGGCGTTTCCTATCCCGAAAAGATCGGCGGCGCGGCGATGATCGTCTGCAAGAGCGCAAAGGTCAGCGTTCTGGGCGGCAAATTCGAGAATAACGAAGTAAACGACTATTCCGCCTCTTCCGAGATCTCCTGCCAGGGCGGCGCCGTATACAACTTCGGCACGCTCTATATCTACGGCGGCAGATTTGAGAACAACCGCGCGGGCAGAGGCGGCGCCTTCTTCAATTACCGCACGCTCTACTTCTTTAACGGCGAGATCGTCGGCAACACCTCCTCCGACGCGGGCGGCGGCATCTATGTGCCCGCCAGCACCGCGGCGTATACCTATTTCGGCGAAAAGAACGACCGGATCGAAAACCCGGCGGTCCTCATTGAAAACAACGTGTCGGGCAGCTACGGCGCCGGCATTTACGGCAACCATATCCTGTACGTCAGACACACGACCTTCCGCGGGAACAGCAATACCGTCAACACCGCCGGCGCGATCTTCGCCTCGGGCATGCACGTGACGGTATCGGATTCGGTCTTTGAAAACAACAGCGCGGCTAACAACGGCGGCGCGATCTACGTCACCGGCTCGAACGGCAGCGAAGACCTCGTTGAGCTCTATGCCGTCAACTGCGCGTTCACCGGCAACGAAGCCGGCAGCAAGGGCGGCGGGATCTATATCACAAGCGGCGCGCGCGCCTGCCTGATCAGGGTGACGGCTTCGCAGAACCGCGCCGTGAACGGCGGCTTCTTAATGAGCGACGCGTCCGCCGTCTCGGTTTACAGCTCAAGATTTGAAAACAACGCTTCCTCCAAAGCCGGCGGCGCGATCAACCTGCAGGCGGGATCGGTAACAAAGATTTACGGAAGCGAATTTGAAGCAAACGAAGCGGGCACAAACGGCGGCGCGATGGGCGTTTATACGAGCGAAGCCGAAACGGTCGTGCAGGACTGCATTTTCACCGCCAACACGGCGGACGGCGGCTACGGCGGCGCCTTCCACGTATCGACCAAGGGAAACCTCAAGGTCTATTCCTCGGAGGCGCGCGGCAACAGCGCAAAACAGGGCGGCTTCCTCTATGAAACGGTCACCGGCTCCTCGGTGTCGCTTGCAGGCGTCACGCTCGCGGGCAACGCCGCCGCCGAAGGCGGCGATATCGTCTGGGGCAACAGCGCCGGCGCGAAGCTCTATATCGACAAGGACAAATATACCGACGAGGACTACGCGGGCGAATATGACGACGACTATTTCGCGGCGGCGATCGCAAACGCGCTGAACGTTTCCTTCCCGACGCTCGTGATCCCCTCCTACGTCAACTACGACGGCACGACGGTCGAGCCGGAGGGATCCACGGTCTCGCCCGACGTCTATTCCGCCTCCCAACTTGAAAAAGCGATCGCCGCGGGCATCCCCACGGTCGTTATCAAGGCGGACTTCCTTCTCGACCGCACCTTCTATATCCCCCATGAACTGACGGTCACAAGCGACGGCGCGCACGTTCTCACCCGCGCGCCCGGCTTCGGCGGCGATCTCTTCGTGATCGGCGAGGGCGGCGAGGGCATCCCCTCGGAGAGCCCCGCGGCGCTGACGCTCGGCGATCCCGCGTCCGGGACCGAAGATCTTCTGACGGTCGACGGCAACCGGGAAAACATGACGGTCGACGTCACCGGCACGGTCTTCTTCGTCGCGACCGGCTCGACCGTCAGGATCTATCCGAACCTCACGGTTCGCAACTGCTTCAAAACCGGAAACGCAAGAACGCTGCAGAGCGAATACGCCGTTTCCTATCCCGAAAAGATCGGCGGCGCGGTCGCGATCCTGACCGATAAATCCTATATGAGCGTCTACGGCGGCAGGATCGTCGGCAACGGCGTCAACACAGCGAACGTCGGGGGAGAACAGATCTGCTTCCAGGGCGGCGCGATCTACAATTACGGCACGCTGAACGTCTACGGCGGCGTTTTTGAAAACAACGGCGCAAAGAGCGGCGGCGCGATCTTCAATTACCGCAGACTGCATCTCTACGGCGGCGCTTTCAAGGGCAATACCGCCGCCGAATCGGGAGGCGCCGTCTATATGCCGAACAGCACCGTCGCGCGCACCCGGATCGGCGAGGAGAGCGCGCTCTCATCCGGCGCCGTCCTCTTTGAGGGCAATACCGCCGAAAAATACGGCGGCGCGATCTATGCCCGCAACGAATTGACGGTCTCGAACGCCCTCTTTGACGGCAATACCGCCGTCTCTTCCTCCGGCGGCGCCGTCGCCTGCTTCGAGATCCGGGCGTCCTTCGACAACACGGCGTTCAAAAACAACAGCGCGGGCAACTACGCGGGCGCGCTCTATTTCAACGGACAGAATACCGCAAGCGAAGAACAGGAAGCGGAACTGACCTTCTGCGTCTTTGAAGGCAATACCGCGGCGTCAAACGGCGGCGCCGTCTATATGGCGGGCGGTCCGCGCGTCAGAATGACGGGGGTCGACTTCAAGGGCAATTCAAGCGGCGCCTCGGGCGGCGCGGTCTACCTGTCGGGCAGCACGCTCGACGTCAACGGATCGACCGCGGAGAACAACACCGCCGCGTCGAACGGCGGCGCGTTCATGCCCAACAGCGGCTCTGTACTGATCCTCAACAACGTCACGGCGAAGGGTTGCTCCGCCGCCGCGGGCGGGGTCCTCTACAACAAGAAATCCACGGTCACGCTCTACAATTCCACGCTTGAAGGCAACGCCGCGTCCTCCGCGGGCGGCGCTGTCAACGTTCAGGAAGAGAGCGATACGAAGATCTACAATACTCTCTTCAAGAACAACGAAGCCGGCACCAACGCCGGTGCGCTCGGCGCGTATTCCGCGGAAGCGCCGATCCTTCTGCACACCTGCGTATTCGAAGGCAACAAAGCGGAAAACGGCTTCGGCGGCGCGATCCACGTGTCCTCCAAAGGAAACCTCACGGCGTACGCCACCAGAGCCCTTTCCAACAGCGCAAGTCAGGGCGGCTTCCTGTATGAAACGCTCTCCGGCTCCGTCGTGACGCTGATCGGGCTTGCGGTTTTTGAAAACGACGCGGCGGACGGTCCGATCATCCGGGGCAACACCTTCAACGCCGTCCTCAACATCGACAAGAGCAAGTACACCGATCTTGAGATCCCCGCGCCTTACGGTGAAAGCTACTGGTCGGGCGCGATCGAAAACAAACTGACGGTCAACGATATTTCGGGCGAGATCCCCGCGTACACCGAATACGGCAACGAGCCTTACGACACGATGCCCGACGCCGTCGACGTCGGAAGCGCGGCGGAACTGGAAGAAGCGATCAGAGCGGGCGCGCCGCATATCCGCGTCGTCTCGGATTTCGCGCTTGACCGCACCTACTATATCACGGGCGATACGACGGTCTTCTCGACCGCGCCCCACACGCTGACGCGCGATCCGGCGTTCGGCGGAGACGTCTTCGTCGTGGGCGAGGACGAAAACGGGACCCCGGCGTTCCTGACCGGCAGAGGCGCAAAGCTTGTTCTGGGCAATCCGACCTCGGTCAAGGAGCATCTGCTTGTCATCGACGGCAACAGCGGCAATATGACCGCGCGCGTCGTCGGCTCGATCGTCTATATGACCGGCAGCGCGCACGCCGAATTCTATCCGAACCTGACGGTCAAAAACTGCCGCAAGGAAGGAAACGAGCGCACGCTTGACGAAAGATATCTCCTGCACTCGAACGAACGCGTCGGCGGCTCGGTCGCGGCGGTCGAAAGCGGTCTGCTCGATATCTACGGCGGCAATTACCTTGACAACCGCGTGAACGGCGAACTCGCGGCGGACGAGGAGACCGGCGTGATCCCCAACAACGCGTCCAACGGCGGCGCCTTCTGCATCTACGGTCACATGCGTATCTTCGACGGCCGTTTTGAGAACAATGAAGGCGGCAGAGGCGGTCTGATCTACACCTACCGCGTCGTGCGCATCTACGCGGGCGTATTCAAGGGCAATCACGCGCTGGTCAGCGGCGGCGTGGTCTATTCCTCGAGCGTCGCGCCCTCCAACGTGACCGTCGGCACGGGCGTCGGCGACAAACAGGCGGTCTTCGAAGACAACCTGTCCGACGGCAACGGCGGATGCTTCCAGATCTCCGCGCTCGCCGCCTGCGTGATCCTCGGCAACTGCGTATTCAGAGCGAACAGCGCGCAGAGCGGCGCGGTCGCCTGCGCCTACGGCTCGCTTTCGGTATTCAACGCGCTCTTTGAGGAGAACCGCGCGGCTTCGCGCGGCGGCGCGATCTACCTCTCCAATCAGAAGGAGGAGGAAACGACGCGCGTCGTCAATATCGTTTCCTGCACCTTCCTTAACAACACGTCGCCGCGCGGCGGCGCCCTGTCGGTCTTCGCGTCAAGCGCGGATTACGCCGAGGGCGGCGTCGTGACGGTCAGCGGCAGTACCTTTACGGGCAACCGCGCCGCCGCGGCGGGCGGAACGACGACGACCTTCAACGGCGGGGCGATCCACGTCGACCGCAAGGGCAAGGCGACCGTTGAGAACTGCACGTTCGACGGCAACGCCTCCGACGACGAAGCCGGATCGGTCTACGCGTCGAACGGCGGCACGGTCGTTCTGAAAGACAGCGTCTTTACCGGATCGTCCTCTGTCGGGAACGCGGGAACGGTCTCTCTGCACAGCGCGTTTCTGACAGCCGAAAACGTCCGTTTCCTTAACGGCGTATCGGGCGGAAACGGCGCGGCGGTATACGTCTCCTATTCAGGAAGCTGCGACTTCAACTCGACCTTCAAGGCAACGAACTGCCTCTTTGACGGCAACGAGGCGGGCGGGTACGGCGGCGCCGTCTATACGACCAGGCGCGAGGTCACCGCCGACGCGCGCATTCTGGACGTCCGCTTGTCGACCTTCTCGGGCAACAGCGCAAAGAAAGCGGGCGGTGCGGTGTACGTTCTTTCGGGCGTCAAGGGCTATTTCGCGGACGATCTCTTTGAGAACAACGCGACCCAGACCGACGGCGGCGCCGTCGGCACGCTCGGCGAACTGGAATTCGATACGGTGACCTTCACAGGAAACCGCAGTGAAAAGACCGGCGGCGCGCTCGCGCTGCTCTCCGGCGCTGAAACGAAGGTGTACGCCGGCACGTTCACAGATAACGCCGCGGGCACCAACGGCGGCGGCGCGGTGATGACGACGGGCGAAAACAACGTCAGTCTCTTCCATTCCTGCTCCTTTACGGGCAACACGGCGGTGCTGGGCGGCGGCGCCTACGCCACGGGCGCGGGCACGGTGAAGATGTACGCCGCAAAAGGCGCCGGCAACAGCGCCGACAAGGGCGGTTTCCTCTATATCACCACCACCGGCACGACCTTCGATCTCATCGGAGCGGAAGTCTCGGGCAATACCGCCGTAACCGGCGGCTCAGTGATCTGGGGCAACGCCAAGGGCGCCGTGCTGAATATCAATAAGGATCGGTATACCGACCTTGACGCGGAGGGCGCTCTTGACGACGCGTACTGGGCGCAGGCGATCGTCAACAAGTTGACGGTCAACGCGATCGCCGGCACCGTGCCGAATCATACGCCCTACGCGGGCAGCGGCGACAAACCGGTCACTCCCCCGACCCCCGGTCCTCTCGTACCGGTCAGCGACGTCTTCGATCTTTCGCAGTCCTCGAGCGACGGCTTCATCAACAGCGTCTACGACAGTTTCGAGGTGCTCGATCACTCCTCAAACTTCATGAGCACCTCAAAAAAGGTCTTTGAAAACGTCAACGGCGGCGACGTCACCGTCGACACCTACGTTTACCACACCAACACCGTGACCGACAACGTGAGCGTCGGCGTCGGTCTGATGATCTATCAGGCGATGCGCTATAAGGAAGCGTACCCCGACGAGGACGTGTACATCGACGTCTCCGCCTACCGCTTCTCCGTACAGACGGCGGTGAATATCAACAGGAACAGCCGCTATTTTGGCTACGTGCGCAACCTTGACAAACTCGAATACGATACCTTCGGGTTCGTGCGCATCAGCTATCTTCTCGTTTCGGCTGCGAAAATGGGCATCCATGTCAACGCGATCGGGCATCTCGACGCCTATCCGCTGGGCAGCGGTCCGCGCATGGTCTCCTATTTTGAGAGCCGGTCCGATCAGCCCTGCGATCCCGCGTACGTTCCGGACGGCTCTGTGCGCGATTATCTGAAATTCACCTTCTGCAAATGGACGCTTGACGGCAAGGGCGGCACCGATATGATGCACACCAAACTGTGCGCCGTTTCGCATTATCTGGATATGAACGGAAAGGCGCACCGCAACGCCGTTTGGACCTCCTCCGCCAACCTCGACGGCACGACCGACAAGGGATACAACGCGAACTGGAAACTGCAGACGGCGACGATCGTTTCCGACCATGCGGAACTCTACCGCGTTTCGGTCAACTATCTGCGGCTGATCGCCGACTGCTGCGAGCAGGAAGACGTCTATATCTTCCGCGGCCTCGTAAACGAACGCAATACCGAACAGGCGGCGCTCATTCTTTCGGGAAAGGGCGATACGATCCCCGCAAACGAGCAGATCCTCTACCTCGGAACGCCGGAGGACGACGTTTTCGAACTCTACTTCTCGCCCTTCGGCGGCGGCGTGACGGCGTGGGACGAGGTGAACAACCCCTACTGCAAATACCTGCGCAAAATGTACGAGTCCGAGGGCTATATCCGCTTCGCCTGGTCGGTCGCGGAATACAGCGGCAACAATCCGGTCAACAGGAAAATCGAGGAGATGATCGCCGCGGCGTTCCACAAAAATGCCGATCCGCAGAACAAGATCTACGTCGTGGCGGACAGTTTCCCGAAGGAAGCCTTCGACGATCTGACGGTCGGACGGGACGTCGGATACAAATACTTCTCGGACAACGTCAGCTCAGCGCCCTTCAACATCGTTCACAACAAGGATATGCTGCTCTCCTACGTCGAGAACGGACAGCGGTATTACGTTTCGATCTTAAACTCTCTGAACGTCCATTCGGGCTCGATGTTCTATCAGTCGAACCAGGCGCTGGTCATCAAGGAGAAGGACTGCGCGGACGGCAACGTCTTCTCGGTGCTCGCGCGTGAATTCACGAAAGGCGATCTCGTCACGCATGAGTTCGGCGACGAAGAAACGGTACTGTCGGCGGATCCCGCGGTCCACTCGTACGTCCGCCGCGTATGCGCCGTCTGCGGAGAAGAGGAAGTCGTGCGCGTCATCCACAATCCCGGAGAATGGATCGTTGACAGAGCGCCCACGGCGGAACTTCCGGGCATCCGCCATACCGCCTGCACCGCCTGCGGCGTTCTGACGGCAAGCGAAGAGATCCTCTTCGATCCGAACGGCGGCGTGACCGTCGCCGCGCAGAACGACGGGGGCGTCGCTCGCCTTCCCGAAGACGCGCCCGCCGCCTTTGACGTTCTGAGAGTCCCCTCAGGCGCCTGCGATCTCACGCAGATCCTTGACGGAAACAGGCGCGTCCCGATACTGGTCCTTGAAGGAACGAAACTTGACGAAGCTTCGGTCGCGGCGATCGCCGCAGCGGCGCCGGTCACGGTCTACTGCCACAAAGCGGCGGAAGACGCGCTCTTTGAAACGCTCTCTTCCCTTCCCGGCGTGTCGGTATACGATATTCTGTCCGTTGAGAGCAGGATCGTCTGCACGGCGGAGGATCAGGCGAACACCGTCGCCGTCATCGGCAGGATCGCCGGGGACGTCCTTCATATCGACGGTCTGACGCTTGAAGTGACCTTCTCCAAACCGGGCATGGACGACAGGACCTTCACGCAGCGCATTTCCCGCATCTACTCCACGGTGCTGGGCGTCGCGAGCGTCAGCGAAAATACCGCCGCCGCGCAGGGCACCCTGTATATCGAGAACGCGGCGTACCTCTTCGCGCTCGAGATCTACGGCATACCCGACGGGACCTATACCGTGAAAGCGGAACTCAAGGGCGCCGTCGACGGCACGGAGATCGCCGGCAAAGCGTTAAGCGAAACCGTCGTGACGCTTCCCGGAAAAGACGTTCAGGGAAAGACGGGACCGGGCGCCGCCGGCAGGAGCGTCAACTACCTTGACCCCGGCGCCGGAAAACAGCCAAACGGCACGCTGACCTCCGCGGGACGCGACTATGCCGGCACGCCCTTGACGGTCGAATGCGTCTACAGCCTGCCCGCGTCGTACGACGCGCGCGGCGGCGTTCTCGTCGGCACCTATACCGGCGGCGACGAGGATCAGATCAATCTGGAGGTCTATTCCGGAGGAAAACTCCGTCTCTGGTATAAGGTGAACGGCGAAACCTTTATTCTCTACTTCTCGACCGACGTGCGAGGAGAGGGATACAGACACCTTGCCCTGACCGTAGACGGAACGACGGTACGGCTCTATCTGGACGGCGTTCTTGCCGAAACAAAGGAGCTGCCGTCGGCACTGCCGGCATTCCCGGGTGAATTCTGCTTCGGCGGCGATTTCCGCGCAAATAACGCGCAGTACTTCAAAGGCGTTCTCTTAGGCGTACACCTCTTCGATACGGTCCGTACCGACGCGGAGATCAAAGAGGACGCGATCATGGTCGCAGCCGGCACGCCGCATCTGATCGATTCGGTGTATTTCACCGCCTGACCTTCCCCGGACAGACGTCCGATCCCGCCTCAAACGCCGCCGGATCTCAGGCGGCGACCCAATTCAGAAAGAACGCGGCGCGGGCGAAAGCCCGCGCCGCAAGAGGAAACGATATGCAAGAGTATAAAGAAAAACTGTTTGAAGGCGAACGCGCGCTCTTCGGCGCGAAGGATCTCCTTCTTGAGGACTGTATTTTTGAGAACGGCGAATCTCCCCTGAAGGAGAGCGCCGGCGTTGTTCTGCGCGGATGTTCTTTTCGCTGGAAATACCCTCTGTGGTACGCCGACAAAATCGAAGCGGAGAACTGCGTCTGGTATGACAACGCGCGCGCCGGCGTCTGGTATTCAAGCGGCGTGACGGTGAAGCGCGCCGTGATCACGGCGCCCAAGAACTTCAGACGCTGCGACCGCCTCTCTATCAGCGATACCCTGTTTTCGAACGCCGCCGAAACGCTTTGGTCGTGCAGGAACGTCAAACTTGAGAACGTCACGGCGCGCGGCGACTATTTCGCGATGAACACCGAGAATATAGAGGCGGACCGTCTCGATCTCGTCGGCAATTACGCTTTTGACGGCGCAAAAAACGTCACGGTCCGCTCCAGCCGCCTGATCACCAAGGACGCCTTCTGGAACTGCGAGAACGTCACGGTTTTTGATTCCTTCATTTCCGGCGAATACCTCGGCTGGAATACGAAAAATCTGACGCTCATCGGCTGTACGGTCGAGAGTCTGCAGGGGATGTGCTACGTGGAAAACCTGAAACTCATCGACTGCAAACTGATCGATACGACGCTCGCCTTCGAATACTCTACGCTCGAAGCGAAGATCGATTCGGGCGTCGGGAGCGTATTCAACCCCGCGGGCGGGATCATCGAAGCGGAGAGGATCGGCGAACTGATCCTTGAGAAAGACGAGATCGACGAGAACGCCACGGTGATCGTCTGCAAAAATATCGAAAAGAGGTCCGACCGTCCCGAATGGAAAAGATAACGTATGATTTCGACGTCCCCGTCGACCGCCGCGGCTCCGGCGCGCTGAAATGGGACGTAAAAGAGAATGAACTTCCGATGTGGATCGCCGATATGGATTTCAGAGCGGCGCCGGAGATCGCCGCCGCCCTTCAGGCGCGCCTCGATCACGGAGTATTCGGCTACGGTGGCGTGCCGGACGAATGGTACGACGCCTACGTCGGCTGGTGGAAGAAGCGGCACGGCGTCCTGCTCGACAGAAAGGCGCTCATCTTCTGCACGGGCGTCGTGCCGGCGATCTCCTCAACGGTAAGGAAGCTCACGACGCCCAACGAGAAGGTCCTCATCCAGACGCCGGTCTACAATATTTTCTATAACAGTATCCTCAACAACGGCGCGCGGGTGTCCGAGTGTCCGCTCATCTATCGGGACGGCGCATATACCGTGGATTTTGACAGTCTGGAGGAGAAGCTCGCAGACAGTCAGACGAACCTGATGATCCTCTGCAATCCGCACAATCCCGTCGGAAAGATCTGGGACAGACGCACGCTCGAAACAGTCGGAGCGCTTGCCGGCAGATACCGCGTCACCGTGCTTTCGGACGAGATCCATTGCGATATCGCCCGTCCGGGGTGCGGATATCTTCCCTTCTTCTCGGTTTCTGACGTTTGTGAAAACAACAGCGTCACCTGCCTTGCGCCCACAAAGGCGTTCAATCTCGCGGGGATCCAGACAGCCACCGTATACGTGCCCGATCCCTATCTGCGCCACAAGATCGAGCGCGCGCTCAATACAGACGAAGTCGCGGAGCCCAACTCCTTCGCCGTGCCCGCAGCGGTCGCTGCGTTCACCAAGGGAGAAAAGTGGCTTGACGCCGCCTGCGCCTATCTTTTTGAAAACAGACGGATCGCGGAGGAGTACGTAAAGGACGAGATCCCGCAGTTGAATACGGTGAACGCCGACGCGACGTACCTGTTGTGGATCGACATATCGTCCCTTCACACCGGCAGTGCCGCCTTCGCCGCGTATCTGCGGGAAAAGACCGGTCTGATCGTATCGGCGGGAGAAGCGTACGGCGCCGCGGGAAGATCCTTCCTGCGCATGAACCTCGCCTGTCCGAAAGCGCGGCTGCTCGACGGGCTGAAACGGCTCAAGAAAGGCGTATCCTCCTTTACGGAAACAGGATGCGGATCGGGTAAAGAATAATGGCGCTTCTCGAAGTATTCCTCTTCGCGCTCGGTCTTGCCGCCGACGCCTTCGCGGTATCGGTCTGCAAAGGGCTGTCCGCCAGGCAGATCAAGCCCGTCCACTATCTGTGCGTCGGTCTGTGGTTCGGCGGCGCGCAGGCGCTCATGCCCCTATTAGGGTACTATCTCGGCATGACCTTCGAACAGTACATCACCTCGTTCGATCACTGGATCGCCTTCACGCTCCTGCTGCTCATCGGCGCGAATATGATCCGCGAATCCTTCAGCAAAAAAGAGGAGGAGCAAAACGCCTCCTTCTCCTTCAAATCCATGCTCCTGCTCGCGCTCGCGACGAGCATCGACGCCCTCGCGGTCGGCGTGACCTACGCGCTGTCCGATCAGAAGATCAGCATCTGGATCGCTGCGCTCATCATCGGCGCAGTCACCTTCCTGCTGTCCGCGGGCGGACTGAAGATCGGCAGGATCTTCGGCGCAAGGCTCGGCAAACGCGCGGAGATGATCGGCGGGATCGTCCTGATCCTGCTGGGCGTAAAGATTCTGCTCTCGCACCTCGGCGTCCTTCCCTTTTAAGGGCGCCCGGACGGCAGGTATATCGGCGTTACGCCACAATAAAACGGTCGTTTCACCGGTGGATCGACGCCGGGTGAAACGACCGTTTTATATCTGTTCGGGAAAGAACACCGACGCGGCGTTATCCCAAAGCATTTTTTTAAGATCTTCGTCGTCAAACCCGACGGAAAACAGATAATCGAGTTCGCTTTCCGGCTTCCACATCGGGTAATCGGTCCCGAACAGAACGCGGTCCGTCCCGTAGGCGGAAACGACCTTCTTCACCGATCCGGGCGTCATACGGTAAAAACTTGACGAACAGTCTACGTAGAGATTCGGAAGTCCCGCAAGCGTTTTATACGCTTCCTCCCAGAGCGACCACCCCCCGAAATGTGCGCCGATGAAGGTCATACCGCTGAATTTTTTTAAAAGCGGCAGGAGCCGGTCGGGATTGGAGCAGTCGTACCGTTTGTCGCCGGTATGCATCAACAGCGGCAGGCGGTAGGCGGTACAGAGTTCATAGATCGGCATACAGCGCGCTTCGTCGACCTTGAAGCCCTGGATCTCGGGATGCAGTTTCACGCCCTTCAGACCAAGCGAAACGATCTGCCGGACGTCCGCCTCGAGATCCTCCGAATCGGGATGCAGCGTACCGAGCCCGCAGAGCCGGTCGGGATGCGCGGAAACGGCTGCGGCAATGAATCTGTTAATGCTCGGAACCTGTTTCGGCGTCGTGGCGACCGATTCGACCAGCGACAGATCCACGCCCGCCTCGTCGTTCTCGCGCAGAAGATCCTCAACGGTGCCGCGGCAGGCGGAGGTGACGTCATAGAACCGGTCGGTCGCGGGTACGGCGCGGTCGACGATCTTCTCGGGATAGATATGGCAGTGCGCGTCAAATACTTTGAATTTATCTTTCATATTATATTATATAAAGAGGGGTTGTTTCGCCGGGCGTATCACGCCGGGCGAAACAACCCCGTTACGGTTTATCCGGTATTACTGTTCTCTTCTCTTTTTGAAGGTGATCACTGCTGCCGCGGCGCCTGCCATAGAGAGCGTGCCGAGCAGGATGAACAGACTGATCTCTGCCGCACCGGTGTCGGGAGACTTGATGTAGGTGTTCGTGATCGTCGTGCCGTCGACCGTCTTTGCGTATTTCTCGCATTCGATCTCATCGACGGTATATTCGATCTCTTCGCCGTTCGCGTACTTGGCAAGACGGACAAACTCGAAATCCCAGGTGTTGCCCTCACCGGTGACGACCTGTCTATCAACGATCTCGCCGTTGGCAAGAAGCACGATGGTCACGTTCTCGGGTCTCTTGTTTCTTCTGTTGTTCTCGTCGTCCCAGATCTTCTGACCGGTCACGGTGACCAGTTCGGACTCATAGGTGTTCGTGATCTCGAACACGCCGTCATTGACTTCGATCGCGGAAGTGTAGTTGTCAACCGGTGCCTCGACGACTTCGTAGGTGATCTGCGCGCCGTTCACGTCATAAGCCGGCAAATTGTTGAACACCGTCGTCCAGGGCGGGAGTTTCACGGGCTCAACGGGATCGTCCTCGTAGGGATCGTCTTCGTAGGGATCGTCCTCAAAGAAACCGTCTCCTTCGGGAATATCCTCGTCGAGACCGTACTCATCATCCGTTTCAAAATCACCGAAGATATCGCTCAGATCGATGCCGCACAGTTCCAGAAGTCTTCTTAAGAAATTGGTTGCTTCTTCCGGGGAAACGTCAACGCCGTCTTCCTTCAGATCGAAGGTCACGAGTTCTTCGCCGTTCGCTTTCAGCGTCAGGGTGACACTGTCGGGTCTCATGCCCGCCGCGTTGTCGTTATCGTCCCAGATCTTCACGATCTCAATGTTGGCAGTGGGCGTGTACTCGAAGAGCGTCAGGTCGAAATCGGGCATTTCGGTGTACTGTTCGCCCAGAAGATCGACCCAGCCGTATTCTCCGTATCCCTGGATCTCGGCGCAGTCGTCGAAGAACGACAGGTCGGTTCCGGCGGGAACGTAGGTGACGTAAAGCTCTTCAAAGTCCTTGCCCACGTAGGACAAACGGTAGAAGTTTTCAATATTGATGACCACTTCGGTGTCGATCAGGTGATCGTCCTGAGACAGCCATGCCATCAGCTGCTCGATGCCCGAGAAGCGGGACTGCGCCTTCTCGGCGATCACGTTGATCGGGATCACGTCGGTCAGACGGATGTCGAACTCGCCGCCCCCCCAGTATGCGTCGTCGAGCGTGGTGAACGCGGTTTCATAGGCGGAGAACTTGAGAAGCAGTTCCGCGAATCTCTTGATCTGCGATTCACGCGTATCGATCTTTTCGCTGCCCTTGACGCCGGACAGTTTCGCGTCGGTAAGGAAGTTCTCGAACTTCTCGCCCTTCAGGTAATCGGCGAGCGTCGCGCCGTCGGCGACGTAGAGTCCGAGATATTCGTACTTGCGCTCTTTGCTGATCTCATCGCAGTTGAGCACTTTTGCGTACTCTTCGGCGAATTTGCCGTCGAGCGTGACGTTCACGGTGATCAGACCGTCGTCGGCGACGACGTATTCCATCAGACCGGCGAGTTTCGCGCCGTACTTGTTGATCTTGGATGTATCGCCCTTCAGGAGGACCTTCAGGGTGAACTGCATATCCACTCTCGCTTCGCCGGACTCGTTTTCAAGTCCTTTCGTGTCGATCACGTATTCAACGAGGGTGTCGCCGTCGCCGAGCGCAGCGATCTGCTCCAGAGAGGGCAGACCCTGAAGCAGGGCGGTCTGAAGCGCGTTGTGGTCGAGTTCTTTGCCGAACTCGGTCGTGGAGAGCACCTTCGTGCCGTTCACGTACGCCTCGTCCACTTCGCCCGCAAGCACCTGATTGACAAAGGAGCGCAGCGATTTGTTGACCTTGGAGCCGGGCGCTTCGGCAATGATGTTCGGAAGATCCGCGTAATCCCAGATGTCCTTCATCGGGAGCAGATCGCCGACTTCCATGTCGAGGATGAGCTGCGCGAAATCGCTGTACTTGGAGATCGCTTCAGCCACGTCCTTCGTGCCCGCCTTCTCAAGCAGCGCTTCACGGAACGCCGTGTTCGCCAGAACGGTATCGAGCTTTCCTTCGGCGTACAGTCTTTCGACAACGTCCTTGGTCAGGAGCTTGCTCGTCCCGACGTAAGGAGCGATGAACGCGAAGTTGATATATCTCGACATCACTTCTTCATTTCCGGAAAACGCATTGAGCAGTTCGTCGTAGGTCAGGACATCCTTCTCGGCAAGATTGACCAAGAAAGCGATGACCGACGCTTTGGAACGCTCGTCGATGATGCGGTAAATGCCTTCAGGCAGGAGTTCCTTCAGGGTCTCCTTGTTGAACTGGCCTTTCTCGACCACATCTCCGAGTTTTGCCGCGTCGAGCGTGACGGTGACGGTGCGGTCATCGTAGCTCACGGTGCAGTTGTCCTCGTCGTAGATCACTTTTTCAGCCGCCGTTGCGTAGACGGTGAAGAGCGAAACAAGCATGAGGATCGCCATGCAGAGCGCGGAGATCGTCAAAAATGTCTTGTTTTTCATTTCCTATACCTTCCTTTTTGTTGTTGGATGATGCAAAGGATAATCCATGTACGTAAAGTATACCACAAAGTCCGTTCCATTGCAAGTACTTTTTTCAAAAAAATCAAGGAAACGGCTGTGATTTTTTACTTATATTATATATTTTTCTTCCTTTTTTTCGACAGGCGGACGTAAATGACCGGACCGCTGACGGCGAGCACCAGCAGAATGAACACCGGCAGCACCTGCATGAGCAGTACCTTTCCGACGAAACGGTCGCTGTCGTAGGGCGATACGTAGTCGGCGTTCTGTACCTTTTTGAAGACCGGACGGTAGTCCGCGTCCTCCACTACCCTGCCGATCACCGTCGGTTCCCATCCGGTGAAACTGTAAAGGTATTCGGGATCGTCGCTCCGCTTTTCGGGCGCGGTCTCGGGCAGGATCAGCGTTTCGCCGTAGCGATACTGCCGCGTCAAAAGCACCTCCCCGTTCCCGTCGTAGAACCGGACGGTAAAGGTGACACCGTCCGCGACAAACACCGGCTCGACCGTCACGTTCCCCTCGGGCATATCGAAGCTCCGTCCCAATACCGTGCGCTGCGTCTCGCCGTCGATATGCAGAATAAGCGAGCCGATGGCTTCGCCGTCGCCGGAATTCGCCGTGACGGTGATCCGCTCGCCGGGCAGCGCCCTTGCGGCGCTTGCCTGCGCTCTGCCGCCCGAAACGGTAACAGTATAGGTCCGCAGCAGACGGTAGCTGCCGCCGCCCGGAAGCACGGCGGAGACCATTCCGTCGACTTCCATGAAAGAGATCTCCTGTTCAAGGGCGCCGTCAAGGCGCTTCAGAACGCTGCCTTCGCCGATCGCGAAAGCCCCGCCGACGCGCACTTCCGCCGAGTGCTTCTCAAAGAGGTCCGCGCCCTCGCCGTCGGTAAGAGCGATAAAGAAGCCCTTCTCCTCTGGATAGAACCGAACCGTTTTCGCCGTTTGGAACGCCGCGACCGATTCCCCGGGGATATAGACCGTCGTTTCGCCCGTCGAGAAGGTCAGTCCCGTACGGTTTTCCAGCGCGCGCGCAAAGACGCCCGAAACGTCAAACGCGTCGTGCGCGCCGCCCGTCAGCACGGCGAAGCCGTCGGCGCCGGCAACAACGCGCGCGCCGCCGTCGCCCTCAACGGAGGGCGCGATATACTTCTTTTCATAGACCGCCGTATACGCGGCGTCCTTCTCCGCCCGAACGATCGCGGGAGACCAGCCGATAAAGGCATAAACGTAATACTCGTCGCTGTGTTCCGCCGGCACCTCGGGTGCTTCGGGCAGTTCGCCCGCGCGGACCGACGTCTGCGTCTTCACGCCGTCGACGTCAAAGACGACGGTATAGCGTTCGGGGATCACCGGCGTATAGCGCGCGGTGTACCGCGCGTTTCCGGTCACGACGGTGATCGCCGGCTCGAACCCCTCAAAGCGGTATTCTATGCCGTTTTCGGTATAAGATACGGGATAATCCGGCGCTTCGGGCAGATCGCCGTAGCGGCAGGTCCGCCCGGTCTCGCTGCCGCGCACGTCGAAGATCACGGTATACCCGATCGGAGAGGCGATATAGCGCGCGAAAAGATCGGCGTCACGTTCGACGTGCACAAGGGAAAAGCCGTTCCCCTCCTCGTCGAAGAAACCGGCGAAGGTATAACTGTTCCTGACGTCGGGATCCTTTTTCGGCGTCGCGCCGCCGTAGTGGACGTCGCCGCCCTTCAGGACCGTCGAGGTATAGAGCAGCGTCTTACGGTCCGCGTCGAAGAACCGCACGGTGACCGCGCCCTCGTACGCAACGCTCCTCGTGACCTCGCTCTCGAACGAGAGCGTCAGTTCCCTGCCCGCACGCTGCGTCAGAACGCCTGTGCGCACGTCGTTCGCCAGCGCCGTCTGATCGGCGCTTAAAAGCGGTTTTACCGGCTTTTCGCCCGCGTGATCCTCAAGCGTACCGGGATCCTCGGGCTGCGCGACCGTATCGGGCTCGACCGGCAGAGACAGGTCGATCTCCCACGTCTTCGACGGCTCGCTCACCGCCTGCGGCTCCTCCGGCTCCGTCGGGGAGACCGGCTCCTTCACCGACGTCTCGGGATAGGTGATGCCCGACGGATCGGCGTTGTTTTCGTCCGGGATCAGCAGGTTTTCCGAAAGGAGCGACTGCAGGGTCTTGCCGCGGATCGTCCAGGAGGGATCGAATTCCGACGTATCGTCAAAGCAGGCGGACAGCAGATAAAGGTGCGCGACGAACTGGTAGTAGCGCTCGAGTTTTCCCTCTTTGGCGAGCACCTCGCGCACAACCGAGTTCTTGCAGAGACTGTTCAGATGCTTGTACAGTTTGATGAACGAGTCGCGGATCTCGGTATAGTGCTCGGCGTAATAGGCGAACTGTTCGGACAGTTTTTTCAGTTTTCGGTAGGGCGGCAGCAGTGCGCGCAGCACGTCGGCCGCGTCTCCCGCTCCCTGTACGTCCTTGGGATCGACGCCGCCCTGACGTTCGAGGGTCCCCTTGTTTTTCATGACGGTGTCCACCGTCGGACCCAGGAGCGTATTGTACATCATATTGCCGGCGTCGTCCTTGATGAAGACCGTCGACAGCACGCGCAGCGCGTCGGCGCACGCCTGCTTCTGCGCTTCACAGGCGAGGTATTCCTTATACGCCTCCCTGTATACGGCGAGATCCTCCTCATATTTCACGTACGCGGCGTCGAACGCGCTCTTCGCCTCAAGATAGGCGGTATAGGCGGCGTACTGCTCCTCGTAAGCCGTTTTTTTGCCGACGTATTCGTCGTAAGCCGCTCTCTTGCGGTCATATTCCTCTTTATCGCGCAGGTACTGCGCGTACTTGTTCGACGCGGCAAGATACGCCGCGTAAAGCGCCTCGTATTCCTTCGACCTGCGGGCGTATTCCGCCGACGCGCTCTCGAAGGCGCTCAGTTTCCCGTCCGCTTCGGCGCCGACCTTCCACGCCGCGTTGAGCGCGTCGCTCACCGCCCGCTCCGGAAGAACGGCAAAGATCCGGTAGCGCACGACCGCCTCGTAGGTCTGTCCGCCCTCCAGTCCCTCAAACAGGAGCGTACCGGAGGAACCGGCAAAGTTTTTGACCGTTTCGCCGACCGACGCCGATACCGGCGCAAAGCGCACTTCGATCCCCGACGCGGAGGTGTAGCGATACTCCTTCGCCTCGATCTTCACGCCGTTTTCGGTATGCGTCGTCACGACGTACTCCTTCGGAACGGCGTCGGAATACCTGAACGCGATCCCCGCGTTCTCATAATACGCCCTCTCGCTGTCGAGCAGGGTCACGCCGCACCAGACAGAGAAAAATTCTTCCGCCGGGATCATTTCCGGCGACTCGTCCCCCGTTTTTGACGCGTCAAGCGCGCTGCCCGCGGCTTCCGCGCCGGGATATGACAAGCGCGCTTCCCCGCCGAAAACAAAAAGGGGAACGCATCCAAAAGCAAATACTGCGAGAAGCAGGAGCGCCTGCAGTCTGTGCACTTTTTTCATCATTCCACCTCGTTATTCGGTATGTCAGGTCGGTTTTCGTTCACCGCGCGCCGCCGTAGAGACGCGCGCATTCCCTCACGATCCCCTGCATTTCGTCGAGTTTCCCTTCCATGTCCGCGGCGAGCGCCAGCTGCGACCGCGTGCGGACCAGATTGTGCCCGGGATAGCAGACCTTGAAATACTTGTCGCCCGTCAGATAGTCGTCAAGGAATCGGGACGCCAGTTCGATCGTGATGCAGAAAGCGGACAGCGCGAGCGTATCGATCTCGTTCTGCGTCAGATACGGTCCGACGCAGGACAGGAATCCTTCGGTAAACGCTTTGAAATTGTCGATGTTCAGTCCGACCTTCGTCAGATCCTTCTCATCCTCCGGCGCGCTGTTCGAAGCGAACCGGATGGCGTCGCCGAAATCGTAGCCCACAAGTCCCGGCATGACGGTATCGAGATCGATGACCGTCAGAGGGCTCTGATCCTCGACGTTGAACAGGACGTTATTGACCTTCGTGTCGTTGTGCGTCACGCGCAGGGGCAGCATGCCCTTCTCCAGAAGATCGGTGAGCGTGCACGCCTTTTCGTATTTGGACGCGATATAGTCGAGCTCCCGCCCGACCTCCGCCGCCCTCTTGAATTCATCGCTTTTCGCGTCGTCGAAAAGTTTGTTCAGGCGCTTTTTGGTGTTATGGAAATCGGCGATCGTCTCGTGCAGCAGCGTGGCGTCGAAATCGCGCAGGTCGAGCTGGAAGGAGCCGAAGGCGATGCCCGCGAGCCGGATGACCCTGAGATCGGTACAGACGTCGAAGGTCACCGATTCAAAGAAATTACGCACGCGCCAGAAATAGTCCGTGCCCTCTTCGAAATAATAGTTTTTCCGGTCCGCGGTATGGTGGAAATGCAGGGCGTTCACCCCGCCGCGCTTGTTGTAGATGTGCGTGGTGACCTTGTCGATATTCTCCATCACTTCCACGGGATTTTTGAAAACGTATGTATTGACCTTCTGAAACAGGAACGGCTTCAGCGTTCCGTCGCCGAGCCGGTAGGTCACTTTGAAAGTCTTGTTGATATTACCGCTGTTGATCTGCTCGATCCGGGAGATTTCACCGTCCAGTCTGAATTGTTTGCCGATCTTATCGAAATCGTAACCGGCATAGACTGTTATGCCCATGTTCTCGTACTATCCTTTCAGGTATCCAAAGGTATTTGACGGCAGGCGCCGTCTTTTACTGCGTTCAGCGTATACTTATATGGAGTATAGCATATATCGGGGGGATTGTCAACAGTAATTTCCTGTCAAATTTCTACAAAAAACTATATGTAATCATTATGCGCCTCTACGTCCCGAAAACAAAGGGGTGTTCCGCTCCGCTGATCCGCGCGGAACGGAACACCCCGAAAAGACGGCCTCCGTGCGCGGCGTCCGCCGCGTACCCCGTTATTCCGGAATGATCAGACCGTAGTTGCCGTCGGTCTTCTTATATACGACTTTGAGCGCGCCGGTGTCGACGTCGCGGAAAAGGAAGAAGTCGTGTTCGAGCAGAAGCATCTGCAGAATAGCGTCCTCAAGCGCCATCGGCTTGACCGGGAAGGTCTTGGTGCGCACCTTGAAATCGGGCGTTTCCTGCTCCTGTTCCTCGGCATACCCGGACTCCTCGATCTGCGCCTTGAAGGCGCTCGACTTGAACCTCTTCTCGAGTCTGGTCTTGTTTTTGCGCATCTGCCGTAAGATCGCGTCGATCGCGGAATCGAGCGCCGACGCGGCGGTGTCCGCCTTCTTTTCGGAACGGAAGATCGTGCCGTCGGCGACGATCGTCAATTCCACCGATTCTCCGTCTCTTTTCCTGTCGGTCTTGATCTGCGCAGAAGCGTCGTCGAAGAAACGGTCGAACTTTTTGAGTTTCTTCTCCGCGCTGTCAAAGAAATCTGAAGCCGGTTCACGGTTCTTGCCTGCAAATGTGACTTTCACGTTGATCCCACCTTGTTTATATATTCGGAAGAGCCGGAATACGATGACCGGGATCGACATTCTCTTCCGTATGTATATTTTACCACACTTTTCCCGAAAAAGAAATAGTAAATGCTATACAATTTTTATCTGGAAAAACCGTCATTTCGCCAAAAATGAAGTTTTTTTCAAAAAAACACATAAAATTGCCCTGTTGTTCACAACTAATTCATATCGGCGTGGTATGATAAAAGAGAAGTCTTGTATAAAGAAGGGTTGAAAATGAAAAAACACGTTCTCACAGCCGCCGCGCTGATCTGCGTCCTTGCGACGCTCTCGCTCTGTTCCTGCACGAACGCCGGAACGCCGACGACCGGATCGCCGACAGAAACGGCGGCGCCCGAAACGACGGCGTCCGCAATAAACACCTCCGGAACGGAAACTGCCGTTCCCACAGAACAGTCAACGCCCGTTCCGACGGAAAACACGGGCGCCGCGGGAACGGAAACCGGTACCGCAGACGCGGTCGTTTACGATATCAGACTCTCCGACAGCGGCGTCGACTTAGGAGAATCGGGCGCGGCGCTTGAAGGCAAGGTCATAAAGATCACGAAAGCCGGCTCCTACCGCTTCACCGGCGCGCTCTCCGACGGCGAGATCGTCGTCGCCGTCAGCAAGGAGGAGACGGTCGATCTGATTCTGGCGGGCGTGAGCATCACCAACAAGGACGGCCCCGCGATCTGGTGCGACAGCGCGGACAAGCTCTACGTCACGACCGAGGAGAATACCGTCAACACCTTGAGCGACGGCAAGAACTACGCCCTTCCCGACGGTCCGAACGCAACGCTCTACAGCGACGACGACCTGACGGTGCGCGGGACCGGCACGCTGACCGTTATGGGCAGATTCAAGAACGGGATCTCCAGCAAGAACGATATCAAGATCAAAGAACTCACCCTCAACGTCGAGAGTTATAATACCGGCGTCCGCGGCAAGGGCAGCGTGACGGTCACGAGCGGCAATATCGAGATCAACGCCGGAAACGACGGCATCAAATCGACCGACGACACGACAAAGGGCAAGGGTTTCGTTGAGATCACCGGCGGGAAGATCGTCATCACCGCGGGCGACGACGGCATCCAGGCGGCGACCGTTCTGACGGTCTCGGGCGGCAGCGTGCAGATCAATGCCGAAGGGAAAAAGGTCAACGCGCCCGAACAGAATATCACGGAGGGCACGGTCCGATAGGACCCGGCGCCGGCTCCCGCGGCTTTCGGACAGGCGGGATGCCGCCGCACGGCGGTGCGGCAGGGACCGGAGCGAAAGCCGGAGAGAATATCGCATACAGGGGCGTTGTGCGCGGCGCCGGACGCCGCGCGCAACGCTTTTTTGTTTTACCGAGTTAGAATAAAAGAGATTTTTTGAGATTTTGAGAGAATTTCAAAGAAAGTGCCGGTATAAATCGATTTTTTTCAAAAAAATCATTGACAAGCGCGTTTCCTTGTGCTATAATGCCCGGGCAATCGAAAAAAGCATATCTAAATCAAATTCGGAGGAACAAAGAATGTCGACCTTTATGGCAAAGGCAGAGACCATTGAACGCAAATGGTACGTGCTGGACGCCGCGGGCAAGCCCGTGGGCAAAACCGCCGTTGCTGCCGCTAACATCTTAAGAGGCAAACACCGTCCCGAATTCACCCCCCACGCGGACTGCGGCGAATTCGTGATCATCATCAACGCAGGAAAAGCTGTCTTCACCGGCAAGAAGCTGACCGACAAGATCTACTACCGTCACAGCGGTTATATCGGCGGTCTCAAGAGCGTCACCGCGAAGCAGTTAATGGAAGAGAAGCCCGAACTGGTGCTTGAAATGGCTGTCAAGGGCATGCTCCCGAAGAACAGCATCGGCGCCAAGAGCCTGACCCGCTTAAGAGTTTACGCGGGCGCTGAACACGAGCAGCAGGCGCAGAAGCCGGTTGCTTACGAATTCTGAAAGGAGTAACGAACGATGACTTATACGAGCGCTAAGCCCTACTTTGCAGGTACGGGCAGAAGAAAAAGTTCCATCGCCAGAGTGCGCCTGATGCCCGGCACCGGCAAGATCACCATCAACGGCAGAGACATCGACGATTACTTCGGACTCGGCACCCTCAAGCTGATCGTCAACCAGCCCTTTGAAGTGACCGGCAGCGTCGGCAAATTCGACGTCGTCTGCCTCGTTTCGGGCGGCGGCATCTCCGGTCAGGCGGGCGCGATCCGTCACGGCATCGCCAGAGCCCTCGACAAGAGCGACGAAAACCTGCACACCACCCTCAAAAAAGCGGGCTTCCTCACGAGAGACCCCCGTATGAAGGAAAGAAAGAAGTACGGCCTCAAAGCTGCGCGCCGTGCTCCCCAGTTCTCGAAGAGATAAGTTCTTCAAAAACAACGCGGGGCTGCTCATTTGCCTGCAAATGAGCAGCCCCGCAAAACGGATGGTCGGGATCCCGTCCGTTTTGCGCGACTTTTGCGGTTTTGTCCGGACAGGCGAACGCTTATTGTCTAACAATATGACAAAACCGAGGCGTGAGCCGAGGAGCAAAACGTCGACGGGGCTGTTTCATTTGGCGCAAATACGCCAAATGAAACACCCCCTTCTGTTATTCAGAGGATCGAGAAACCGGGCAGCAGCATTTTGTCGGGTCCCTCGTAGGCGCCCTGCGTCACTTTTTTGTCGGACAGGCGCAGCGACGCGAGCGCTTCGCTCAGTTTTCCCGACATCGTGATGCCGGTGACCGGGACGGTTTTTTCGCCGTCAAAGTAGTAGGCAAGGCGGATCTCGCCGCCGATATAGTCGTTAAAGAGATCGACCTGGATGCCCGAGAGCGAGGCGCACTCGATATAGGGCGCGCTCTTCAGTTCCGCGCCGTCAAGCGTACCGGCGTTCACGTCCATGCAGCGCAGTTCGCCGCTCGGCGTTTCGACGCCCAGATACTGACCGAAGCGGTCGGAGCCGAAGTTCGCCGCGCACACGCCGTCCCTGATGACCGTCGTGTCGCGCAGTTCGGTGCCGTCGCCGTCAAAGAAGGAGGAGCACTCGCTTCCCGGCGTTTTGCCGCGCATCGTGACGGTGAGTTTGTCGCCCTTTCCGTCTTTCTGCAGATCGTCGCCGATCTTGTGCAGGTTCGCGTGCATATAGACCGAGGCGTAGTGCAGGTCCCCGGCGAGGTCAGAGAGCAGTTCTTCGATCTCGTGGGGGCGCAGAACGATGTTCGCCTTCATCGGTACGGGCGGCTTTGCGGCGACGTGACGGTCGTAAACCTCGCGCAGCTTTCCGGAGATCTCGTTTTTCAGTTTCTCTTCATCGAAAACGGTGAAGCGGTAGTCCTCGTAGAGCTCGACCGATTCCTTTTCGTCGGTGAAGGTGGGGATCGCTTCGATCATCACGCGGTGCTTCTTCTCCTGCTTATCGATCCCTTCGCTGTTGATCACGCGGAAGGTGTCCGTATAGAGGAAGACCTCCAGCGCGTTGATCGATCCGCCGGCGGGACAATCCGCCGAGAAGACGGCTCGCGCGATCTTTGCCGCCGTTTCCTTTTCGTCAAGATCCGTCAGGTTGGTGGGCAGCGCCCGTTCGGGCTCTCTGCCGCCGCGCGGCAGACGGTAGGGCTGATTGAAGGCGAGTTTTGCGCGCGCCGCGGCGCGTACGATCGCCTTTTCAAGGTCCTTGTCGCTCTGCGCCGCCGTGACGGCGAAGGACGAGTCGCCTCTGGCGCCGTCGTGGTCGACGTAAACGGTGACGGAAGTCGAAACGGTGTCGGTGCTGCGGACGGTCTCGAGTTTTTCATGCACGAAGAAGAGTTCGTACGAGCGGGTCTTCATTTCGGCGATCTTCCAGCCGTCAACGCCGGTATTCTGATTTAACAGTCCGATCAGTTTTTTCATCCCAGCTTCACCCTCACTTTCAGATGCGGTCCGCCGTCGGAAACGCGCACCCATTCCTTATAGCCCTTGCCGCAGTAGCCCGAGCCCTCGATGACGAAGGCGTCGGAGATCATCGAGATCGATTTCAGCAGGTCGGGCACGTATCCGCTCATCACGACGGGCGAAACGTAGCGGTCGGTCAGTTTGCCGTGTTCGATCTCAATGCCGTATTCGGCGGTACACTGGATCTGCCAGTTTTTGGGATCCTCCATGCCGTTGTTGGTCTGGAAGAGCATATAGCCGTGATCGATCGAAGCGATCATGTCCTCGAGTTTGTCCTTGCCCGGGCAGAAGAAGGTATTGGTCATGCGGGCGTACGCCTTGCGGCGGTAATTGTCGCGTCTGCCGTTGCCGGTCGGCGCGGTGCCGAGCTGTGCGGCGGAGGCGAGGTCCGAAAGACCCGCCTTCAGGATCCCTTTTTCGATGATCTGCGTGTCATGCGCCTCTACGCCGTCGTCGTCAAAGAAGTAGGAAGCCACGCTGAGGGTCGCCGCCGCGCCGTCGTGCATATCGGTGATGGGGGAGGCGACGTACTTGCCGACGTACTGTTTCGCGAGCGCGCGATCCTTGACGAACTGGTCCATTTCAACGCCGTGACCGAACGCTTCGTGGGCGATGAGCCCGGTGATCGAGGGATCGGTGACGACGTCGTAGACGCCCGGCTCGATCGGGGTCGCCGTCACAAGATGACGGGCGAGATCCAGTACGGCGTCGACGTTCTCCCGCAGTTCCTTCTCGATCTCCTTCATGCTGCTCCCGCAGGCGCCCTTGCGCGCCTGCACGGTCCTGCCGTCCGAATAGATGACGAAGAGGAAGCCGTTTGCCCAGCCGTAGTACTGCGACAGTTCCTTCTTTGAGGAAACGAAGAGTTTCGACACGGTCAGAAGGCTGATCCCCGCCATGGCGTTCAGGACTTTTTCGTCCTTTTTGCAGAGTTCGTCCGACAGATCCCTGCAGAGCGCGAGCAGCTGCGCGTCGGAATAGTCGTTAAAATCGTTTTCGCGGCAAAAGTCTTTCTTTACCGCCGGGTCCTTTACCGTGCTGCTCTTCACGGTCTTGAGCGTTTCGTCGCAGGCGACCGCTTCAAGGATCTTTGCGGCGAGCGCCTTTTTCTCACCCGAAATGTCGTTGGTCGAATACTCGTAGAACGCGCCGCCCCTTTGCATTTTGACGACGAATCCGCATTCTCCTTCGCCTTCCTTGACCGACATTCCCGTGCGGTCGGCGCGCGCGACGGTCGAAGAAACGTCGCTGCCCAGAACGCTGACGTAATCGCAGTATTCCGCAAGCGCGGCGATCAGCGCGCGCGCGTTTTCTCTCTGACTGTCAAGATAAGAGGAAAATGGCATAGAATCACTCCTTTCGTGCTGTTATTACAGCAGTTTGTCTTTGTAGACCTGGTCCCATTTGACCTTCAGGATCTTGATGCTGTCGGGCTTGTTCGTCTCCTTGATCTGGTAGATATAGCCCTTGGAAATGAGGTGCCTGAGCGACTTCACAACGTCTTCCTTATTGACCTTGCTGCTCTTGGAGACGGCTTCAACCGTCTGCCAGAAGGTGGCGCGCACCTTTTTGCCTTTGTTCTTTTCCTGCAGGGCTTTCAGACTCTTTAAGATCAGGCGCTTGCAGTCCGCTTCCTTCACCTCGTCCTCGTTTTCATCGGGGATGAGGCGGGTGTAGGTCGCGCAGTTCGACAGCTGCGTCGAGCAGGCGTCCTTGACGGCGTATACGCCGACTTCCTTGCGGCACTTGTTGACCAAAAAACTGACCGCAGACGAGAAATGCCCGTCGCCCGTGAAGACCACGTATGCGTCGATGCCCTGACTTTCGGCTTTCATGGCGCTCTGGTAGATGTGATCGAGCATGATGAAATCGGTGAAATCCTTTTCAAAGTTCGCAGAGATATTCTGCGTTTCAATGATGGTATTCGACACCTGACGGATATTGAAGATCTCGGCGCGCAGCGAGGGGTTGGAAAAATCCCCGAAAAAAGCGATATCCTGCACGTCATAACGGTCCGCCAGCTCCTCCCCGAACGCCTTGATGTCGGGGCGGGTGTGATACATTTTGTCAAGGGAGATGTACCAGTGCTCAAAGTCTACGAAAGCGACCGCCTTCTTTTTTCTGCCGATCTTACTGCCTTCCTGCTTGGAAAACAACACTTTGAAAAATCCCATATTCTTTCCTCCTTTCTTTCGTATTTTTATATGAACTTTGCTTTTGCAAAGTCATTTTTTCTTTTCGCGCTCATGATACGTACGGCAGATCCCGGCAAGCGGGCAATCGCCGCAGCGCGGAGAGCGTGCGCTGCAGACTTCTCTTCCGAACATCACCAGCCGGTGACAGAAATCCGACTGCTTTTCGGGCGCAACGATCGCCGACAGCGCTCTTTCGGTCGCTTCAGGGCGCTTCTCGCCCTTTTTTGTCAGACCGAGGCGCTCGGAAATGCGGATGCAGTGGGTGTCCGCGACGATCGCCGGCTTGCCGTAAATATCGCCGAGCAGCAGGTTTGCGATCTTTCTGCCCACGCCCGGAAACTTTAAGAGCGTTTCCATATCGTCGGGCAGGATCCCGCCGAAGTCCCCGACGAGCATCCGGCACGCCTCTTTGATCTGCGCCGCCTTCATTTTATACAGTCCGCAGGGGCGCACGATCTCTTCGATCTCATGAAGGTCTCCCCGCGCGAGAGCGTCGGCGTCGGGAAAACGGTCAAAAAGCGTTACGCAGACGGTATTGACGCGCGCGTCGGTGCACTGTGCCGACAGCCGCCCCATGACCAGCAGTTTCCAGGGCTCGCCCTCGAAATGTAGCGCGCATTCCGCCAAAGGATAGTATTCCTCGAGCAGCGCGACGGCTTTGGCTGCTTTTTCAGAAGTTTTCATCGGCACAGACCCCGTATTCGTCTCTCAATACCTCATAGATGCGCCGCAGAGGCAGCCCCACGACGTTGTAGTAATCGCCCGAGATGCCGGTCACCAGCATGCCGCCCAGCCCCTGGATGCCGTAGGCGCCCGCCTTGTCCCTCGGTTCGCCCGAGGCGACGTAGCGGTCGATCTCGCGTTCGGTCAGTTCCGCGAAGCGCACCGACGTGCAAACACTCTCGCTGTGCGTCTTTCCGCCGCCGATCAGCGTGAAGCCCGAATAGACCTCGTGCGTTCTGCCCGAGAGGGCGTGAAGCATCCGCTTCGCGTCGGCGTCGTCCTTCGGTTTGCCTAAGATCCTGCCGTCCAGCGCCACCACGGTGTCCACGCCGAGGATGATATTCCCCTCGCGCGGCGCCCTTGCGCCCTCCGCCTTGCGGCGCGAGAGCGTTTTCACCAGTTCCTCCGGCGGGAGCAGTCCGCAGACCCGCTCGTCCGCGTCGGAGGCGCAGTATGTACAGTCCACGCCGAGCCGCGCGATCAGTTCGCGCCTGCGGGGCGAGGTCGAAGCGAGATAGAGCATCGCTAATCGTCCTTTTCAAAGAAATAGAATTGCTTGACCGCCTTGACGGCGGGTCCGTTTTCGCAGAGTCCGACTTTGCCCAGCGCAAAGAATTTGCCGCCGCCGTATAGCCGGAGAAGGGCGCCCTCGGGAAAGTCGGCGCCGAGTTTCTTCAGGCTGATCGCGCAGCCCGAGGCGCAGAGTTTCCTTTGGAACGGGGGCAGGGACAGTTCCGGAAGGTCCGAAAAGAGTTCCTCCGTCGGGCGCAGGACCGAAAAGCGCTCCGCTTCGGTCATGCGCTCCAGTTCTTCGGGCGTGTGCGCGTCGTCGACCGTGAATGCGCCGCACGCCGTCCGCCGCAGCGCCGCCATAACGCCGCCGCAGCCGAGTTCTTTGCCGATATCGGCGCAGAGCGTGCGGATATAGGTGCCCTTCGAGCAGGTCACGGTCAGCGCGTACAGTCCCTTGCCGGCGTCGACCGGCGATACGTCCAGCGCGTGGACCGTGACGGGGCGCGCCGCGCGCTCGACCTCGATCCCCGCGCGCGCAAGATCGCAGAGCTTTCTTCCGCCGCGCTTCAGGGCGCTGTACATCGGCGGGATCTGAAGGATCTCTCCCGTAAAGCGCCGGGCTGCCGCCGTCACCTGTTCGGGCGAAGGCAGGGGCGCGCCGGTTTCACGCAGTACCCCCCAGACGTCCTCCGTGTCAGAGGTGACGCCGAGCCGCAGGAGCGCCTCATAGGTCTTTTTTTCGCTTGTCAGATATTCGCTTGCCTTGACGGCGCGTCCGACCATGACCGGCAGAACGCCCGTCGCGTTCGGGTCGAGCGTTCCGGTATGACCGACCTGCTTCGTGCCGTACAGCCGCCGCACGCGCGCGACGACGTCGTGCGAGGTCATGCCCGCCGGCTTATCGACCGTCAGCACGCCTCCTTCGATTTCCGCGGGATGTGCCGCGTTCATGGCTTGCTTTCACCGGACGGATCGTCCGTACCTGCCGGCGCGTCGTCTGAAAGATCGCTCTCCACGCTCTTTAAGAGTTTTGCGATGTGCGCGCCGTTCTCCGCCGAATGATCGCGCAGAAACGTGAAGGCGGGCGTCAGACGCATATTCAGCCGCGCGGCGACCTCCCTGCGGATATAGCCGGACGCGCTTTTCAGTCCCTCGGCGACCTCCTTTTCATCGCAGGCGCCGAGCGTCGAATAGTAGACTTTGGCGAATTTGAGATCGGGGGTGACGGTCACCGCCGTGACGCTGACGAGCGCCCTCTGAACGCGCGGATCCTTGACCGAGCGCAGGATATCCCCGAGCTCCTTCCTCACTTCCTCGTTTACTCTGTTCATTCTATCGTGTGCCATGCGGTCTTCACTTTCTCCTGCTCATATTACTACAAATTATATTATAACATAAAATTTCTTAAAATGAAAGAAAAATTTGAAGAAAGCGAAAGAAAAAGTTGAAAAAAATACAAAAACAGTTTATAATAAGATGAATGAACGCCGCTTTTCCGTTTTTTTCGGGGGAAAGCGGGGAAAGGATAACGATGATGATCCGGATCGTCCATACCGCCGACCTGCATCTCGACCGCGAGATCTTCGCGGGAGAGGCGAAACTGTTGCAGAAGCGCCGTGCCGAACAGCGCGCGCTTTTCACCGATATCATGATGTACGTGCGCGACAAGCGCGTTGATCTGCTCTTTTTCTGCGGGGATCTGCTCGACGCCCCCACGCCCGAAAAGGAAACGGAGGAACTGCTGCTCCGCGAGTTCTCGAACACGCCCGGGTGCGAGATCTTCATCTGCCCCGGCAGTCACGACCCCTACCGTCCCGGTTCCTTCTGGGCGGAGGGACGCTTTCCCGGGAACGTCCATATCTTTAAGGAAGACCGCGTCACCTTTTTCGAGGTGCCGCGTCTGAACGCGCGCGTCTACGGATACGCCTTCAAGGGCAGGCGGATGACGCAGCGGATCCTTGCCGATCCTCCCGAGACCGATCCCGCCTTTTTCAACCTCTTCTGCGGCTGCGCCAACCTGCACGGTGAGAAGCTCCGCTGCCCGGTCTCGGGCGAGGAGATCGCGCGCTCGTCGTTCGATTACCTCGCGTTCGGGGGAGAACACGAGCCCTCCGCGCTCTTTTCCGCCGGCGGCAGGAACTACGCCGTCTGCGGGAGCCCCGAAAGCGTCGGCTTTGACGACTGCGGCAGCAAGAGTATGCGCATCGCCGCCATGGACCGTACCGACGGGAAGCTGCTCTTCCAGAGCAAGTGCGTTTCCGTCGCGCGCAAGCGCTTCATCCGCTATGAACTGTCCGCCGCGGACAGGACGCAGGGCGATCTCGCAAACGAACTTTTTGAAAAAATGCGCGCCGACGGCGTCGACGGCAACTGCTACGTCGAGGTGCTTCTGACCGGGAACGTACCCTACGATTTCCGCGTGGATGAACGCGCCTTTGAGCGCCCCGCCGCGCGCGCGGGCTATTTCACGGTCGTCGACGGCACCCTTTCGCAGTACGTCGGGGAAATCGGCGAAAAGGGAAGCGCCCGCGCGGTCTTCGCCGCGATCGCCGCCGAAAAGATCGGCGACATAGAACTGCGCTCGAAGGTCCTGAAAGCCGGTATGGCGGCGTTCGGTGAAGAATGATGGGAAAACTGCTTTACGATATCCTGCTCTTTGACGCGGACAATACGCTCTACGATTTCGACGCCTGCGAGAAGATCGCCTTCAGGCGGGCGCTGGACGCGGCGGGGATCTCCTATGCCGAGGGTATGACAGAAACCTACAGCGAGATCAACGTCGGCTGCTGGAAACGCTTCGAGCGCGGCGAGATCACGCGCGAAGAACTCACCCGTCTGCGTTACGCCCTGTTTCTGGAGCGTTACGGGATCGCTTTCGACGCCCTTGCGTTAAACGGTCTGTACGTCGGCTTTCTCTCGGAAGCGGCGATCCTTCTGCCGGGCGCGGAAGACCTGATCCGCCGCCTTTCCGCCGAAGCGTCGGTCTATATCATCACCAACGGTCTGTCGCGCGTTCAGCACGGACGCTTCGACCGCAGTCCTCTGACGCCCTATGTGAAAGACGTCTTCATTTCGGAGGAACTCGGCGCGAACAAACCGGACAAACTCTATTTCGACCGCGTCATCGCGCGCATCCCCGGCTTCGAGCGCGCGCGGGCGGTCGTGATCGGCGACTCGCTGACAAGCGATATCAAAGGCGCGAACAACGCCGGTCTGCACGCCGTGTGGTACGACCGCAGCCGAGGCAGGGAACGCCCCGACGGGCAGGTCTTCGACGCGCGGGTGACCGATTATCGGGAATTATTGCGGTTTCTTTACCGGGAAGGAGAAGAGACATGATCATAGAGGAACTCCATATCGTAAGGTTCTGCGGACTGTGCGACCGCTACATGACCTTTGACGGAGGGCTGAACCTCCTCGAAGGCGACAACGAATCGGGCAAGAGCCGCGTGCTCTCCTTCATCCGCTTCATTTTCTACGGCGCCGCGGGCGATCCCCAGGACGAAAAGAGCGAGCGCGCCCTCCTCTTCGACGAGAAGAGCGAGAAGATCGGCGGCAGTCTCACCCTTTCCTGCGCGAAGGGGCGCTTCCGCGTCGAGCGGTCGGTCGATCCGACCGCCAAAGGGATGCCGCAGGAGGAAGTGCGCATCATCGATCTGTCGCTCAACAGCCCGATCAAGGGGAACGATCCCGCCGCCCTCTTCCTCGGTGTTTCAAGGGAACTGTTCGAGCGCTCGCTGTTCATGGCGCAGCTCGGCGGACGCGCTCTCTCTGCGCGCGACCTCTCCGCGGCGATCGAGAATATGCTCTCCTCCGCCGACGAGTCGGTCAACGCCGCAAAGAGCGTCGACACGCTGACCGCCCGCCTGACGGCGATAGAGGGCGAGAACGGCGCGGGCGGCGCGATCGGCGAAAACGACGACCGGCAGAAAGCGCTCGACCTCCGGCTGGAACGCGCCCGCGAGGATGAGCGCGAGGAAAAGAAACTGCGCGAATCGCTCGCCGACGACCGCAAGAAGATCAGAAGCGACCGCGCGGCGTGCGAGGAGTGCAAAAAACAGGTCGAACATACCGACGCGCTCCGTGCGCTCGACCGCTTGAAAAAAGCGGGCGAGGCGCTCGAGCAAAAGAAAAAGGCGCAGCGCGCCGAAGACGTCCTGCGCGAAAAATACGGCGCGGGAGAGTTCTATCCCGACAGAGCGTTCACAAAAGATCTCTCGCAGTGCTCCGACCGTCTGATAAGCGAAAAAGAGGACCTTGAAAAAACCGTGACCGAGCGCGAGAAGTGTAAGGAGGAACTTGACCGCCTGCCGCTGCCGCCCTCCGGAAGCAAGGGAAAACTTCTGTCCGCCGTCGGCGAGTGCCGCCGCCGCGCGTCGCAGAGCAAGATCATTTTTCTTGTCGCGGCGGTCGTCGCGCTGCTATCGGTCGTTCTGCTCGTGATCTGCTTTATTTCGGGCGCCGCCGTCGGCGGCGCGGTCTTCTCGGCGCTCGCCCTCGCCGGGCTGGCGACTGCCGTGGTCTTCTTTATGAAGAAGAGCCGCGCCGAGCAGGAGGAACTCGACCGCTACGCCGAATTCGGCGTCAGGAACTCCGACGAACTTGACGAGGCGGTCGAAAAATACGTCGAGCTGACCTCACGCCGCGCAGCCCTTGAGAAGAGGATCGAGGATCTGACCAAGAGGGAAGGGGCGACGGAAAGCGCGATCGCCGCACTGCGCGCCGAACTGACCGCCGCCGCCGACCGCTGGGGAAGAGCGCTGCCCGAGGACGGGGATCTGCCCGCCTTCGTCAAAACCGCGGAGGACGCCTGCGAACAGATGGCTGCCGTCAGAAACGCAGAAAAGAACGCCGACGACCTCATGAAAGCGCTCGGCGATTTCGACGAACAGCGCGTTAAGGAACTCCTGTCGGAAGTGGAGAACGACGGCGTCTCCGGGGAAATGAACGAAGCCGAATACAGATCCTGTCAGACCAAGATCAAGTTCTATACCCAGGCGGTCGAAGGTCTGGAGAAACGCGTCGCCGCGCGCGACGCCCGCTTGACGGAACTGGTCGCCGTCATGGAGGACAGCGGTTATCTCGAGGACGAGTGCGCCGCCTGCCGCGCCGAAGGTGAAAAACTGAGGGAGACCGCCTCCGTTCTGCGCCTTGCGCGCGATACCCTCCTCGAAGCCGTCGACCGCATCCGCGCGTCGATCCTGCCCCAGGTCGTTTCCGAAGCGTCCGCCTTCCTTTCCGAGGCGAGCGAGGGCAAGTACCTCCGCTTCGCCGTCGCCCCCGATTTTTCCGTGCGCGTCGAGGACGCCTCCGGCGCCTCCCACGCTTTGGAGAACCTCAGCGGCGGCACGGTCGAACTCTGCTATATCGCTCTGCGCCTCGGCGTTTCCCTGAAACTCTATAAGGAAACGGAAATGCCCTTCTTCTTCGACGAGAGCTTCGCCCACTTCGACGACCGCCGTAAAGCCGCCGCCTTCATGGCGCTCACCGGCTTCGCCGCCGCGGGCAAAGGACAGTTCTTCCTGCTTGCCTGCCATAAGCGCGACGGGATGCTTCTCGAGAAGATCGCGAACGTCAAAAAGTTTGAGTTTTGACGCGGCGCCCCGAAGTGCGCCGCAGATACGGATCCGTCGGACGGCTTTGAGCTTCCGACGGATCTGTTTTTTTCAAATCGGAGCGGCTTTCGGGGGAACGGAGTACGGCTTGGGGGCGCTTTGGGGTACGAAGTACGACCCGGGGAGAACGATCCGGGGGCGCTTTTTGAGATACAAAGTTCGACCCGGGGGCGCTTTTCGAGAAAAGCCGCCCCCGGGAACCCCCGCAAAAGCTTTCCTGCTGTGTAGAAGAGCCGAAAAAAGACGGATTTGCCGCCCGAAAGCGACGTCCGTCTTTTTTGTTATGTTTTGAATAGAAATGCAGTTTACCGCGCGCGGACTGCGTCCTCTAAAAGCCGCCCTGCGGCTTTTTCCCGACCGGATCGGGGATATTCCGTTCCAACCCTCCGGCTTGCCCCGGAATATCCCCGTCCGCCCGGCGCGCGGGAAGATTATCGGCAAAACCGA
>JAFTCT010000059.1 GCA_017454525.1 Clostridia bacterium
CCTTGCGCTCTTTTGTAGCTTTGTTTCGCTTTTTTATCCCATTTCTCCTTCTTTCCACTTCTTTTCTCATACTAAATGCCATTGATTTTTCACACTAAACGCAACCCTTTGCTACTGTTGCATTTACTTTGAGAATTTACGTTTTTTTGAAACGGAACGCCGAAATATACGAATTGTTTCAAAAACCACTTGAAAAATAATACGCAAAATGGTATACTGTAGAAGTAATATTTTGAAATGAAGGAACAAAGATCGTGAAACAGTCGAACATTCCCGCCATTATTTTCTCGGTCATCGCGTTTTTGCTGCTTCTGACCGTGCTTGTCTGTTCTGTGGTCCTCATTGCTTTCCACGTACAGAACCCCGACGTAAGACCGCCGGACGCGCATCCGACGCAGACGGCAGACACGACCGAAAGCCCGACGCCGGTCGAAACGAAGCCCCAAGAAACCCTCTCCCCCTCCGTGACGCCTTCTCCCGCGTCTCAGACGCCCGAATCTCCGACCGGGCAGTCGACGCTTCCGACGCCTATCGTCGTTGACAAACCCTACGTTCTCAAGCAGACGTCCGACGCGGGACTCGGATATCAGGATCGCTTCGTGTTCTTAGGGGACTCCACGACGTATCATATGATCATCAACGAGGTGCTTCCCGACGGACAGAACACAAGACAGGTATGGTTCGGCGCAAAGGGCACGTTATCCCTTCCCTTTGCGACCTCCAACGATCTGTTCGACCGTATGAACGCCCCGGCGTCCGAAGGAAAGACGCTGGACGTCATGGTAAAGGAGAAGAGACCCGAATTCATTTTCATCACGCTGGGCGCCGGGATCTCCTCCGAATACAACAAGGAAAAGTTCACGCTGCTCTATAACGACGTGATCGATACGGTACTGGAGAACTCTCCCTCCACCACCGTTGTCTGCAATACCATTTATCCTGTGTGCAGGACCGGTTCCGCGCTCGGCAGCATCAACAATCCCGATATCGACAAAGCGAACGGCTGGATCGAGGAATGCGTGAAAGCGCATTACGAAAACGGACAAAAGGTCTACTATATCGACAGCAATTCGATCTTGAAGGATGCGGAAGGCTATTTGCCGGGCAGTTACTCCAACGGCGACGGTCTTCATCTCAATGCACAGGGATATGCGATCATCCTTGAAAATTTACGCAAACACAAAGTTCCCGGCGCATGACGCTCGGGATCACGATCTTAAAGAAAGGCAGATATCATGAAAAGATCAATCAGAACGGCGTTGTCCGTCATCCTCCTGCTCGCATTCACCGCCTGCGCGGTCTCCTGCGCGTCTTCACCGTCCTACAAAAGCGACGTGAAGGTCGAAGTCCTTCAGAAGAACGCCGAACAGGTCGTAAAACTGGACAAGGAAGAACTCTCATTCAAGGATATGAAGAAACTTGCGATCACCACCGCCGAGGGATTGAGCGATCTGTTCGACGGCGGCGACGTCGGCGAATACGTCGTTCGCTATACCGGAGGATACAGCTGCGACGAGTACGGCATCTTTCGTTTCTCAAATGAAGACGCGGCTAAAAAGGGACTTGAAAAGATCAACGCTTATTTGAGATCCAAAGCAAACGACACGACGCAGAGAAGTTATTTCGGCCCGGAAGAATCGCGCAAGTATGATGAAAGCGAAGCGAAGGTATTCGGTTGTTACCTCACCTACGCGATCCTGACCGGCGCCAACAGAACGGCGTTCTTCGATCAGATCTCTTCGCTTCTTGCGGCATAAACAAAGGGCGCTCCGTTTTGCGACACGCGAAACGGAGCGCCCCCGTTTTCTATGCGCCGTACAACAGAAGCAGATCGCTGATCACGCTGTTGCTGACGAGCATCCCTTCGGGCGTCAATATAAGTCTGCCGTCCGAGACGACGGCAAGACCGCTCCGCATCAGCTGATGAACGTAAAGCTCGCATTGCTTCCGGTTGGCAGTGTTTGCGTACAGTAAATCAAGTGAATAGCCGCTTGTCAAGCGCAGGGAGAGCATCAGTTCCTCTTCCCGCGCTTCTTTTTGCGAGATCCGTTCTTTTTCGACGTAGAACGGAGAAGAGAGCGTAAAGTCGCCGTTTGCAAGATAACCTTCGAGATCTCTGCCCGAACAGAAGCGAACGCCGTCAAAGAACGAGTGCGCCGCGGGACCGATCCCGAGATACTCTTCCCTGTTCCAGTACCGCAGATTATGACGGCTCTCATATCCCCTGACGGCAAAGTTGCTGATCTCGTACTGATAAAAACCGTGCTTCTCAAACAGAGCGACGGAGGAGAGATAGGTTTTTGCCTGTTCTTCCTCGTCGGGAAGACGCAGTTTCATTCCTGCAAAGGGCGTATTCTCCTCGATCTTCAGACCGTACAGAGATACGTGACGGATCCCGCGCGCCGACAGACGTTCAAACGCGTCGACGATCTCGCGCTCGGTTTGACCGGGAAGCGCGTACATGAGGTCGCAGCTGACGTTCCCGATACCCGCTGCGTGCGCGGCGTCGACGGCGTCAAGCGCGTCGGAAAACCGGTGGATCCTGCCGATGCGCGCAAGCGTTTCATCGCGATACGACTGTACGCCCAGACTGATCCTGTTCACACCGCAGGACTTATAGACTTCAAAGCTTTCTCTGCTGACCGTTCCGGGATTGCACTCGACGGTGATCTCGCAGGTTTCCGTCGCGCCAAAACATCGTCTGACCGTACCGATCAGCCGGGAGATCTCCTCCGGCGGAAGGATGCTCGGCGTTCCGCCCCCGACGTAGATACTGTCGCACACTCTGTCACGACAAAACGCGGACAACTGTTCCGATTGTCCGCAAGCTTTGTCGATATATTCCTTTGCTTTATCCAGCGCCCCGGGAAGCGAATAGAAATCGCAGTACAGGCATTTCTGTACGCAGAAGGGGATATGGATATAAACGCCGAGATTATTCATCGCCCAGTTTCAGAACCGCCATAAACGCTTCGGGACTCATCTGCACCGACCCGAGCTGACGCATCTTTTTCTTTCCCTCTTTCTGCTTTTCGAGCAGTTTCTTCTTTCTTGTGATGTCGCCGCCGTAGCATTTCGCAAGAACGTCCTTCCGCATTGCCTTGACAGTCTCGCGCGCTATGATCTTTCCGCCGATCGCCGCCTGCACGGGGATCTCGAAAAGCTGACGCGGGATATTGTCCTTGAGTTTCTCGGTGATTTTTCTCGCACGCCCGTACGCCTTATCCTGATGCACGATGAAGGAAAGCGCGTCGACCTGCTCTCCGTTGAGGAGGATATCGAGCCGCACAAGTCTGCTGGGTACGAAGTCGTCGAGTTCATAGTCGAGAGACGCATAGCCGCGGCTTCTGCTCTTCAGAGCGTCAAAGAAGTCGTAAACGATCTCATTGAGAGGCAGTTTGTAACGGAGTTCCACGCGCGAAGCGTCGAGATATTTCATATCGATGAACGTCCCGCGGCGATCCTGGCAGAGATCCATGATACCGCCGACGAATTCTGTGGGCGTGATGATGTTGGCATTGACGATCAGTTCGCACGCCTCGACGATATCGTCGCCGGAAGGATAATTCGTCGGGTTATCGATGTAGACGATCTCTCCGCCGCGCTTCTTTACCTTGTATACGACGCTGGGCATCGTTGTGATCAGATCGAGATTGAATTCCCGCTCCAGGCGCTCTTCGATGATCTCCATGTGCAGCAGTCCCAAAAAACCGCATCGGAAGCCGAAACCGAGCGCAACCGACGTTTCGGGCTCAAAAGACAGCGAAGCGTCGTTGAGCTGCAGTTTCTCCAGCGCGTCGCGCAGATCGGTATATCTGCTGCCGTCAAGCGGATAGATCCCCGCAAACACCATTGGCTGCGCCTTCTTAAAGCCGGGAAGCGGCTCCGCGGCGCCGCCTTCCGCGGTCGTGACGGTGTCGCCCACCTGCGTGTCCGCGATCGTTTTGATGCTCGCCGTGATATAGCCGACGTCGCCGGCGGACAGCTCCTTTGACGGAACAAGTCCGAAGGGCGCCATGGTACCGACCTCCACGACGTCAAATTCAGCGCCGGTGTGCATCATCCGGATGCGCATTCCCGCTTTGAGTCTGCCGTCCATCACGCGGACATTCACGACGACGCCGAGATAGGGATCGTAATAGGAATCAAAGATCAGGCACTTGAGCGGCGCGTTCTCATCGCCCTTCGGCGCCGGGATATCGCGCACGATCGCTTCCAGCACGTCGGGGATATTCAGTCCCGCTTTTGCAGAGATGGCGGGACAGCCGATCGCCGGGATGCCGATCACGTCCTCGATCTCCTTCTGCGTTTCCTCGATGCGCGCGGAAGGCAGATCGATCTTGTTGATCACCGGTACGATCTCAAGATTATCGTCTACGGCAAGGTAGGCGTTCGCAAGCGTCTGCGCCTGGATCCCCTGCGTAGCGTCGACGACCAGAAGCGCGCCCTCGCAAGCGTTCAGCGAGCGCGACACTTCATAATTGAAGTCGACGTGACCGGGCGTATCGATGAGATTGAGATGATAGGTCTCACCGTCGGGCGCGTTGTATTCCAACTTCACCGCGCGCGCTTTGATCGTGATCCCGCGCTCGCGCTCGAGATCCATATTATCGAGCAGCTGCGCCTCCATATCGCGTTTCGCCACCGTATCCGTCGCTTCAAGAAGACGGTCCGCGAGCGTCGATTTTCCGTGATCGATGTGCGCGATGATGCAGAAATTTCTCGTGTGTTCTCTTTTGATCTGTTCTTCGTTCATAGCGTTATACTTTCAAACGTTGTATTGTTCGCCGTGACCGCCGTCAAAGAGGTCGTCGGCATTATTTTCGTCGATCGGCGGAAGAGACGGATCACGGCCGAGACTGACCGTGAAGGAAAGCGGCGTCAGACGGGGTTTCGGTCCTTTGACGACCGAACAGGAGATCACTGTTCCGGCGTCGAAGGTATCCGAGTAAACGCGCGTGACCGATACGAGATTCAGCCCGTATTTCTCAATAATGCCTGCCGCGTCTCCTTCGCTCATACCGACGAAATCCGGGAAGGTAAAGATCGCGTCCGCGGCGGTAGGCCCTGCGCTGTAATAGAGCACGACGGTCATGCCCTCCGTGATCTTGCTTCCCTGCGCGGGTTCCGTGCGGATGATCATATTCTTTTCAACGCCGGAATCCTTGACGGCTTCGATCCTGACGTCAAATCCCTGATCGATCAGATAGAGCCGCGTCTGCCGGTAATCCTTCATTCTGTAATCCGACAGGGTATTCTCGACGGTACTGCTCCCCTTGCTGATCACGATCTTCAGTTTTACGGAGGAGAGCTTGCGCACGTCGCCCGCGTCGGGTTCCTGTTCGATCACGATCCCCTTCGGAACGACTTCGCTGTAGCGCTCTTCGACCGTGACGCTGTTCACGCCGTAGCGCAGCGTATCCTCGATATAGGTCTTGTCCTCCTCGGTAAACGGCTTTCCGACGTAGTCGCCGATCACGACGTCCTCTCCGGATCGGTCGGCGAGCACGTTCAGCGAACTCGGCTCAATAATATTCGACCAGGCGTAAACGCCGGCGACCGCCAATACGATGAAGAACGCCGTCAGTATGCCGAGGATCACGGGCAGAGGAGACCAGCTGTCGCCTCTGACGTATACGATCTCTCTCTTTTTTTCTTTCTTCGGAGGCGCTTTCTCCTCCTGCTTTTTCGGATCGATCCGTCCCTGCGCCTGCTCCTTCGGAGATACGGCAAACTCTGCAAAAGGATCGTCGCGCAGGATATTCAGATACTCGAGCATCTGACCAGCACTCTGAAAACGGTTGTCCGGATCCTTTTCAAGGGCGTATAGGATGATCTGCTCCATGCCCACGGGGATCGTGGGGACGATATCGCGGGGCTTCGGCGGCGGATCGTTGATCTGCATCAGCGCGACCGCGACGGCGTTGTCGTCGTCAAACGGCATTCTGCCGGTCATCATTTCAAAGAGCATCGCGCCGACAGAATAGAGATCGCTGCGGTAATCGATCTTTTCTCCGCTTGCCTGCTCGGGGCTGATATAGTACACCGTTCCGATCGTCTTGTCGTCTGTCGTGACGTCGCCGACGGCAAGCTTGGCGATGCCGAAGTCGGTGACGATCGCCTTGCTGCCCTTGAGAAGGATATTCTGCGGTTTGATGTCCCTGTGGATCACGCCGCGCTCGTGCGCGTGACTGAGCGCCTTGAGGATCTGAACAATAATATCCATCGCGCGGTCAAACGGGATCACTTTTACGCGGTCCATATAAGCGCGCAGAGTTTCGCCCTCGATATACTCCATCACAAGATACTTGCGCTTTTCGGTGATCACGACGTCGATGACCTTGACGATGTTCGGATGATGCAGAAGAGATACAGCTTTGCTCTCGTTGATGAACCGGCGCACGGCTTCCCTGTTTTCCGAAAGTTCGCTGCGGAGCAGTTTGATCGCAACGTGGCGTTCTTCCTTCAGATCCCACGCAAACAAGACCGCTGCCATTCCGCCGGAGCCTAAAAAGGCTTCAATGCGGTAGCGGTCGTCAAACACTTCTCCGATATACTTTTCGTAACTGCTCATAGATGCTCCTAAAGCGCCCGTACGCCGATCAGAAGCGCCGTTATATTGTCGGCGCCGCCCCTGCTGTTGGCAAGATCCACAAGACACTGGACCTTGCGCTCGAAACTCAACAGTTCGGAGGGCTGATAAATGATCTTCTTCATATCCTCGCCGGAGAGGTAATTGCTCAAGCCGTCTGTGCAAAGCAGCACGTATTCCGCACTGCGCATACTCATCACAAAGGTGTCAGCGCGCACGGTTTCCTCGACGCCGACGGCGCGCGTGATGATATTCCTCTGCGGATTGGACGCCGCGTCGTTCTCGGAAATGCGTCCTCTGTCGATCAGTTCCTGAACGTAGGAATGATCTTTCGTGATCTGCACCGGCGTGCCGTCGAAAAAGCCGTAAGCGCGGCTGTCGCCGACGTTGCAGAAATACAGTTTGTCCTTATACAGCACGACCGATACGAGCGTCGTGCCCATTCCTTTCAGCGAGGGATCGCCGACGGACAGCGTATAGGTAAAGGAATTGGACGCCGTGACCGCCTCGCGCATCAGTCGGGGGACGATTGTTTCGGGCGCGCCCTCGGTATCTTCGTGTTCGGAATACTCGCGCAGTTTTTTTTGAAGTTCGCTCATGTAGATGTCCTTTGCGATCGTGCTGGCGATCCCGCCGCCCGCAGCGCCGCCCATGCCGTCGCAGACAACGCAGATCAGACAGTCGCCGACCGTCTTATAGGCAAAACTGTCCTGATTGTTTGAGCGTTCCCTGCCGACGTCCGTCAGAGCATAGCACTTCATACCGTTCCCCTCCTTTCTGTATTCACTCAGTTCGGGATTTTTAATCAACAATTCTTGCTTTCGTGACGCAGCTGACCGCAGGACGCGTTGATGTCCGAGCCGAGTTTTCTGCGCACCGTCGCATTGATCCCATGGTCTGACAAGACTTTTCTGAAAGCTTCTACGGCGTTCACGCCGCTCTTGACAAATCCGCGTTCTTTCACGGGGTTGACAGGGATCAGATTCACGTGGACGGGCATATCGCCCATATAGCGCTTCAGAAGGAGCGCCAACCGTTTTGCTCCGTCCGGCTGATCGTTCACGCCTTCAATCAGCGTGTACTCAAAAGAAATCCTTCGCCCTGTCGCCGCAAAGTATTCCGCGCAGGCGCCGAGCAGTTCGTTCAGATTCCATTTTCGGTTGACGGGCATAAGCTCGCTGCGCTTCTCGTCTGAATACGCGTGAAGCGAGATGGAAAGCGTGATCTGGAGTTTCTCCTTCGAAAGCTGCCTGATCCTGTCCGCCAGTCCGCAGGTCGAGAGCGAGACGTGCCTCTGTCCGATGCACAATCCCTTTTCATCACCGAGAAGATGCAGGAATTTCAGTACGTTGTCGTAATTGTCAAGCGGCTCGCCGATCCCCATGAGAACGACGTTGGAGATCCTCTGTCCGATCTCTCTCTGCGCGACGATGATCTGTCCGAGCATTTCGGACGGCAGAAGATCCCTGTCCTTGCCGTTCAGAGTGGATGCGCAGAATTTGCATCCCATTCTGCATCCCGCCTGCGTGGAAATGCAGATGCTGATCCCGTGCTCATAGAACATCACGACGCTTTCGATCGGCTGACCGTCGTACAGAGTGAACAGAAACTTTACCGTACCGTCGATCTGTGAAACCAGTTTTTTCGTCACCGCGGGAAGCGTACAGAGCGCTTTCTCTTTCAGAAGCGCAATCAGCGGCGCCGGAAGATTGGTCATCTCGTCAAACGCGCGTCCCTTATACATCCAACCGTACAACTGATCCGCACGGTATGACGGCTGCCCGAGCCCGACAAGGTACGCCCGCAATTCTTCCAAAGACAGCGACAACAGATCAAGCGGTTCCGGTCGATCAGATAATTGATCCACGAAAAATACCCCTTTATATCAATACGAATATATTATAGCATACTGAAGGGAAAAAATCAAGGAAATATTGGGCAAAACGGATATTACTTTGGGCAAAACGGATATTATTCCGGATTTTTCATATCTTTGTACGGCGAACGCCAAAACAAAAGGAGCCCTACCGGTCGGCCTGCGGAAGTTTTGCGCGCAAACGGTGGATCTTAAATCCCTTGCCCGAGAAATTTCTCTCGTATTCGGTTTCAATGTTTCCTTCGTTGTACGCGCTTGCGTGCAGGTCGCGCGTCACCTGATCGACGATAAAACCGCTTTCCGCAAATTCCGCGAGCGAAAAATCGAACAGTGCCTCGTTGTCGGTTTTGAAACAGATCTCGCCGTCCTCTGTAAGGAACCCCTTATAGATCTCCAAAAATCTTCTGTGCGTCAGTCTGCGTTTGGCATATCCCTTCTTCGGCCACGGATCGGAAAAATTGAGATACAGGACCTTCACGTCGCCTTTTTTGAACCATTCGCTCAGTTTTTCCGCGTTCGTGACAAGAAACTTCAAATTGCCGCAGCCCAGTCTCTTCGCCTTTTCCATGGCGAGCAGCGCGACGTCCGAAATGACTTCCACGGCGATGAACGGCTCATCCCCGTATCTTTCGGAGGCGGTGACGGCAAAATCGCCCTTTCCGCAGCCGATCTCAAGGCGCACCGGCATTTTGCCGGCGTCGCGCAGAGCGTCGATCTCGCTTGCGTCCTTGATAAGATATTCGGAACAGGCGGCGATCCTCGCGCCCGCGTTTTTCTTTCTGCGCATCCTCATAAACGGTACCGTCCCTTTATATTTTGGACTATTATACCACCGTTGCGCGAAGATGTCAACGAGCGAAAGCGCGTTCTTTTTTCGTTTGGGCGGAACTTTTTTATAATACTACTTGAAAAAAGTCATTTTTTCTGCTATAATCATTGTGTATAACTGTGTGAGAAAGGATGGATCGAACTTTGTCCGAACCCAAGAATTCAGCCGGCGATAAAAGCGTTCTTCCGTCGTTTGACGACATGATGGAACCGACGGGCGGCTTCACGCCCCCCGCGCCCGCGGAGGGAAAACCGTCGCACGGCGCAAAAAAGGAAGTTCTGCCGGATTTCAGCGATGAAAACGATCGCACGAGCGTTTTGCCGCCGTCTTCGGATATGAGCGACGACGCGGGAACGTCCGTTAAAAGAAAAGCGCCGGAAGACCGCATGACCGGCGGTAAATCAAAAAAGAGCGAGGACCGTACGGAAGGTCAGCCGTCCGAACTTGTTCCCTCCAAGCCAAAGGAAGCGATCAAGGCGGAAAAGAAAGGCAAAAAGACCGACGACGATCCGCCGAAAAAGAAAAAACAGAACCTCAACATCGTCAAGGAGGAGAAAAATCAGACGAGCAGCAGCGCCAAAGCGCTCTTTATCGTCTGTATGATCCTGTCAGCCCCCTTCGTTCTGATCGTACTTACCGCGGCGTTTATGATCTTTGCCCTGCTCTTCACCGCGGCGATCCTTCTGGCGGGCGTTCTGGCAATCGCGCTCATCGCGCTCGTCGTCGCCGGGGTGGTGCTCGCGCTGACCGGGATCACCTACGGATTGATCGAGATGGTGTCCAAAACCGGTTTCGCTTTCTACGCCGGGCAGTACGAACTCGGTCTGGGACTTGCGATCACCGGCATAACGATCATCCTGTCGTCGCTTCTGTATGCCGGCGCAACGTCCTTCGTCCCCTTCCTCATCAAACAACTCGGAAGACTGATCAGATTCCTTTGGACGAAGTTGAAGGGTCTGTTCAAAAAAGTCTACGATTACAGTACGCACCTGTGACGGCAAGCGAAAGGAGCAATAAATGAAACCTTCAACTCTGATCGTCATGTCGGTAGGACTCATCATCACTCTGGCGGGCTTCTTGCTCTGTCTGTTTTCCAAAGCGTCTATTGAAAGCAAATATCCCGAACGCGACCTCTTCTCCTACGAGGGAGACTTCTACGAGATCGTTGAAGGCGATACCGTCCGTAAAATGGATTTTTCCGACGTGATCTACAAAACGGTCAACGATACCAACAAGGAGATCTCGCAGGACGTCAAAGTGCTCTCGCTGACGCTCCAGAACATCGACGACGTTCTGATCATCGGTCATCAGAACGTTTCGGAAGTCGAGGTCTACAACATGACGCCGGGACGGTACGCGTGTGAGATCTCTTCCGGAGTGATCACGCTCTCAAACGTCTTTGACGAAACGATGATCTTCAATTATCTGTCCGATATCGTCACCAATTTCAACGGCATCAGGCGCTTCTTCAACCCCGACGTCTTTGAATCGAGGCATCAGAAGGTGATCGTGAATATCGACGACGACGACGTGCTGAACCGCATCGATCTTGATCTGACCAACTGCAAGAACGTTACGGTCAAGAACCTCACCTGCTCGCTCGACTGCAAGGTCGTGCTCAACAACAGCAGTCTCGTATTTGATTCCTGTATCTTCAAGGATCCCGAGATCATTTATTCCGGCGAAGAGGGCGACGGCGAGAACGGTGGCGAGAAGCCCGAACCGACCGTGATCAACCATTATCTGACAATGGATCTCAATATGCGCAACGGCAGCAGTTTCGAGACGAAGACCTGCAAATTCAGTTCGATCAACGCCGTGGTCAACAAAAAAATGATCACAGCCAAGGACGTCGAGGACAATCCGGACTACACGACCTCCGACATCGGCAAGTACATCAGCAGTAAGCAGACGCCCTGTACGATCAAACTGGATCTCTCCGCTTCGGATATTCTCTACGGTTTCGACGTCGAGAACTATAAGGACGCCGAGTATATCGGAAGATACGACCTGATCACCGTGATCGACGGTCTGACGCCGGGAGACGTTTACAAGGAAAACGCCGACAGCGAGGATTATCCGCAGATCTACGTCAGCGCGTCCAACTGCTCTCTGACGATCAATCATTAAGATGCATAGAAAACCGGACTTCTGCAAACAATAGTGTTGCTCGCAATGAGTAATACACTGAAAGAAGGATCTTTTATGCTCGATAAGATCGCGCTTGCGATCGCTGTGATCGGCGGGATCAACTGGGGCAGTATCGGTCTGTTTCAATTCGATATCGTTTCCTGGATCTGCGGCGGAAGCGACACAGTCCTCGCAAGGATCATTTTTACACTTGTCGGGATCTCGGCTTTGTGGTGCATTTCACTGCTCGTGCGTGACCGCACGGAGATCTTCAGAACAAGCAAGGATCAATAAGAAAACCGGGGCTCTCCACACGGCGACGCCCCGGCGTTTCATTATTTGGATTTCGAGCGGAATATCAATGCGGAAACGTACGCAAAGAGCATTGCAGCCGCAATACCCGCAGAAGACGCGGTCAGTCCTCCCGTCAGGATCCCGATCGCGCCTTTTTCGTCGATCGCCGTCCTGACGCCTTCTGCCAGCAAATGACCGAACCCCGTCAACGGGACCGCGGCGCCCGCGCCCGCGAATTCCTTGAACGGACCGTATATGCCGAGCGCGGAAAGGCAGACGCCCGCAACGACGGCGCCGACCAGGATCCGCGCGGGGGTCAATTTGGTTCTGTCGATCAGGATCTGCGCGATCGCGCAGATCAGTCCGCCGAACAGAAATGCCTTCAGATATATCATTGTGCGCGCTCCCCTCTGTTATTCTTCATATCCGCTTTCAGGCTTACGATATGCGCGATCCCGGGAATACAAAGTCCCTGCTTGACGGCGTCCGCGGACATCAGCGCACCCGTCGCGGCATACAGAACGCTGCCGACGTTTCCCTCGAACATTTGCGGAAGAATATAACTTGCCATAACGGCAGCCGAACAGCCGCATCCCGAGCCGCCCGACTGAACGTCCTGCGTTGCGCGGTCGTAGATCATCAGCCCGCAGTCATTGTGCCTTTTCAGATCGATGCCGGCGCGAAGTGCGAGTTCCTTGAGTATCGCGCTTCCCTCCGCGCCGAGATCGCCCGTCAGGATCAGATCGTAATCGGCGGGTTTCTTTCCGCTGAATTCAAAAAAATCTCTGAACGCTTCAAAAGCCGCCGGCGCCATTGCGGCGCCCATATTGCCCGGATCGTCAATACCGGCGTCGACGATCCTGCCGATCTGAAGACCGTCGATCTGAACCCTGCCCGGCGCGTTTTCCAGAATGAACGCCCCCGCTCCCGTTACGGTCCACTGTGCGGTGGGCGGTCTTTGACCGCCGTATTCAACCGGCGCGCGGAACTGGCGTTCAGCCGAGCAGAAATGAGAGGACGAAACGACGCCGATCCTTCTGTAATGCCCCCCATCGAGCATCAGAGTTGAGATCAGCAATCCTTCCGCCGGCGTAGAGCAAGCGCCGAATATGCCTAAGAAAGGGATACGGAAATTCATGAGTCCGTAACTTGAAGACGAGCACTGATTGAGAAGATCCCCGGCGACGACTGCATCAAGATCTGTTTCTCTGAGCGACGATTTATTTAAGGCGAGCCGCAGAGCGATCGCCTGCGACTCCGCTTCCGACTGCTCCCACGTTTTCTTTCCGAATCTGTCCGATTCGTCGATATAATCAAAGCGCGCGCCGAGCGGACCGTTCCACTCTTTTTTTCCGCCGACTGCCGCCGTCACGGTGACGGATACGGGGTGTTCGGGTCTTACTGTCCGTACCATAATTCTCCTCAGAGTATGATCGTTTTCAGAACGTAATAAATCAGCCCGTAGACTGCGGAAGAGAGCGTTCCGTAAAGGATCACGGGTCCCGCAACATTGAAGATCTTTGCGCCGACGCCCAACACCCATCCCTCGCTTTTGGCGTCAATAGCAGGCGAGGTCATGGCGTTTGAAAAGCCGGTGATCGGTACGAGCATCCCGGCGCCTCCGTAGCGCGCAGCTTTATCAAATACCCCGAAACCGGTAAGTATCGAAGCGATCGCAATGAGCGCCAAAGACGCGAGCGTTCCGGCGGTTTTCTCACTCCCCGTCCACGCAAGACACAGAGCGGTGAGTCCCTGCCCCGCGACGCAGAGCGCGCCGCCGAAAATGAACGCAAGAAACGTATCCCTGATCAGCGGCGAAGGCGACGCGCGTTTCTCTGCGTAATCCTTGTACGTAGTTTTCTTTATATCCTTTTGATCCTGCATGGCTTTCTCCCGTCTGCTTTTGAGTTCATTATGGACCGCAAATCAAGCTGTTATACAAAAGAGGGGCGTATCATTCCGCGCGCCTGCGCAAAACGATACGCCTCTGTCAATATTTTGCTTTTGGAAACAACCGTCCTTCGTCGCTTTGAAGACCTTTCTTCGTCTCAATGTTCATCGATACCGTCGCCGGTTTGCTTTTCCTTCGGATCTTTGTTTTTTATGAGTCTGATACTGTGGATCACGTCGTATCCGACGGCAGCAGCCGCAATGACGCAGCCGATAATCGAGTAACCGAAAAAGAAATCCTTGAACGGAATGGTATAGGGGATCATAAAGACGACGAGCCCCGTCGCCTTATTGAATACCGAGTGACTGGAAACAAACGACTTATAGATGATTCCTGCGATCAGATACAACAAAACGCGAATGGATACAAGCGTAATAACGATGATCAGAATCGGTTTCTTCAGCGTTTCGATCAGTGGAATGAACATTTTATACGCCATGACGCCGTAAAAGGTCAGATCAGCGACGCTGTCGAGTTTTCTGCCGAACGCGGAAGTCTGATTCGTCCTTCTTGCAATGAAGCCGTCAAGCGCGTCACTCACGCCGCAGACGCCGTAAATAACGTAAAACGGCACTGTTTCGATACTGAAAAACAGTATAACCAGCGCCCCGACGATCCGGAACGAGGTTATCGCGTTCGGAACGGTCATATATTTCGGTTTTTGTTCCCGCTTGTCTTTCATTTCTGTATTTCCTTGATATGCGCAATCCTTCCGGTCTTTGAGAGACCGCATACATTTTATATGATAACTGCCGTAAAGTCAAGAGATTTTTTCATTTTTTGACAAAAACAATTGTCTGTGACTTTCTTCCCGTAAAGTGACAGGCTTCATTGTAAGCCGCGTTATTATCTGTCACCGCTCCTGCGCCGCCGCGCAGTTCATGCCTTCTCCGTGCGTTTGAGATACTTGATCCGCGTCGCCTCTCCTCCCCTCAGATGCCGTTCGTCCTTGTTTTTCATCAGTACTTCCAGAGCCTGCTCGTAAAGAGCGCGGTCGTAGGACCGCAGCCGGACGCGCACGTCCTTATGTACGGTGGATTTGCTGATGCCGAGCGCCGTTGCCGTTGCTCTGACCGTTGCGCCGTTGCAGATCATATATTCCGCTTCAACCAGACATCTTTGTCTGACGGAATCAAAGTTGTAGTTCATCTGACCCTTCCCTCTTACCGGATAGAATTGGGCGGGAATGACGAAACACTGCGCAAACCCGCGCCACCGGAATATATATATGCGGCATTCGGAAGGGATTATTCAAAAAATGCCGTCGCATGCAAGGCAGCGAACGGCATTTTTATCGTTCAGTCGGAAATATCGGCATCTGCAACGATGTGCAGACTGTAGCCGGGATACTTTTCTCCAAATTCTTTATAAAGTGTATTCAGCGCGTCCTTGTGGTCGACGTCAAAGCTCATAACAACGTCGAAACGCATCTCTTTATGATCTGTATCTACGTAAAACCCGTGTATCTGCAGTGCCCATTCGTGAGACAGGACGGTGTTCATCACGTCGTTCCGGATCTGCGCCGCCTCTCCTTTGCCGGTATTGTAGGAGTAGACGCCGACGCCCGTCAGGATCACGCCCGTTTCAACGTACACCGCGTTCTGGATCCTGCGCGTCAGACTATCAACGTCCGAAACGGTCATGACGTCGGGAAGCTCCACGTGCACCGAGGCGTAATTCCTGTCGGGTCCGTAATTGTTGATAAACAGATCGTATACGCCGCGTACCTGTTCCTCCTTCATGATCACTTCCCTGATCTTTGACGTAAGGTAGGAATCGGCGCGTTTGCCGAGAATATCGTCGATCGTTTCGATCAGCATGGATATACCCGCCTTGATGATCACGGCGGAAATGACAAGACCGACGAACGCCTCCGCGGAAAAACCGGTGATCATAAACACGACCGCAGAAATGAAAACCGACGTGGAAAGAACGGCGTCAAAGAACGCGTCCTTGCCCGACGCGATCAGCGCGGAGGACTTCACGCGTTTTCCCAATTTCTGAAAATACAGACTGAGCGCGAGTTTGATGAATACCGAAGCGCCGATCACGACCAAAGACCAGACCGAATGATCCGGCAGCTCCGGCGTGACGATTTTTTTGACCGACTCGATCAGCGAGGTGATGCCGGCGTACAGCACGATCGCGGCAACGATCATAGCGCTGACGTACTCGATCCGACCGTGACCCAACGGGTGTTTTTTATCCGGACGTTTGCCCGAAAGCTTCGCGCCGACAAGCGTGACGATCGAAGATAACGTATCCGTCAGGTTATTGACTGCGTCGAGAATAAGCGCGATCGAATGGGAGAGCAGACCGACGAGCGTCTTGAACGCCACAAGCACGACGTTCGCGCAGATCCCGACGACGCTCGTGCGTACGATGACTTTTTCACGTTCCGTTAAGGGCGTCGAAGACAGATACTCATCGTTTTGATGCGGTTCCTGCATGGCAGACCTCCGAAGAAATCATCAGAAATTTAAGGATCAGCAGATCGATTCAAACAGCCCGATCCACTTCTCGGCGATCAGACCGTGACCCTCAACGGTGGGATGTACGCCGTCTGCGAGCCAGTATCCTTCTTTTTGCAGAGGATAGACCTCGTCAAACATTTTCTGAAGCGGCAGGAACGGCAGCCCGTATTTTTCCGCCACTCTTTTCGCCGCGGCTGCGCGAAGCTCCACTTCCGGACGGAAGAAATCGTCGTAACATCCGTTCGTGGCGCTGCCGTGCAGCACGAACGGCTCCATGATGATGATCTTCATCTGCGGGCGTTTTTCGAGCAGCTCCTCGATCAGCATACAGTAGATCTTCTCGAATTTCACAGCGTCCACGCCGTTGTTTTCGAAATCGTGCCAGACGTCGTTGACGCCGATCAGTATACTCAGATAATCGGGCTCGAGATTCAGAATATCTCTGCGGATGCGCGCATATACGTCAACGATGCGGTTGCCGCTGATCCCTCTGTTAAGGAATCTGAATTCTCCCGGGCGTCTGCTTCCCTCGACCGCACGGACGACCGTGGGGTAGCCGCAGCCGGGCATGGAGTCGTTGTCCCTGCTTCTGCCGACGTCGGTAATGGAATCGCCCTGGAATACCACTGTTTTCATGATCCGTCTCCTCTTTCATACATTTGACTTTTTCCATATTATAAGTCTTTTTTTGCTTTTTTTCAACACTTTTTCAATAAAAAATATCACAACTTTCCTTGACGGAATACATTTTATGCTGTATAATGATATACAATGAATTTCAAGCCAAAGAAAGGAACGGCAAGAATGAAAAAAAGACTGATCGCACTTTTTCTGATCATTTCAATGCTGTCGCTGTCTTCATGTTCGTATATCGAAGGCGTCCGTCAGATGATCAAGGACATGAGAGAGATCAACAGTGCCAAGAGATACGGATACGATGAAAGCGGGAACGCCGATTATACGTTTGACAGAAGCGTGATCGCGACCATAGACGAACGGTTTGACAAACTCGACGAAATGCTGAAGGAAAACGACGAGTCACGGGCGGGCGCGTTCACCGCGATGTTCAATCTGCAGATGAACGATCTTTACTATCTGGCGGACCACAGCAGCATTGCCTTTACGCAGTTCTGCACGGATCCGAACAACGAGGAGTACGCCGCGTTTGAAGAAGAACTGTCCAAGCTCCTGAACGACAGGTCAGCCAGACTGTACCGTATGTATGAAACGGTCTATAACAGCAATATGTCCTCCGTATTCTACGACAGCTGGTCGAAAGAGGATATTGATCGGGCGCTTGAACTCAGCAAGCAGAGCACCGAGGAATACGTCGAAATGAAGGACGTCGTCGATGAATACGTCCAGAAATACGAGCAGCTCGACAGAGACGGCAGATCGTTCAATACTTCAAGCGCCGAACTTTATGAGAAGATCGTGAATAAAAACCGCGAGATCGCCAAATCCGTCGGTTATGACAGCTACGCCGATTATGCCTATAAAGAGATCTATAAGCGCGATTTTACGCCGAAGGACGTCACTCATTTTCATCAGTACGTCAAGGATTATATCATTCCCTTGGGAAAATCGCTCTTGAAGGATCTGCGAAGCGGCGAAGGGATCTCGGGCGCCATGACCGGCATCAACGCCATGGAGACCCTCAATCTTTCCAAATCTCAATTGGTCTCTGCGTTAGAGCCGTACTATACGAAACTCGGAAAAGACGATCTTGACGCGTTCAATTCCTTCCTTGAGAATTACAAATCCGTTTCGGATAAGAACGCAAGAGATATCGCTTTCACCTATTATATGAACTATTACGGTCATCCGTCCTGTTATTTCGGACCGACCAACCAGTCATTAATGACCTTCCTGCATGAACAGGGGCACTATCTTTCCTTCTATAAATCAAATTCCAACGTCAACTCGTTCGACCTGTGCGAATCGCAGTCGCAGAGCAACGAATGGCTCTATCTTGCCTATTCCAAAGACTCCTATACGAGCGATACCTTCCGCACGATCGCAAAATATAAACTGGTCAACGAACTCCTTTCGGTCGTCCTTTGCGCCTGCTGCGATCTGTTCGAGCAGAAGGTATACGCGGATCCGACGCTCAAAGCAAAGGACTATGACGGCGTATTCAAGGATGCGATGAACGAACTCGGCGCGAAATCGTTCCTTGAAAACGTGATGTCGGGCAAGCCGGAGGAATACTGGCACAAAGCGATCGTCTCAAACAGTTTTTACTATATCAGTTACGCGATCTCCCTGATCCCCGTCTTTGAACTCTTTGTGATCGCCGATACCGACGGCTTTGACGCGGCGGCGAATATATACAACAAAATGACCGTTTGCGAGATCGACGACGGATTTACGGAGAAACTCACCGACAGCGGTCTGACTTCCCCGTTCAAAGAGGAACTGTACAAAAAGATCCGCGACCATTTCATCTGATATCGGGAACCGTTTCATCCCAAAGAAAAAGGGGGTGTTTCATTTGGCGTATTTGCGCCAAATGAAACAGCCCCGTCGACGTTTTGCTCCTCGGCTCACGCCTCGGTTTTGTCATATTGTTAGACAATAAGCGTTCGCCTGCCCGGACAAAACCGCAAAAGTCGCGCAAAACGGACGGGATCCCGACCATCCGTTTTGCGGGGGCTGCTCATTTGCAGGCAAATGAAACAGCCCCATTATTTTTCTTTCTGATTCAGCGTTTCACGGCGAGCTTCACAACTTCGTATGCGCCGTTATAGAGTCCCGCGGACGCATTCTTCAGAATACAGTCGTTCATCGACAGAAGGATCTCCTTTTCGGACTGCATCAACGCGATCATATCGGTCGTCTCTCTGCCGGGAGCGACCTCATAGCTTCCGTCGCCCATTTCAGCCGAGTGGATCGCGCCCCAGATCTCGTGTCCGCCGACGTGCTGAATGAACAGTTTCGGGATCGGATAGAAAGCCAGTTCGCTCGGTTTTGTAACAAGCACGTCGCTTGCGTGCATCAGGAGATTCGTGATATAGACCGCCGCAAAAATGTCGTTGCTGCAGAACGCCTTGATCCCCTCGACGCGTTCACCGCACGCTCTTTTTGCAAACGCGGCGGCGCCGTCGTAGTCGTTCTCGAAAAATTCCGCTCTCTCCAGCTCCGGAACGGCGCGTTTCAGCGATTCCCAGACGTTTTTATGATCGCCGACGTTCACGAAAAGCGCAGCCCTTCCCTTTTCGATCTCCGGAAGAAGCGCCCTGATGACGTCTGCAAAAAGCTGCTGCTGCGCGCCGGCGCCGCCGACGGTCAGAAGATAGCGTATCTCTTTGCCGTTCTTTACGCGGTCGATACGCGCGGCGGTATCGTCCTCAAGCGCGCTGACCAGTTCATGATCGACGTAATGCCCGGTATAAAAGATCTGTCCTTCCGGGATCGGCAGAAGCGTGCGCTTTTTATCCATGCCGCGCAGCGCTTTGTATCCGAGGTATGAGGAATAGGTCTGAACGGTGTGGATGCTGCCCTCCGACAGATGCAGCGCCATCGGCCAGTTGTCCGGGATCGCATTCACGACGTGCCCGAAGCCCGCGTGGATCGCCGCCTGCGCCGGCCAGACGTGCGTGGCGATGTAGGGTGCGTTTTTGGGCAGAGTCTTCAGCAGGTTTGCCATCAGTTCCGCAGACGCCTGATCGGCGCAGTTATAGGAAAGTTTTCGAAATCCCTCGCTGTTGAGTTTCTCCCAGTACAGCTTGTTGAAGAGTTTGCTTTTCTGTGAAAGCCGGGAGCCCATGGAATAGAGATCGTTCTGGTGACTGATGATCGACGTGCAGGTCGAGCCTTTGAAGGAATTGAGATCGAGCCATACGGGTTCATAGCCGAGCGCGTATGCGCAGGACGCCATCGCCATGGAAATGCGGTAATGACCGAAGCCCATACGGATATTCCCGATAAAGACCGTTTTATCGCTGTATTCCGCTCCTTCGCCGAAGACAAGTTCCTTTGTGCCGATCGCGCCGAGGACCTTATTCTCTTTCAGCGCGAAACGGTATTCCTTTGCGCTGTCGTCGCCGAATTTCTTGATAAATCCTCTTTTCGTCTTTTCCGCTTTCTTTATCTCTTTTGAAGACATCGCGTTGCCGAAGATCACGCTTGATTTATCCATTGTTTTCCTCCGTTTTTCACAAAATCAACTTGACAATACAGTGAAAATATAGTAAAATTATATTGTCGAAGATAGATTATCATTTTATTCTTTCTTTGTCAAGTCTTTTTAAGGAGATTTTTTATGCCTAAAAAACCGATTACCAACAAACTCTTGTGGCTCTTCGCCGTGGGCCAGTTCGGCTGGAGCCTGCTTTCGGGTCTGATCTCAAGCTGGATGGTCTATTACTACATCCCCGCGATCGGCTCCGACGACGCCGGCATCTTCGGCACCGGCTACATCACGCAGAAGCAGTTCTTCCTCGGATTAACGATTTTCGGGATCATCATGATGATCGGCCGTATCTTCGACGCGATCACCGATCCGCTGGTCGCCAGCTGGTCTGACCGCAGCAAATTCAAGGGCGGCAGACGCATTCCCTTTATGAAGGCGATCGCGATCCCCTTCGCGCTCGTGACCGTCGGCGTATTCGTGTTCCCGCAGGTGCCCGGTAACGAGATCGTAAACGATATCATCATCTTCGTGACGCTGATCCTCTTCTACCTGTTCATGACGATCTACTGCACGCCCTATAACGCGCTGATCTCTGAATTCGGCGACACGCAGGAACACCGCATCAACGTATCCACCTACATTTCGTTCACCTATATTGTCGGTCTGACGCTCGCGTTCCTGGTGCCCAACCTTGCGGGTATGCTGGAGGGAGCGCTCGGCAAAGCGAATTCGATCCGCGCGGCGATCGGCATCATGGCGGCAATCGCCTGCGTTGCCATGATCCTTCCCTCCTTCCTGATCAAGGAACGCGACTACATCGAAGCGAAGCCCGTCAATACGCCGGCGTTCAAATCGCTCTTCTCCACGTTCAAAAACGGGCAGTTCCGCCGCTTCGTGTACAGCGACGTGATCTATTTCTTCGCGGTAACGCTTTTCCAGACGGGTCTTGCATACTATGAGACGCTTCTGATGCACATCCCCGCAAGCAACACCTTCATGCTGATGGCGATCATGACGGCGGTCAGCCTCGTTCTTTACATTCCCGTCAACCGTCTTGCAACGAAGATCGGAAAGAAGAATCTGATCATTGTCGGTTTCTTCTCCTATGCGTTCGTATTCTTCCTCGCCTCCATTTGCGGCGCCTGGTTCCCCGGCATCGTCTGGGGCATTCTCATCGCGGTCTGCGCCGGCATCCCGATGGCGATCCTCGGCATCCTGCCTCAGGCGTGCGTCGCGGACGTCGCCGAACTCGAAGCGCTCAAGACCGGTGAGAACCGCAGCGGTATGTTCTTTGCCGCAAGGACCTTCGCAATGAAAATGGGTCAGGCGATCGCCGTCGTCCTCTTTACGGCTGTCACCTCCGGCGCCGCCGCGGAAGCGGAAGAAGCGCTCAAGCAGGCGCAGGCAGCGGGAAAGAACGTCAACGAGATCTCTCAGCAGATCAGCGCTTCCGGCGAAATGAGTTTCAGAGTTACCGCGATCGTAGCGACCGTGGCGTGCGTGATCGGCGCAGTCCTCTTCTTCTTCTATAACGAAAAGAAACTGCTGTCCGGCATCGAAGAACTCAAAGCAGGCAAAAAGAAAGAAGAGTAACGGTTTCGCGGCACCGAGATCATAAGGAGAAAACGCATGATCCTCAAAAACAAAGTTATCGACGTGACCGGCAAGGTCATACTGAACGAAACGACCTTTTCCGACAGATACGCTCTTACCGTCACCGCCGAAGAAGACGCGCTTCTTCATCATATCGCCGTTGAACTGAGTTTTGATTATAAGAAGGACGACCGCTTCTTTGTGAACGGTTATCAGAGCTGGACCTATTCGCCGGAACGCGGCGTGAAGGACCCCTACAAACGGCCGTTGAGATGCTGCCCGAAGTTCCTTGATAAAAAGTTCGGCTTTTCAAAATACGGCGACGCGCATTTCTGCAAAGTAAAGGATTCGGCGAAAATTGCGCACGGATATACCTACGCATACGTACGCAGAGACGAGAACTATTACCTGTTCGCGTCGCTCGACGAAAAGAACGGCTTTACGCGCATCATTCTCGACGTTTCAAAGAAAACGGTCACTTTCGAAAAGGACTGCGCAGGAAAGGCGCTGAAAAAGAATGAAGAGTATACGGCGCTCGACCTTTACTTCGGCTACGGCAAAGAGAACGAAGTATTCGACAGTTGGTTTGAGATGCTCGGCATTCACGCGTTGACGACAAAAAAAGCGACCGGTTATACCAGTTGGTACAATTGCTACCAGAATATCAGCGAAAAGCAGATCCTTGCAGACCTTGAAGGAATGCGGCATCTCCCCGTCACACCGACGATCTTTCAGATCGACGACGGCTTTGAGCCGTTCGTCGGCGACTGGCTGACGGTCGACGCAAAGAAATTCCCGGGCGGTCTTGAACCGATCGTGAAAAAGATCTCGGACGACGGATTTATCCCCGGAATATGGCTTGCGCCCTTCGTGTGCGAAACGAAATCCGATCTCTACAAAAAACATCCGAACTGGCTTCTGCGGGACGAGAACGGCTCGCCGGTCTATTGCGGCTCCAACTGGAGCGGCGCATGGGCGCTTGATACGCTCAACGCGGAGGTGCGCGATTATATCGCGCAAACCGTCGGAATGTACAGACAGATGGGATTCAAGCTGTTCAAGCTTGACTTCCTGTACGCGGCGTGCATGATCCCCCACGACGGCAAAACGCGCGGAGAACTCATGGAGGACGCGGCGGCGCTTCTTCGGAAAGTATGCGGCGACTGCGCGATCATCGGCTGCGGCGTACCGCTCTGCGCGGCGTTCGGAAGAATGGAATACTGCAGGATCGGTCCCGACGTCTCGCTTGACTACGACGACAAGCCCTTCATGCGGCTCTTCCACGCCGAGCGAAACTCCACGAAGCATACCGTGATCAATACCGTCTACAGAAGACAGTTATCCGGCAGAGCGTTCTTGAACGATCCGGACGTCTTCATCCTCCGCACGGAAAACACCACGCTGACCGATGAACAGAAGGATCTGCTTGCCACCGTAAACGCCCTTTTCGGCGGCGTGCTCTTCACCTCCGACGAATTCTCGAAATACAGCGAGTATCAGAAGCAGCAATACGCGGCGATCCTCGCGCTGAAGGACGCGGAGAATATCACGATCAGCCACGCAAACGACCGGATCACCTTCCGGTATACGCTGGGCGGGGACAAGCTGGCAAAATCCTTTTCGCTGAAAACGAAACAGAAGGATGAATGAAAAAGCGATGTGATGTGTTCCTTTTCACGCGCGAAAGCGCACATCATTCGGCGAAGCCGAACATCACGCGCGAAAGCGCACATCACGTTCCGCGACAGCGGAACACATCATTCAAAAACGCATCTTTTGGTAGACAAAAGATGCGTTTTTGATGCGAAAGAGCGTACAAACGTACCGAAATCGAGGTAAGAATGTACAAACGTAACGTCTTTTACCGCCTCGCTAAACCGGATTTTATCTTCTGTCAGCGATCAAAAAAGCTCTGCACGGAGAACCATCCGCTCCGGATAGATTC
>JAFTCT010000060.1 GCA_017454525.1 Clostridia bacterium
AGCGCTCCGCGGCTTCGCGCTCCGCGCGTAATTGTTCCGGTGAAGCAGTGACTTTCTGTTCATATTGTCGGTTTTGCCGATAATCTTCCGCGCGCCGGGCGGACGGAACTGTACGGAGGCGAAACGCGTTTCGACGCAGGGCAGTTCCGGACGGACGGGAAAAAGCCGCAGGGCGGCTTTTGGAGGACGCAGTCCGCGCGGGATAAATAAACATTATTTCAAAGAGCCAAAAAAAGACGGACGCCGCATTCGGGCGGCAAATCCGTCTTTTCTTATTCCCTTTCCACAGTAGGAAAGCTTTTGCGGGGGTATGGGGGCGGCTTTTCTCGAAAAGCGCCCCCGGTCGTACTCCGTTTCCATGAATAGCGCCCCCGGGTCGAACTTTGTAACTCGAAAAGCGCCCCCGGTCGCACTCTCCGTTCACGGGATCGTACTTTGATCCCGAACCGAACTGCGCCTCAACGTCCTGCGGGCATTGAGGCGCAATTCATTGTCGGGAAGGGGGGCGCCGCAGGCGGCGTCACCGTCCGGCGCGCATTGCGTTGAGGATCGCGATGACCGACACGCCGACGTCGGCGAAGACGGCGAACTCGCCCGCATAGGCGTTGAGTCCCGAGAGGGCGGGTAGGAACGCCATAAGCGCGAGCAGAACGAGGATCGCGGCTTTGACGGTCAGGGCGAAGATGATATTCTCGCGCGACAGGCGCATCGCTTTTTTACTGATCTTGACGGCGACGGCGAGGTCGGAGGGGCGGTCGCCGGCGAGCACGACGTCGGCGGCTTCGACGGCGGCGTCGGAGCCGAGCGCGCCCATGGCTGCGCCGACGTCGACGGTCGCCAGCACCGGCGCGTCGTTGATGCCGTCGCCGACGAAGGCGACGGTCTCGTCCTTCTGTTTTTCGTTCATAAACCGTTTTGCGATCTCGACCTTATTCTGCGGCAGAAGCTCCGCTTCGACGCCGTCCATACCGAGCGCGGCGGCGGCGCGTTCTCCTTCGCTTCGGCGGTCGCCGGTGAGCATGACCGTCCTGACGCCCATCGCCTTGAGTTTATCGATCGCGTCGGCGCTGTCGGGCTTGAAGGTATCGACGAAGGTGATACAGCCGAGGTACGCGCCGCGGCGGGCGACGTGGACGGCGCTGCCCGCGCCGGACGCAAGGTCAGACGGCGCGGCGTTCGCCGTTTCCATCAGGCGGTGACTGCCGACGAAGATCTCCTCGCCGTTCACGCGTCCGACGGCGCCCATACCGGGGACCTCCCGCACGTCGAGGGCGTCGGGGACGGATCCGTCCGCGGCGGCGCAGACCGCGCGGGCAAGTGGGTGCAGCGAGCCGCGCTCGACCGCGGCGGCGAGGCGGAGCAGATCGTCCTCCCCGCCGTTCACGGCGCAGACGCGGTCGACCTTGAACTGTCCGGAAGTCAGCGTACCGGTCTTATCGAAGAGCACGACCTTCGTTTTTGAAAGTTTTTCAAGGAAGAGCGAGCCCTTGAAAAGGATCCCGCGCTTCCCCGCGGCGCCGATGGCGGCGAAGAAGCCGAGCGGCACCGAAATGACCAGCGCGCAGGGGCAGGAAACGATGAGGAACATCAGTCCCGCGTGAACGTACGGGCGGAAGGTATGGACAAAGGTCCAATCGCCGGAAGAGAAGCCGACGAAGAGGGAGGGGACGAGCGCCAGCAGCAGCGCGGCGACCGTCACGAGCGGCGTATACACGCGCGCAAAGGAGGAGATGAAGCGTTCGCCCGAGGTCTTATTGGCGCCGGCGTTCTCGACCAGCTCCATGATCTTGCTGACGGTGCTCTCCTCAAAGGGTCTGGAGGCGCGCACGCGCAGCATCCCTTCGAGCACGATACAGCCCGAGAGCACGCTGTCGCCGACCGCGGCTTCGCGCGGAAGGCTCTCGCCCGTCAGAGGAGAGGTATCGAGCGCGCTGCCGCCCCCGACGATCTCGCCGTCCAGAGGGATGCGCTCGCCGGGACGCACGACGAAGATCTCGCCGACCTTCACTTCGAGCGGGTCGACGGTCTCCTCTCCGCCGGGGCGTTCCACGCACGCCGTCTGCGGCATCATATCAAGCAGTTTTTTGACCGAGGAGCGCGATCTGCCGACGGCGATGCTCTGAAAGAGTTCGCCGACCTGATAGAAGATCATGACGGCGGCGCCCTCGTGCGCGCTGTGGGCGCTCGCGTCGATCAGGCAGAGCACGAACGCGCCGAGCGAGGCGACGGTCATCAGCAGTTTTTCATCGAACATCTGCCCGGTAAACAGCTTCTTGAAGGCGTCGAAGAGCACGTCGTACCCTGCGAGCAGATAGGGCAGCGCCATCAGCGCGACGCCCCAGCCCCAGGGGATCTCCCATATTTTCCCGGCGATCAGCAGGGCGATAAAAAGGAAGAGCGAAACGGCGATGCGCGCAAGCATCTTCTTCTGCTTTCCTGTCACAAAACCACTTCCTTTACGCGTTCGTCAAACTCACAGGACCTTACAGTCTTTTTCGACGCTCTTCACCGCCGCACGCACTTTTTCAAGGATCTCGTCGTAACGGCTCTCGTCGCACACCAGGATCATTTTCTGCGCCATGAAACTGATCGAAACGCTTTCCACGCCTTCGATCGCGGCGATCTTCTTCTCCATTTTTTCGGCGCAATGCGCGCAGTCCAGGTCTTCCATACGAAGTATTTTTTTCATTGTGACGTATCTCCTTTTCATTATTATCTGAATTATCTGACTGTGATCATCTTACCGGCGGTCCGCCGGCTCATTCAGAAACGTGGTCCAGCCCCAGAAGCAGGATCATTTTGACGTGATCGTCGCAGAGGGCGTAATACACCGCCTTCCCCTCCCTGCGGCAGGAGACCAGACGCGCCGCCTTGAGGATGCGCAGCGAATGGGAGACCGCCGACATCGTCATCGACAGGTCCTCCGAGAGCACGCCCACCGGCTTCTCGCCGTCGAGCAGCGCCCGCAGGATGCGCAGACGCGTCTCGTCGCCGAAGACCTTGTAGAGTTGAGCCAACTCGTAGATCAGCTCCTCGTTCTCGAGTTTTTCCTCCTCGAAGGAGGGAACGTATCCGTTATTTCTCTTTTCCGCCATGGCTTTCCCACGCTTTCATTTTAATACTTGAACGATTGTTCAAGTGTTTCTGCTTGCATTATATACCGTTTTTCCCCGTATGTCAAGAGAAAAATGAAAATTTTCTTGCATTTTTCCAAACAATGCGCTATAATGAGGGAGCGCGCAGAGGCGCGCGGAAACGGCCCGGAGAAAGTTAAAGAGATTTTTTATACGATGAAAAAAGGTATTTCCGTTCTTTTGGCAATATGTATGTGCCTCGGCTTCTTTTCCTGCGGCGCGGGGCGGCTGTCCGCCGACGCCGTCGGCGTTTCTTCCGGCAAGCGGACGCAGAGCGGAGGACAGCGGGGCGAATACCGCCACAAGGCGACGCCCGCGACCGATCCCGCCGACGGCGTGATGATCCGCTACAAATGCTCGCCCGCAACCGCGGGAACGATCGTCGGCACCGCGACGCAGTATATCACGCCCGACGGCTACACGGATCTGGTCACCGCCGCGCCCTTTTACGGCTGGGAATTCACCGGCTGGTCGGACGGCGTAACGACGCGCGCCCGCGCCGCGGATCGCGCAGACGAGGAAAAGACCTACACGGCGTTTTTCAAAAAGGTCGAGATCGAGGCGAAGATCACCGTCGCCGATATCTATCTGACGACCGCGTCGGGCAAGAGCGTGACCTCCAAGACCTACTCCTCCGCCTCGATGACGATCTCCGGCGCCGCGAAGGAGAAATACAATCTCGTCAACGTCCCGCTGCAGATCAAGGGCAGAGGGAATTCGACCTGGTCGACCTCCTACGCCGACAAGGTCGTCGGACAGGAGCGCTGGTCGGGCACGAAGAAGCGCTACGAGGAGGTCTCGATCACCGATATCCACACCGCCAAAAACTCCTACACGATCAAATTCGACGAGGGCGTCAATCTATTGGGGATCGGCAACGGCAAGAACCGCGACTGGGTGCTCTTCTCGGGCAAATACGACGTCACGTCGCTGCGCAACAAACTCGTCTATATGCTCGCGGAGCGCATGGGCACGCTGACGTGGGTGCCGCACTGCGCCTGGGTCAACCTCTACGTCAACGGCGAATACCGCGGGCTCTACCTCGCCGAGGAGAAGGTCGAGGCGTCCTCCGACCGCATCCCGATCGACGACAGCGGCACCGATCCCGACAAGGGCTATCTGGTGGAGCTCGACTTCCGCGTCGATAAGGACTCGACGAAGAAACTTGATTTAGACTACTTCCTGATCCCCGAATTCCACAAGAACGACGCAAACAAGCGCGAATTCGATATCGTCAGCGACCATTCCACCCCCGAGGAGTGCGCCTTCATACGCGAATACCTCACGGAGGTCGACGCCGCGATCCGCTCGCACAGCAAGGAGCGCATCGCGGGCTGCGTAGATCTTCCCTCAATGGTCGATATCTTCATCATCGAGGAGTTCGTCAAGGACTGCGACTGGGGCGCCACCTCCTTCTATATGTACAAGGAAAAGGGCGGCATCCTCCATTTCTGCTCGCCCTGGGACTTCGACCTCACGATGGGTCCCTACAGTTCCTCCCTCACCCTCACCGGCATCATCAGCCACGGCACCTCGGGCAACGAATGGTTCGAGGAGCTGCACGACGTCAAGTGGTTCATCGATATGGTCTGCGTGCGCATGGACGAGCTGGAGGGCGCGATCAACGAGGTCTTGAAGGAGCTCTGCAAGTACGCCATGGCGCTCAAGCCCTACGCCGACCGCAACAACAATTACTACGGGCTATACGGCTGCAATTTCCACGAGTACGTTTCCCCGCAGGTTTCGGGCAGGCAGTTCACCTATGACGAACACGTCGGCTTCCTCTTCGACTGGACCGTCTACCGCTGGATCGAAATGCGCTCGTACTATCCCGCATACTACAAGTCGCCCTTTGAGGCATAGTTTTTCGGGGCTGTCGCAAGAAACCGAACCGTTTTTTGCGACGGCCCAAAATGATGGGGCTGATTCCTTTTACTCATCCGCGCAAAAGGAAGCAACCCCTTTTTTATTATTCTTGTCAGTTTTCCCGCTCTTTTGACGTCTTTATGGATGAAGGGGCCCTTACAAACCGCAGGGAAAGGAGAATGGACGTTTTGGACGACCGCGAGATCACCGAACTGCTTTTTGCGCGCGACCAACGCGCTTTGGAAGAACTGACAAAAGACTGCCGCGCGCGGGCGTTAAAAACCGCGCGGGAGATCACCGGCAGTGCCGAAGACGCCGAGGAGTGTTTTGACGACGCGCTCCTGCGCGTTTGGGAGCGTATCCCGCCCGAGCGCCCGGCGTCGGTGAAATTCTATCTTTTTTCAATCGCCCGCAATCTCGCGCTCGACCGCTTCCGGGAAAAGAAACGCTCCAAGCGCGGCGGAGGCGCGGAATGCCTGCCGCTTGAGGAGCTGTCGGAAGTGCTCGGGGACGTGAGGGACGTCGAGGGAGCAATCGAAGAAAAACTGTTTACCGAAGCGCTCGACCGTTTCCTTGACGGGCTGAAACCGCGCAGCCGCGCGGTCTTCCTGCGCCGGTACTTCTATATGGAAGAAACGAAAGAAATCTCTTCGGCGCTGGGGCTGTCGGAAACGCACGTTTTTCAGATCCTTTCCCGCACGAGAGCCAAACTGAAAAAATTCTTACGTCAGGAGGGATACTCGATATGACGGGTGAACAATTCTCAAAACTGCTTTCGGGGATCGACGAGCGGAAGCTGTCCGAGGCGGAAAACTATACGGAAAGCCGCAAATTCCGCGGCAAAAGGGCGGTGATCGCTCTCGCGGCGGCGGCGCTGGCACTGCTCATCGCCGGAGGAACGGTTTTCACGGCGTTCAGAGTCGGCGCGTCCTACGATCTTTTGCAGAACGCCGAAGTCGGACCTGCCCGCGCAGCCGCGCCGATAACGGATTTCCCCGCTGTGCCGGACGCCTCGGGGGACCCTATTTCTCCTATGCGCGCAGGGTTCTATATCGGCGCGATTTTTGAAGGAAAGATCGAAGAAATCTGTGACAGCAGATATCTGTGGAAGAACGCACCCTGTACCGTGCTGCGCGTGAAAGTTCTTGACGTTTTATACGGCAAGGGACTGCCCGAAACGCTGAATGTCTGCTGCGACCGCTGCCCGCCGGACGCGTTTGAAGGATACGACCGCTTCATTTTTTCACTGCGGCAGATCGGGATCGAAAACTTTGCGTTGATCGAGGAAGGCACGGGGGAGATCCGGTATTTTGACGGGATGTTCGAGCCCTTCGGCGCGATCGGCTCGCAGGTCGCTTCGGTATTTGCGTTCAAAAACGGAATTTTCGATCCGACCTTTTTCGAAAAAGCCGCAATCGAACGAAACGTTTTCACCGCAAACGACTGGAAGTCGTACTGGGAATTCGTCATGGATCATGAAGACGCGTACAGCGTCTTCCTCCCGGTCGGTCGGGACACAACGATCGAAAACGCAAAGGCGCGCATCAAAGAACATCTTGAAAGCGCCGACGGCGTTCCGACAGAGCCGGTCGTCCTCACGAAAAACGACTTTTTTGACGGTAAAGCCGACCTTTGGACAGAGGTTGCGCCCGAAAACGGCGTTTTCACGCACGATCTTCTTTCCTACGGCGACGGTACGTCGAGAGTCGCCTACGAGCGTCGCGTGAACGGTTTCCCAAGCTGCGAAAAGATCTATATCGACTCGTCGGGAACGGTCACAAAGAGCGAAACGCACTACACCGAAGAGGACCTTGCGCACGTACCCGATATCGCGCCGCTCATTGAACGTTTCGACGGGCGTACCGCGTCCTCGCCGAGCGCAAAGGCGGTAGAAGGTCACGCGGAACTGGTCAGCTGGCGCGCGGACGGACGGTATTTCAAGATCGACGGTAAAGTATCCGCCGTGATCCTCTATATGTGGTACTACCGTTTCGGAGATCCGTCGAACCGTTGGTGCGAGGTGGGACTTGACCGGCTTTACGTATACTACGACGTGGACGGCAGAGCCGAGACGATCACCGCGGAAGAACTGGAGAACAGAACGGGCGTCTATATGATGCCGGCGGGCGGATTCACGGCGCTCCTCAGCCCCACCGACGACTTCGGACCGATAAACGAGCCCGCGACGCCGGCGCCGACGCCCGACGATGATCCCGATACGGTAAAAGAGACCGAGGAAATAGAAGAAACAACAGCGCCCGGGCTCTGACGCTCCATCATACGGCGTCAACCGAATATCGTACCGCATCAGCTGTATATCATTAAAAAATGGGGGTGTTTCATTTGGCGTATTTGCGCCAAAT
>JAFTCT010000061.1 GCA_017454525.1 Clostridia bacterium
CACGCCTCGGTTTTGTCATATTGTTAGACAATAAGCGTTCGCCTGTCCGGACAAAACCGCAAAAGTCGCGCAAAACGGACGGGATCCCGACCATCCGTTTTGCGGGGGCTGCTCATTTGCAGGCAAATGAAACAGCCCCATTCTGATATTGCCGGTCGGCGATCGGTCTGCTCACACGTGCGCCGCTCTTCGCCCGCTCAGCCTTCGGAGAAGATGATCGCGGCGTTGTTCAGGCAGTCGTTTGCGCAGATCGAGATCTTAGACCATTCCTCTGCGGTTCCTTCACAGTAAACCGTCGTCAACGCCGTGCAGTCCTTGAACGCGTCCTCATCGATCGTAATTACCGCATTTAAATTATTTCCTTTCCAAAACGATCGCAAGGTGACTGTCGGATACTCAAAGTGCGCGGGATCAATACTGAACGGTAGCGCTGTTGATCGTCACGTCACCGTGCGCCGTTACGGTGGCGTTCACGTAGAAAGTATAGAAGAAATGATGAATGCGGGATTCGTCCGGATAGCCGTCGATCTCTCCTCTTAAGACGACCGACCAGCGCCCGTCGCTGAGTTTATCGGCGGCGCAGTATCCATACCTCATCGGAAAATGTTCGTAAAAGCCCAGATTGGCAGCGACCGTCGGCTCCGTTTCGGGAAAGTTTTTCACCGCCTCGATCGCGTCGTTCCCGGTCAGAATGACCGCCTCACGCTCATCGTCGGCAGGCTTTTTTTGATATCTGTCGCCCGACGGGTCGACCAGAACGGGCTTCCCGTCCTCGTATTCCACGGTAAAAACCAGCGTTTCGCCCGTCTGTCCGTCAGCGCGGTCCGACACGGCGCAGGTCACCGCCTCTCCGGAAACGGTATATGAACCCGATTTGACGGCTTGCTTCCCCGAATCGCTGAAGCCGGTGAAAAATCCGTCATGAAAGATGTAGGTCACCGTTTCGCCGTCCTGCGCGGTATGGAAATATACGCCCTGCAGCGCTTTTTGCGCGCTTCCGCAGCCCGCAAATACGGCGGCAGCCGCGATCACGATCAGCATTATTGCAAGAATGCCCGCCGTCCGTCTCATAATATGATCCTCTGTTTCATTGATTTGTTTTATACTTAACAACTATAACACATACAGAACCGTTTTGTCAATAGTTTCCGCGTGAACGTCACGGATAATTCCGCGTGAACGTCACGGATAATACCGTTCGATTGCTCAAATAAAAGTTATAAAAACACTCTTGCTTTTCGGAGAAAACCTTTCCCCGATAAATCAAGAGTGTTCTTGTTCATATTATTACGAATTTCGGTCTGCCGCGCGCGTATCACGACAGCTTATTAGACAGCCGCAGATTGTCTGCGATCATAGCGATGAACTCCGAATTGGTCGGTTTTCCTTTGTCGGTCTGGATCGTATATCCGAAGAAGGAATTGAGGGTATCGACGTCGCCGCGGTCCCAGGCGACCTCGATGGCGTGGCGGATGGCGCGCTCGACGCGGGAGGGCGTGGTCGAATACTGCTTGGCGACGGTCGGATAGAGGATCTTGGTGACGGCGTTGATGACGTCCTTGTCGGAAATGACCATCAAGATCGCGGTGCGCAGATACTGATACCCTTTGATGTGCGCCGGAACGCCGATCTGATGGATGACCTTCGTGACCTGCGTCTCCAGATCGGCGCCGCGGTTCCTTGCGGTCTGCGTCATGCCGCCGCCGCGCAGTTTGTTGCGGTAGATGCGCGCGATGCGCGAGGCGAGGTTCTCATAATCGACCGGCTTGGTCATGCAGTAGTCGGCGCCCGATTCGATCGCCTCCTCGTAAATATTGGGGTTGGGCGCCTCCGAGAGCACGATATAGGAGGGCGGCGCGTCGGGCGCAAAGGAGAGATTGGCGGCCGCGCGGATGACCTGCACGCAGTCCATGCGGGACAGCCAGACGTCGAGCAGGACGATATCGGGGTGAAAGCGTTCGATCACGTTCAGCGTTTCCTCCCCGGTGCGCGCCTCCTCAAAGCGCGAATACCCCTGCATTTTGAGCGCGTTCTTCGTCGTTTGCCGGAATTCGTCGTTCTCATCGGCGATCAGGATCTTCAAGCGTTGTTCCATTGATTTTGACCTCTTTTCTTTTTTTCTTCTTTCTTTCGGGAAAATGCTTGGTTTTCTTACAGCGATATATTACCATATTTTGGAAATAATTTCAATAGTTGGTCAAAAGAAATAGTACACAAAGATTTCCGGATATATTTGGTAAATTTTGCCAATTCTGTAAACACGACAGGATCCGGGCGTCGGAACATCCGGCTCCGGCGGCGGGCGCAACAAAAAAAGGGGCTGCCTCCTTCCGGTTTACGCGGAACGAAGCAGCCCCTTATTCATCTTCAGTTCTTATTCTCCCTTGATCTGCAGCCAGAGTTTTTCATAATACGTGCGGATCTCATCGGGCAGATCGTGATAATACTCCGTTTTGACGGCGTCGGCGTTCTTGGGATAGAGCTCCTCGCAGTCGGCAAGAGAGTATTCCTCATTCTCCAGAACGGAGGTGTTGGGCGTCGCGTAGCAGAGATACTCGGCGTTTGCGAGCGCCACCTCGGGCTCCAGCATGAAGTTGATATACATGTGCGCCGCCTCGACGTTCTTCGCGTTTGCCGGAATGCAGATCGAGTCGACGAAGATGTTGGTGCCTTCCTTCGGATAGACCATTTCAAGGTCGTCGTTCTTGTCCTTCATGGTCAGATAGTCGCCGGCGTAGTACGCGGCGATCGCGGCGTTGCCGCCTTCCATCTCCTGGAAGACGTCGTCCATGACGTAGCCCTTGAGGTTGTCGTGCAGCGCGCGCAGGCGGTCTGCCGCCTTGTCCCAGTCCGCCTTGTCGGTCGAGTTGAGGTCTACGCCCTCGAGCATCTGCGCGATCATGAATCCGTCGCGGCTGTTGTCGAACTGCAGGACCTTGCCCTTGTACTGGGGATCCCACATGATCTCCCAGCTGTCGGGCGTTGTGTTCACCATCGTCTTATTGTAGATCAGGGCGACCATACCGACGTTGTAGGGCACGGAATACTCGTTCTTTTCGTCGAAATAGAGATCCTTGTATTTGGCGTCGATGAGATCGTAGTTGGAGATCTTCGAGAAATCGAGTTTCTGAAGCATATTCTCCTTGATCATCCTTTCGATCATATAGTCGGAGGGGATCACGATATCGTAACTGACCGATCCGCTCTTCATCTTGCTGTACATCACTTCGTTGGAATCGTAGGTGACGTAATTGATCTTGATGCCGGTCAGTTTTTCGAACGCCGCGTTGACGTCAAGGGTCTCGTCCATACCGTCGGAAATATATTCGCCCCAGTTATAGACGTTGAGCGTCGTGCCCTCCAGGTGACGGTCGAAAGCCGCGCGCACTTCGGAAATACTGTCGTTGATCGCTTTGCAGGAGGAGAAGGAGAGCGGCAGAACCGCAAGCATTGCAAAGACAAGAATGACCGAGATCACTTTTTTCATTTTACTTTTTTCCTTTCGCTTTGAGAGATTTGTTCTGCAGGAGGTTATAGCCGATGAGCATCAGCAGGATCACGATGAAGATGATCGAGTACAGCGCGTACAGGTTGGGCTTCACCGGCTTTTTGACCGCCGTGTAGATCTTGATCGGCAGCGTCACGAAATCGTTTCCGCTGACGTAGTAACTGATGACGAAATCGTCAAACGAGAGGGTGAACGCCATGAGCAGACCCGAGATCACCCCGGGAATGATCTGCGGCATCACCGCTTTGAAGAACGCCTTGACCGGCGTGCATCCGAGGTCCATCGCCGCCTCCATGATGCTCCTGTCGGTGGCGCGCAGCTTGGGCAGCACGTTCAGAAGAACGTAGGGGATGTTGAAGGTGATATGCGCGATCAGCAGCGTCCAGAAGTTGACCTTGTCGCCCGACGTGCCGATCAGCGTTCCCACGAACACGAACATCATCATCATCGAAACGCCGGTCACGATATCGGGGTTCATCATCGGGATATTGTTGACCGTCATGAACGCTTCGGAGAGTTTCCTGCTCTTAAGGCGGTATACGCCCACCGCGGCGAGCGTGCCGAGCACCGTGGAGACGACGGCGGAAGAAACCGCCAAAATCAGCGAATTCTTCAGCGCGGCGAGGTATTCCCCGCTGCTGCCTCTGCCGCTGAACAGTTCTCCGTACCACTTGACGGAAACGCCCTCGAAGACCGTCGTTCCGTTGCCGCTGTTGAAGGAGAAGACCACCATGATGATCAGCGGCGCGTAGAGGAAGACGTAAATGAGCGCCATGAAGACCTTTGCCGGGACCGGAACGGCGTATTCCCTGTTCTTTCTCACTCTTTTCACATCAGCACCCCCTCATCCTCATCGGAGAACCGATTCATAATAAAGGTGGCGATCAGAATGATGATCATCAAGACCAGCGACATGGCGGCGCCGCGGTTCAGTCCGCCCTCGGCGTAATGGAGCTTGATCTGCTGCTCGATGATATCGCCGATCAGCGTGACCTTCCCGAGCGACATCTTCTGCGAGATATAGAAGGTCGAGATCGAGGGCACGAAGACCATGATGACGCCCGAGATCACGCCCGACAGCGAGAGCGGGAAAATGACGCGGCGCAGTTTCTGAAATCCGTTGCAGCCGAGGTCCTCCGACGCTTCGAGCAGCGGGCGGTCGATCTTCGACATCGCGGTGTAGATCGGCAGGATCATATAGGGCAGATAGTTGTACACCATGCCCAGGATCACCGCGCCCGGCGTGCCCAAAAAGTGCACCGAGGAAATGCCGAACACTCCGAGAAGCTTGTTGATCAGTCCGTTGTCCTGCAGGATCTGGTTCCAGGAATAGGTGCGGAGCAGCATATTCATCCACATCGGCAGCATGATGAGCACCATCTGCAGCCGCTGGGACGCAGGGCTGACCTTCGAGAGAAAATAGGCGAAGGGGTATGCGATGACCAGCGAGATGAGCGTCGCGATCACCGAATAGAGCGCCGACAGTCCGAACGCCTTCATATACATCGGCTCGGTGAAAAACACTTTGATATATTCGATGCTGAACCCCTTTTCGGGATCGAAGAAGGAATAGTACAGTACGAACAGCAGGGGAATGATGATAAACGCGGCGGACCACACGACGAACGGCGTGTTCGCAAGGGCGGTGCCGAAGGTTCCCGCTTTCTTTTTCTTCGGTTTGGCGGTCTTTCTGATCTTTTCTCCGGCGGGCGCGGAGGAAGAAGGACCTTTGTTGACGCTCTCAGGCATTGTCGGACTCCTCCATCTGCTCCAGCGCCTCTTCCTCGGCGTCCATCTGATCCATTTCGTCCGAGAAGGTGGAGTAGTCGCCGAACATTCCGGAATACTTCGACTTCTTCATGATATGAATGGCGTCCGGTTCGATGATCAGCCCGACCTTCGTGCCGACCTTCGTTTCATCGGTCGCCTGCACCATCCATTTGAAGCCGCAGACGTCGACGATCATTTCGTAATAGTCGCCCTTGAAGGTGATCGCCGTGACTTCGCCCTCGAGCTTGCCCTTTTCGAGCGGCACGATGTCGACGTCCTCCGGCCGGATGACGACGTCCACCGGCTCCTTCGGCGCGAAGCCCTTGTCCAGACATTCGAAATCGCGCCCGTCGAGGCGCACCTTGTAGTCCTCGAGCATCACGCCGTCGATGATGTTCGATTCGCCGATGAAATCGGCGACGAAGGCGTTCTGCGGTTCGTTGTAGATATCGGTCGGACTGCCGATCTGCTGAATCTTCCCCTCGTTCATCACGACGACGGTATCGGACATCGACAGCGCCTCCTCCTGATCGTGCGTGACGAAGATGAAGGTGATGCCGGTGGCGCGCTGGATGCGCCGCAGTTCGTTCTGCATATCCTTGCGGAGCTTGTAGTCAAGCGCGGCGAGGGGCTCGTCCAGGAGCAGGATGCGCGGACTGTTCACCAGAGCGCGCGCGATCGCGACGCGCTGCTGCTGACCGCCGGAAAGCGTGTGGATCTTGCGATGCGCGAACGCCTTCATATTTACCAGCTCGAGCATCTCCTCGACCTTCGGACGGATCTCCTCTTTCTTCATGCCGGCGACCTTCAGCCCGAACGCCACGTTATCAAAAACGTTCAGATGCGGGAAAAGGGCGTAACGCTGAAAGATCGTATTGACCTGCCGTTTGTACGGCGGCAGATCGTTGATGCGCCCGCCGTCAAAAAAAACATCACCGCTGTCCGGCGTAATGAATCCCGCGATCACCCTCAGGGTCGTCGTCTTCCCGCAGCCGGAAGCGCCCAAAAAGGTGACAAACTCTCCGTCCCTTATAGACAGATTGAGATTGTCGAGTACGGTTTCACCGTCGAAACTCACAGTGATATTCTTGAGTTCCAGAATCATATTCTCTTTCATTTTGCATCCCCCTTTGCGGCAAAAAGCCCGCGTACAGCCGTATACAGCTCTGCGCAAACCCCACACCCGGCTAACGGCAGCCCCCGCAAAGAGTTTTTACAGACCGGTCTTGATCCACGAAAGGTCCCCCTGTAAACAGAGACATCTCACGGCGGCGGGCATGACCCGCCGCATCGGAATTTGAGTCCGGCTGCAGCATACCGTTTCCCATTCCGCACCGCCCGCGGAGGTACTGTGCGGAAACGATTCCTGAAAGGACGTTTTCCCGCGCTTTCGCCGGAAAAACGGATCCCTATTAGAACTGCAAGGTGTGTACATCTATTCAGTTGTAAGATGATTTCCGGAAAAACCGCTTTGCCCCGTTTTCCGGACGTTGGCACAGATGCAAAATCGTGCTTCCCGTGTGCCAAGAATTCACGGTCAGTATATTATATAGGATAATCCCCCTCTTGTCAATATCTTTTTCTGTTTTTGTCGAAAAAAACAGAATCGCTCTCCCGTGCGGCAAACGCGCTTACCCTCTCGCGTTCATCAGTGCGCAGAAAAACAGGTAGAGCGCGGGAAGCAGAAACGAGAGACAGAACGTTCTCTGCAGGCAGAAAACGAGTCCGGCGATCAGAAGGACGCTGACAAAAAAGGCAGAGACGACCTTTGACGCGAGTTCCGCCGTCTGAAGCGGCAGAATCAGACAGAGCGCGCTGAAAAGGATCTCTCCGCCGTCCAGTCCGCGCACGGGGACGAGATTGAACAGTCCGATCCCGGCGGAGCACAGCCCGAAAAGGCGTAAAACCGGCACGGAAGAGCAGAAAAAAACCGCCGACAGCAGATTGACGGCGGGACCGGCAAAGGATACGAAGAGGTTCTGCCGGTAGGACAGGATCCGTTCATCGGGCAGGATCTCGCCGCCGAAGGGTCCGATGCGGATCCTTTTGAGACGCCCGCCCGCGAGATACAGCGCCGCGATATGTCCGCACTCGTGCAGAAGCGCCGCGAGCAGGGCGGCGGGCAGCGTGAGATCACGCGAGAAAAAGAGAAAGACGGCGAGCGGGACCGCCGCGAACGGACTGACCGAAATGATCTTTTCTCTCTTTTCTTCCTTTTCTGCGCGCGCTTGTCGTCCGGTCACGGGCAGAGCGTCACCGTGACGCGCGGCGGTCCCGGGAGAGGGCGCGCGCACCTGATAAACAGCCCGCCGTCCCTTCCTCTGCCGAGCGCCGCTGCCAGCGCGATCACGCAGAACAGTACCGTCAGCGCCGCGGCCGCCCCGCCTTTTTTCCTTTTCTCTCTGTCGGACACGGTATTCTCCCCCCCTTTTCCCGGATGCTATGACAGTCCTTTGCCCCTGCCTCCGCAGATAATATATGTGCGCGCTCCTCTCTTCATGCCCGGACCGCCCGTTCGCGCGCTTTCCGGCAAAAAATACAAAAACATATTGTAAAGTCGATAAAAATGTGCTATGATAAAAGGTGATCAGAAAAAGAGGAAAGGAGCGCCCCGCTATGCCGGCTTATTCGGTAAAACTGTCTTCGCTCGTGGAAGAATTCTCGCTTGAGCCGATCTATCTGCCGCATCCCGCGGAGGAGATCAGGATTACGCGCCCCGATACCAACCGTCCCGCGCTCGCGCTCTCGGGGGTCTTCAATCTGTTCGAGCCCGACCGCATCCAGTTGATCGGCAACGCCGAGCACGAGTTTCTTTCGGCGATGCCGGCGCAGGTCCGCAGGAAACGCACCTTCGGCTTCATGGCGCAGATGCCCGTCGCGGTGATCTTCACGAACACCCTGGAGGTCTTCACGGAGTTCAAGGAAGCGGCGGCGATCTATTCCGTTCCGATCCTGCGCACCGTCAACACGACCTCCTACTTCACGGCGGCGCTGATCGGCTCGCTGTCCCTCTCGCTCGCCCCGCGCATCACCCGCCACGGCGTGCTCGTCGAGGTCTACGGCGAGGGGATCCTCATCACCGGAGAATCGGGCATCGGCAAGAGCGAGACGGCGATCGAACTGGTCAAACGCGGTCACCGGCTGATCGCGGACGACGCCGTCGATATCCGCAAGGTCTCGGCAAGGTCGCTGGTGGGCAGAGCGCCCGAAGCGATCCGGCACTACGCGGAACTGCGCGGCGTCGGCGTGATCGACGTCCGCCGCATCTTCGGCATCGGCGCCGTCAAGGAGAGCGAAAAGATCGATCTGGTCATCACGCTCGAGCAGTGGGATCAGAACAAGTTCTACGACCGTATGGGACTGGAGAGCGAGTATTGCGAGATCATGGGACTGAAGATCCCGATGGTTACGATCCCCGTCCGACCGGGACGGAACCTCGCGATCATCATCGAGATCGCCGCGATGAACAACCGCCAGAAGCGTATGGGCTACAACACGGCGGAAGAATTCAACAAGCAGATGTTAAGGCAGGCGGGCGTAGATCCCGACAACTATTGACGCCTTCCCTTCCCTCTGCGGCGGGCGTACCGTGATAAATAGGGGGTGTTTCATTTGGCGTATTTGCGCCAAATGAAACACCCCCGTCGACGTTTTGCTCCTCGGCTCACGCCTCGGTTTTGTCATATTGTTAGACAATAAGCGTTCGCCTGTCCGGACAAAACCGCAAAAGTCGCGCAAAACGGACGG
>JAFTCT010000062.1 GCA_017454525.1 Clostridia bacterium
CTCGGCTCACGCCTCGGTTTTGTCATATTGTTAGACAATAAGCGTTCGCCTGTCCGGACAAAACCGCAAAAGTCGCGCAAAACGGACGGGATCCCGACCATCCGTTTTGCGGGGGCTGCTCATTTGCAGGCAAATGAAACACCCCTTTTTGCGTTACGGCGCGCCTGCGCCGCGTTCAGTTGTCCGCGCGGTTATAGCCGTTCTTCATGTGCAGACCGGCGTCGTGCAGCACCCTTCCGAGCGCCTCCGCCGTTTCCTTTTTTGCAAGCGCCGCCAGTTTTTCGTTGGCTTCTTCGGCGATCGTCACGTCGCCCGACGCGGCGATCTTTTCGTCGTACTCGAGAAGGATCTTCCGCGCCTCGGTGAACATTTTCCGGTGGTAGCGCTCGATGATCTGGACGGTCGTGCCGAAATTGTGATCGGCGAGGGCGTCGATCAGGCGGCTGGACCAGTAGAAGTTCTCGCTTGAGACTTCAAGAGAGACCTCCGAGAGGTAGCGCGGCATTTTTCTGACCTGCGGATAGACGGGGAGCGCGGCGGAGAAGGTCGTGGAACCGAAGACGATCCATTCGACGCCCTTGACGGGTTCGGGCGCGTCGGGGCGGATCTGGCAGATCGAGGTCACGCCGGTGCGGTTGATGCCGATACTGCGGTAGATCCCGCGTTTTCCGGTGTCGCGGGCGGTATAGGGGTCGTAGGGCGTGCCCTGATAGTGCGCGGAGAGCAGGTATTTGACGTCCTCGACGGTCACTTTGCGGTCGGGCTTGAGGCACCAGGGGAGGTGATCGTCCTCGGGCTTGTATTCGGCGTTCTCACCGTCCCAGACGTGGCTTTTCGGGCAGAGGAAACGTCCCATGAACCAGGCGCGGGGCGTGTTGTAGACGTGGTCGCTGTCGTAATGCGAGCCGAAGACGTCGCGGGGGTTGAAAGCGCCGTTCTGATTGCAGTCGAGGTGATTGTCGGCGATGAACGCGCGCAGATCGGGCGAGCAGAGGCAGTTCTTCCCTTCGCCCAGCGCGTCGTCGAGATCGAAATGATCGAGCCCGAACTGATTGGGCGCGACGACGCAGACGTCGTCGGGGACGCGCACGGCGATATAATGATGCCCGCCGATCGTTTCCATCCACCAGACCTCGTTTTCGTCGTTGAAGGCGATCCCGTTCGACTCGTAGGTGCCGTACTTTTCAAGGAGCGCGGCAAGGCGCAGCACGCCCTCGCGGGCGCTGCGGATATAGGGCAGCGTCAACACCACCATATCCTCCTCGCCGATGCCGCCGGGGAGATCCTTCTCCTTTCTGCTCTCCGCTTTCCGGTAGACGACGAGCGGATCGGCGGACAACACGAGGGGATTGGAGGTAATGGTCTCGGTGGCGGTCATGCCGACGTTGGCGCTGTTGATCCCGGTCGCCGCCCAGACGCCGCGCGCGGGATCGACGCTCGGGCAGGCGGTGTAGGACAGGGGATCGTCGGGCAGGTCGATCTCGAGATGCGAGATCACCGACTTATACTTTCTCTTCTGTTTTTCGGGCGGCACGACGACCAGTTTCTTGACGTCGAAAAATCCGTCGTCGGTGCGCGCGATCATCGTGGAGCGGTCGTTGGACGCGTTCTTGCCTACAAGCAGGGTGGTACACATAGGATCTATCTCCTTTTCGGTTTTTGACAGTATATTCAATATAGCACAAAACGGAAAAAAAATCAATCGGACAAACGGATTTTGTTACTGAATACCACTGAATACGGGCTGAATACGGGACGCCGAATATTTGATTGACAACCGACCGAAAGTATGATATAATAGGATGAATAGTGATTTGTTTTTTACCCCGAAAAGAGGGAATACTATGCTTCAGACATTCATCCGGCGCGTTCTGCCGATCCTCATACTGACCGCGCTGCTCACCGTCTGCGCGTCATGCCGAAATACCGTCCTGCCCGTCTCTCCTTCCTCGGAAACGGAAAAGAGTACCGAAACCGATACGCCGACGACCCCCGCGACGACCGACGACCGCCCGACGGGACACACGGAGACGCCGCCCGACGATCCCGACGGATCGGCGGTCAACTGGTGCGCGCACGAAAACGTATCCGCCGCCTCGGACAAGAAGGCGACCTGTACGACCGACGGCTATAAAAACCGCAAAAAGTGCAGGGACTGCGGGGCGGAACTCGACGATACCGGTACGGCGATCCCCGCCTACGGTCACGAATACAAGAATCTCAAGTGCATTCACTGCGGCAAGAACAAGCCCTCGCTTGCGGCGAGCGGTCAGTTCGAGAACACGGGGGTGCTGTGGCAGCTCTTCGACGACGGCGAACTCGCCGTCTCGGGCAACGGCGCGATCCCTTCTTTCCCCGAATTTGAGAACGGCTACTTCTTCCCCTTCAACAAGGCGGTAAAGAGCATCGTCGTCTACAGCGGCGTCACCGTGATCGGCGACAACGTCTTCAGAGGATTAAAGGACGTTACGACCGTTTCGATCGCCGCTTCCGTCCGGAAGATCGGCGACCACGCCTTCGACGGGTGGTCCCTCAAAACTCTGGAACTGCCCTACGGACCGGTGGAGATCGGCAGGGACAATTTCATGGACAACGAAATGTTCTTCATCGAACTTCCCTCGAGCGTCCGTTCGGTCGGAGCGGGCAGTTTCTCCTCGAAGCAGCTCGTCACCCTGCGCATCCCCGCGAGCGTCAGGACCTACGACGCATACGAAAATCAGTATTCCAATCTGCGCACCGTCGCCTTTATGGGCGACGAGGCGTCGGCAAAGAAGCTCGCGCTCTACGATCACCTCACCCGCGACGGCGAATGCGCGACGGTATTTCTGCGCTTCAAATACACCGGCAAGGCGTCCGCGCTTCCCTACTGCTCCAAGCGCGGCAGGACCGACGGCGATTTCACCTACGCCGTCTTCACCGACGACACCGCGCTCGTCACCGCCTACAAGGGCGCTTCCGCCAACGTCGAGATCCCGGAAAAACTCGGCTCCTATCCCGTCTTCGGCATCGAGCACGAATGCTTCAAAAACAATAAAACGATCCGCTCGGTCACGCTGCCTTCCACGCTGAACGTCATTTACTACAAGGCGTTCGTCGACAGCTCCGTTGAGGAACTGACGGTCAAAGGCGATAAACTGCGCGTCGGCGCGAACGCCTTCTCCGGCTGTTCGTCCCTGAGGACGCTCAACTTCGGCGGAACGTTTCTCGATATCGGTGCGGGCGCCTTCTCGGGCACCTACGTCGACAATATCCGCCCCGATCCCGAAATGAAGATCGCGCGGATCTCGGCGTTTGCAAACGCACACGCCGACAAGGTCGATTTCAGTCAGTTCGAGATCATCTGCGACAGCGCGTTCGCCCGCAGCACCGTCCCCGAGAGCATCGATCTTTCGGGCGTCTCGGAGATCGGCTTCGGCGCGTTTTACAGCGCGGGACTCCGCTCTGTGAACGTCACGAACGTGAAGAAGATCGAGCGTTCGGCGTTCAAGAGCAACAGTTATCTGACGACTGAGACCGTCACGGGTCTCGACACCGTAAAGGAACTGGACGAACACGCCTTCGACTTCCGTTACGTCATTCCCTCTTCAGAAACGGCGGACGCGTCGCCGGAGGAATAATACCCTTTATCGGGCGCACGCTTTCAAAACGGGAAAACACGCGGCTTCATCCCGGCGTCCGGCGCGATACGCCGCGATCTCTTCCAAGGAGGAACGTCTGCATTGATCAAAAAAGTTTTCAGACAAATGCTGCCGGCGCAGATACTGTCCTCCATGACAGTAATGATCTGTATGCTGATCGACAACATCGTGATCGGCAGAAACCTCGGTATCGACGCCATGACGGCGTATGAACTTGCCAGTCCCGTACTGCTCATCTTCGCGGCGATCGGAACGACCCTCTCCGCGGGGGTCCAGGTGCTCAGCGGAAAAACGGTGGGGCGCGCGGACAGCAAAGGGGCGAAGGAATGCTTCTCCTCCGCCGTCGCGCTCTCGCTGATCATCGCGGGCGTGGGACTGTTCTTTGTCATGCTCTTCACAGAACCGCTCTGTACGCTGCTCGGCGCCGGCGAAAAGAGCCCCGACAACCCGGTGTTCGAAATGACCAAGCGCTACCTGCAGGGCTTCATCATCGGCGCGCCCGCCTTCATTCTGGCGCAGATCTCGGTGCCCTTTCTGCAGATGTCGGGCAAGCGCAAACTGCTGGTCATCGCCGTCGTGTCCATGACCGTCGCCGATATCCTGCTCGACATCCTCAACGTGATGCCCTTCCTGCCCGACGGCATCTTCGGCGTGAACCGTATGTTCGGTATGGGCATGGCGTCGAGTCTGAGTTACTACGTCGCGCTGATTATCGGCGTCTTCGCCTTCTTCGGCAAGAACTTCGTCTTCCGGTTCAGCATCAAAAGCGTCCGGCCGAAGGTCTTCCGCAAACTCCTGCGCTACGGTCTGCCGACGGTGGTCAGCCAGATCTGTTTCGTTCTGCTCACCTACAGCATCAACACCATTCTTCTGAACGTCAACCATAAACTGGGCGTTGCCGCCTATTCGGTCATTTCGACGGTCGGCAATATCTGCTTCTCCGTGGGCAACGGCATCGGCGCCGTCGCAATGATGCTCGCCTCGATCTCGTACAGCGACGACGATTTCTCGTCGATCAAGCAGGTCGTGCGCACCATGTCCTTCTACGCGGTCACGGTCAACGCCGCGCTCGCCGCGCTGCTTGCGGCGATCGCCTCGCCCGTCGCCCGCCTCTTCCTGACCGACAATCCGGACGCCATTCACATCACGACCGTCGGACTGCGCCTCTTTGCGATCTCGCTCGTCCCCTGCTCGATGAATACGGCGTTCAGACACTTCTATCAGGGCGTGAACCGGCGGACGCTCTCCAACGTCATTTCGCTTCTGCAGAACTTTACTTTCACGGCGCTCTTCGCCTTCATTTTCAGCCGCTTCTGGGGCACCACCGGCGTCTGGCTCTCCTTCACGGCGGGCGAAGGCGCGGCGTTTATCGCCCTCTCCGCGATCGTGCTCATCAGGAACAAGAAACTGGGGGCGGGTCCCTACGCGATGATGCGTCCCGATTTCGGCGTCGCGCCCGAGGACTGTCTGGAAATGACGGTCAAAAGTCTTCCCGACGCAACGCGCGCGACCGAACGGGCGGTCGGTTTCTGCCGCGCGCACGGTCTTGACGATCAGACCACGCGCACCATCGAACGGTGCGTCGGCGAAATGTCCAAGAATATCCTCACCTACGGCTTCAAAGCCGACAGCAGGGAGCACAATATCGACGTGCGCATATGGATCAAGAACGGCAAGAAGGTCGTCCGTATCCGCGACAACTGCACCGAATTCGATCCCGTACGCTACGGCGAGATACACCGCGACGACCGCTCCAAATCCCATAAGGGGATCCGGACGGTCATGGAGCTGGTCTCCGACGCGCGCTACGTCAACGCCCTGGGGCTGAACAACCTGACGTTGACGATCTGACGGTCAATAACCGGGGCTTTTCCCGTAATGAAAGGAAGTATAGCGATGCCTTCTCAAAAGAAACGCCACATGGCGCAAAACATCTACTCCAACCCCGTACTGCGGGAGACGAGCGGAAAGTTCGAGGGCTTCTCGATCGATTTCCGCGGCGTGAAAACGCCTCTGTCCACCTACTGGGCGCTCTGCAACTGGGGCATGGATCTGACCGCCTTCAAGGAGGAGCACCCCGACGCGCACGGCGGCGGCGCCTACGCGGGACTGCAGAACACCGTTATCGGGCGGCTTGCGATCATGTCTTTCTGGGAGACCTTCTACGACGGCGACAGCAAGCGCCATAACGCCCGCCGCGTCTATCCCGCGGGCGAAAGCACCTTCGGCGGCGAGGGCGAGGGCACGAACAATATCGTTCCTTTCGCATGGGAGGACAACAAGTGGTACCGCATGATCCTGCGCTCGTGGGAAGACAGCGAGACCGGCACGACCTTCGTCGGGCAGTGGGTGCTCGACGTGGCGGAAAACAGGTGGTCGCTCGTCTCCTATTTTGATACCGGCTTCAAAAAATCCTTTATGCGCGGCGGAATGTCGCAGTTCCAGGAGAACTTCTGGGATAAGCACTATAAAAAGATCCGCTCCTTCAACTTCAAGAACGTCTACATAAAGGAAGCGGGCAAAAACGAGGGCTGGAAATATATCGAACGCACTTCCCTCTCCTACGACGATCCGCGCTGGAACTACCACACCGGCGGGACGCACGACTTCGGCGCGACGGAAGAGTATTTCTACGGCTCCTCCGGCGGCGACGTCAGGGATCAGGCGGCGTACGACGCCGTCCGCCCCCTCTCGGCGGTCTACGGCGTCAAGGGCGGCAAAGCCCTGCCCTCCGGCAGGGGCGTCAAGCCGAAACTCACCGAAGAAAACGGCAAAAAAATACTCTCCTACACCTCTTCCGGCACGACCGTCCCCGTCCTCTCCTGCGCCGTGACCGGCTTCGACGCAAAGGGCAAAACCCTCTTTTGCACGGCGAAAACCCGCCCGCACGACTGCGCGCTCGAACTTCCCGAAGCCGCAAAGTATTCCGTCGTCCTGACCGACGTGTACGGCAGAGAAAAAACCTATGAAATTTGAGCGCCGCGCGCAGAAATGATGCGCGCACTCAGTATTGATGCGCCGCGCACGGCAAATATTCAAAACCGGCAAACGGACTTTACCGCTTGCCGGTTTTGATATTCTGTTCGTTTATCGCTTTATGAAATGACGTTCCGTTCACCGCGCGCGAAGCGCGCCCTTTTAGGCGGCACCCTTTCGGAAAGGGTGGCAAGAAAGCCTTCTCCGATGGGAGAAGGTGTCGCTTGCCGACGGATGAGGCAAAACACTACCGTTGGGCAATGGCGTCGGCGAAGCCGACAAAACTCTGTCTTGATTATCTGTGATATATCTGATGTCGGTAATGGGAACCTGCTCATTTTTATTTTCTTTCTCCCAAAAAAGTTGTTTGCAGTCTGTTTATATATGGTCTGATATCCGGAAGCAAACAGTTTAATTGTGAATAACCTATATTCTATGCTTGCAATTGTTCCGGTAAAGCAGTAATGCACCGCTTGTTTTGTCGGCGTCGCCGACACCTTTGCCCACGGATAGGCATCAGCCTCATCCGGCGGCAAGCGCCACCTTCCCCATCGGGGAAGGCTCCTCGGACACCCTTTAACAAAGGGTGCCGCCTAAACATGGC
>JAFTCT010000063.1 GCA_017454525.1 Clostridia bacterium
CCTTAGCCACCCTTTCCGAAAGGGTGGCGCCTAAAGGGCGCGCTCCGCTGCTTCGCGCTCCGCGCGCGATTGTTCCGGTTAAGCAGTAATGCGCCGTTTGTTTCGTCGGCGTTGCCGACACCTTTGCCCAACGGTAGTGTTCGGCCTCATCCGTCGGCAAGCGCCACCTTCCCCCATCGGGGAAGGCTCCTCTGCCACCCTTTAGCAAAGGGTGGCGCCTAAAGGAGCGCTCCGCGGCTTCGCGCTCCGCGCGCAATTATTCCGGTGAAACAGTAATTCTTTGTGCGTTTTGTCGGCTTTGCCGACGCCATAGCCCAATGAAAGTGTTCAGCCTCATCCGTCGGCAAGCGCCACCTTCTCCCGCCGGAGAAGGCTCCTCAGCCACCCTTTAGCAAAGGGTGGCGCCTAAAGGAGTGCTCCGCGCTCCCTGCGCTCCGCGCTCCCCGCGCCTCCCGCGCTCCCCTGCGCTCCGCGCTCCCCGCGCCTCCCGCGCTCCCCTGCGCTCCGCGCTCCCTGCGCTCCGCGCTCTCCGCGCTCCGCGCGCAAAATGTGTTCGCTTTATCCTTTCTCCCCCTGTTTCGCCGCGCCGCGGCAGATTTTTTTTCCAATTTCTGAATTTTTTTTGCGAAACCCTTGACAAAGGCGGGGAACGTGAGTATAATGTAGGTACAAGTGAACATGTGAAAGGGCAAAACAGCCGAAAGGTTGCGACGCAAAACTATAGGGTCTTCAAACTAAGACAGCCAGTTGCACGATATCGACCGTCATTGAGGGGTCCGGTAGGTGTAAACAGGGCTGTCCGATTTTTTTAGGGGGTGACGGGCTTGACCACAAAAAAACTGATCAAAGAAGCGCTTTTGTCGGGTCTTGAGCCGATCACGATCTTAAAAAGGAACGTCTATTCCTGCAACGGCAACCCCGAGCCGATCGCCTACCGCACGGAACTGGTCATCAACAGCACGATCTTAGGTATGCTGACGCAAGAGCAGTATCAGGTCACGGCGGACAGAAGCGAACGCGGGATCCTGCTCGCAGACAAAGCGCTGTCCTGGGTCACCGAAGCGATCGAAGCGAAGCTTGCCGCGGGCGAGCGGTTTGAATGGATGTCGCTCTACTGCCCGATCCCCATGCTCACAAAGACAGACCTTCTGCAGAAACTGCAGGAACTCTTCGGCGGCAATAAACAGAAGCGGCAGAAACTCATGCTGGAGTTTCCCGCGCATACATTATATGAAGAGCCCGAAACGCTGCGCACCGCGCTGTTGGACCTCAAGGTCCTGGGCGTCAAATCCGCGCTGACCGGATACGGCAGCGAATACTGCCCGATGATGCGTCTGGCGTCCTTCCCGTTTGATTATGTGATCTTAGAGCCGGCGGTCAACGAGCTCATGAAGAATGAGAGCACCGTGAAAGCCGCGGACACGCTGATCTCCTATGCGAGACATCTGCGCGTCGAAGTGCTCGCGACAGACTTGGAAGGGGAAGCCGATCAGGGAAACTTCTTTCGCGCCGACTGCTTCGGCTGCACGATGAAAGAAGAACCGGAGCGCCTGTACCCCTTTACGGAATTCACCCCCGACGCCTCGGTGCTGGATCCGAAGCCGCAGGAGGAAGAAAAGAAGCCGGCGGAGCAGGGAAGCGAAGACGGGCAGGCATTACAAGAGGAACAACCGGCAAAGGTGCCTCCGAAAACCGAGGGAGGAGCCGACTAAATGGCAACAACGTCTGAAAAACGCGGTCTCCGACGCACTGCCAGGGAGATCAAGAATTACAGGATCCTGATGAAGATCCTTCCGGCGGTCGCCGCGATCCTGGCGCTGCTGATCGTGATCGTCTACATCATCACGGTGCTGTATAACAAATACGGCTCCTTCACGGTGATGGTCAACAAATACGACGGCGCGGAATACGGATTGACCCTGTCGGAGAACAGAGACTTCTTCAACCGCACGTCCCGCCTGAATTCCAAGGCGAGCGAAGAGATCACCAACATCTGCGGTTACAACCTTCCCGAGAACTTCGATACCGACGTCGGCGGCGTCAAGCACCACGACGGCGACGACTTCGTCGCATATACCTTCTTTGTCATGAACGCCGGCACCAAGATCATAGACGTCGATTATCAGATGATCATCGTCAACATGACCAAGGACATCGAGGAAGCGGTCAGAGTGCGCGTCTACATCGACGGTGTGAAAACCGACTACGCCCGTCCGCGTCTCACGCCGCGCCGCGATTCGCAGGGCAACGTGATCTACAACAGCAAAGGCGAGCCCGACTTCAAGGAAGAACACATCTGCGACGAGATGTTCTACAGCGACCACGTCGTTCTGGAAGGTCTCTGGGAACAGTACCAGCCCGGCGCGATCAAGCGCGTCACCGTCGTGATCTGGCTCGAAGGCGACGACGACCAGTGCAAGGACAACATCATCGGCGGCGAATTCAAAGTCGATATGAACTTCAGCGTCCACCGCGAAAACGACGCCGCGGAAGTCACCGACTGACCCAACATCGTTTCAATAGCCCGCAAGGACTTTGAAAACCGCGCAAGCGGTCATAAATTCCGTAAAAAATTTTTGTAAAGGAGAAAACAAAAATGAAAAAGCTCATCCCCGCAATCGTCCTCTTACTCATTTCTGCGATCGTGATGTCGACTGCTTCCTATGCATGGTTCTCCATGAATACGCAGGTTACGGCAACCGGCATGCAGGTTAAAGCAAAATCCAATAGCACGTTCCTGTTAATTGGTAATGAAAACATTACTGCTGAAAAAACCGCTGCAGGAATTCAGGCTCAAACAGGTGCTGATTTAACAAGTGAAGACCTTACTGTTGCTCTTGCAGATGCAGCAAAATATCCTTCTAAAGTTTGGCTTGGCGATACAGCAGACGGTTATACAACCCTTAGTTTGAATGCTGTTGATACTAAAGCCAAAGCGGCGACAGAAGGTAACTGGTACACCGCTAACTCTGATGATCCTACTTTGTGGGGCGGTTCCGGTCATGTAAAGAATGCAGCTGCGCTGACCAGCACGAACTTTGACAACTATGTCATTAAGAAGAGCGTTAACCTCACTCTTGCTGTCGGTTCTACTAAAGCAAACAAGCTCACCGTAACTCCTACAATTACAATTGTTGACGATTACTTCAAAACAACCGATACAGCGGTTGACGACAACAAAACGTATTATACGGAATCCGCCGGAACCTATACAGCAGTTGCTTCCCCTGTTGATGCTGACATTGCCACATATTACGAGAAGGCTCTTGACTATTCTGCAGTAAAGGTCCTTGTTGTTTCCGATAACAACATCGTTGTTATCATGGATAAAGACACTACTGGTGCGCAGAATCTTTATGATGCCTCTAACAATGCAGACCTGACTGATACCACTGTTCACCATGTTGATATCTATATCTACTATGACGGCACCGATACAACAGTTTTCACGAACAATGCTATTAATCTTGCAGGTGCAACGATTGACCTCGAATTTGCGGTTATGGTCAACGAATAATCTTTGCTTTCCGGGAGGGGTCCTCGCGATCCCTCCCGGGGAATCCGTTTTGATGATCTGCGCAGATGATCAAAAGAACAAATACGCCCGGTTTTAAGAGGACGACGGGCTGATTGTCCGATAAAAGTCCTTGGCGGACCTCGCCGGGGACTTTTTTCGTACAATTCCGGTGAACCCTCTTAATACAAAACGACCAGTCGTCCTCTTAATGCCGGTCGTTTTGTTTCAAGATTTTAATAGTTCGCGAATTATTAAAATACCGGGGATCCAAGAGGGAGTGTTGGTCCCTCTTGGATAGAAAAATACTTAACTTATAATAAATTAAGCAAGATCGAATTGGACAGAGAGATTGCCCGTCAACGTGTTCGGAGTGTTGACATAATCGGAGTTAACGTTCGTGGTAGTACCGTCGATATAAACATAGAACGTAACCGCTACAGAAGAAGTTGCAGTGATGGAAAAGTTGTTCGTCGTCGTCGCTTGCGTTCCGTTGGTGAGTTTCAAAGTCTCGGTAGTAGTGCCGTCATTCAGAACGATTACAACAGAAGTGCCTGCATCGCCAGACGCAACGGAAGAGGTGAGTTTAATCTTGCCGGTGTATGCTTCGGAATCCTGAGAAAGCGTCAGCCATGCATTATAAGTGACAACATAGTTCACAGGCGCAGAAGTTCCCAAATCACGAACATTCTTCGTGGCATTGTTTGCATTGTCGCTGTTTCTGTTGTTTGCGGTGTACCAGTGTCCTGCAGTAACACTTAAGTTGGTGGTGCCGTCAGCAGTGCCGGGCATCGTACCGTTCGCAGCAGCGTAATACGTCGGATATACAATCTTATCGGTGTTTCCGTCACCAGCACCAACGCTTGTTTCGGCATTCGTACCACCGCTGACAAACGCTGCAGCTTTGGTATCAGCAGAGGTCGACTTGTCGGTCGCATTATCGATGTTGTCGATTAACAGATACGTGGAGTTGGATTTTGCGGTGACCTGTAATCCGGTTGCCGTGACCTGCGTATTCATGGAGAACTGTCAACAGCAGGATTTCAATGAAATACTTTCCGGGCGGTTTTTCATCGCCCGAACGAGGACCGTTTGATCCTCTTTTGCGCTTTTTTTCTATCGCGCGCGCGTATACGCGTACGCAATCCCAACAATGAACGAAACGGGGTTTCCCCGAAACGATATATTCAAAACGATCGAACAAAACGATTGAAAGGAGGACAACGTATGAACGCCGAAACGAAGAACGCGCTATTCAGTAAAAAGATGATCGGCAGTTTCATTATGCTCGTCTTCCTTTTTGCGCTCCTGCTCATCGCCCTCTTCATCGTCTTCAATTCCTCGCTTGGATGGTTTTCGCAAAGTACCGAAGGCGCCACGGCGACCGGTATGCTGGTTACCGTATCCGACACGCCCGACTACACGCTTCTGATCGAACGGACCGACGAATTCGATGCGGTCGATCCGTTGAACGGGAACGCGGCGCGCTATCCGGGAATTGCCGGACTGAAAAGCATGCTGGATTACAGCAATACCGGAGATCCGGCGTATAATTCGAGTTACAGATACAGTCTTACGGATCTGTCAACGTCCGATTACGAAAGACTGGCGTACGAACTCATCAATGAGAACGTTTCCGGCAGGGAAGACTCGGACGACAATTACGATTATCATTTTTTGCGGCCGGGCAGCTGCGGTACGCTGACTTTCTATCTCAAGCCGCGCGGATCGAACGCGGTGACCGCGGAATTCAATCTGACGGTATGCGGATTCAATAGGTTGTATGGAGAAATCACGGAAGACAATAACGCCGAGATCATCGATCTGCTGAGCGGTCACATCCTCTTCTTTGAAACGAGAACGGGAAACAGCATCAATACGTACAAGTATGACGATCTGATCGTCGATCACACGTTCACCTATACGACAGAAGGGAAGACGCCGGTCACCCTCAGAGGGGAAACCTGCTACAAGATCGAACTGTACTGGGAATGGCCGATAAACTACGGTTCGATCCGCAGCAACACCGCCGCCAATGAGAACGATACGACGCAGAAATACCCCTGGGTGCTGCACGAGTTCGTGAAGAATGAGCCCGAATGCTTCTTCGCGGGCGTGGACAACGTCGATTTCACGCAAATCGACAGTCTGAGCCCGGAAGACGTCGAAAAACTGATTGACGGTTATAACGACGGCGACCAGGAGATCGGCGACTATGCGAGTTTCCTCATCGCATTCGTCAGCCCGCTGAATTCATAAGATTTAAAGGCGACCTGAAAGAAAAAACGGAAAGGATGGCGCTTTCATGGAACATAAACAAAAGAGACGTGCGATCGTCAGACTTTTCCTTGCGGCGCTCGGACTTCTGCTCGCGGCGACGCTGCTGTCGCTCCAGGTGACCGCCTGGTTCTCTTTGAGAAGAACGCTTGCCGCGTACGCGCCGATCGACAATCCGGAATCGATCTACATCGGCGCGGGACACCGGAACATCAACGCGTCCGGCTTCACGGATAACCATTTTGAGGATATCCGCTATCTCTATTTCGAAGGCATCGACGTGGATAAGGGCAAGGACTATTACGATTACGTCTTCTGCGTCTTCGGGACCGGCGTGGAGTTTTTCAAACTGCAGCTCTCCTTTACGACGAACAATCAATTCACCTACGACGTTTTTCTCGCCGATGAATGGGACGGCACGGAGCCGGGCTACGACGGAAGCGCCGAGCAGGTCGATTATAAAATGAGTATCAAATATGAAGGGGATGCGGATTACCGGATCTACCACTATACGATCAACGGCAGCGCTCTTGCGGGATCGTATCTGAACGACAAGTCCGTCACTCCTCTGCTCGCGCACTCGACGGAAGCGGCGAATAACAACCCCGCAAATCTGCACGATGATACGTACGGCAGCTATGAACGCGTTCAGAAGTACGCCGAGCCGATCTATTGGCAGACGACGAACTCGATCAGCGGCAACGCCGCGGGAGATTTCATCCGCTATTTCATTCTTCGGGTCAATCTGAACGGCAAGGCGACCAACGACCGCGAGACCGACGTGATCTGCATCGCGGCGAAATCGTCGTCCGTTTAAAAAAGGTTTTATATACAAGGCAAACGCTCTGTTACGTGCACAGCGAACGGTTGAGGGATGCACATGAGAAATGACAAAGATCAAAAATCGAATATCAAACGGCTGTTGATGATCACCGCGATCCTTCTTTGCTGCACCGCGTCGATCGCGGCGTGCGTCGTGTCCTTCGCGGAATTCACCAACAGTAAGCATGCGCAGCGTACCATCGCGGTGTACGACACCGGCGGCGTCCGCTTTTCGTCGAACCACTTGACGAACCTGACCGGCGGAGGCGTCAAGACCGACGTCCGCACGATCTATACCGCCGGCGAGGAAGCGATCGCATACGTGACGGTCTGCAACTATCCGCAGGGCGCGAAAACGCTCTTAAGCAACGAGGACCTGACCTATACCGTGCGCGTCCGGCTCGTGTCGGACAGCGGAAGCGGCTACGACGACGCCGTACCGGACAACAGCGCCGTATTGCCGGGAGACGATCATTATTTCGTTGATGTTTACTATAACGATCAGGCGTCGCCTGTCGCGACGCTGACGACGAGCGGATCCGTGACGATCCCCTCCTCCGGCTCCTATACACTTGATCACAGCGCGGCGCAGACGGATGAGTTTACCGTTGTTTTCAGTTCCGTCAAGGACTCCGGCGGTAACGAGATCTGCCTTGAAATGGTCGCCGTGCCGAGCGTGCCGGGATATCCGACGCTTGCCGCGATCTTCAAACCGGCGTCCCGTCTGGCGGAAGCGGCCAGTAGCTGGGAGGGCGAGTTCCGTGACAATCACGCTTCGCTTCCGTCCGCGTACGACGGCTTCAACTATCTGATCACCGGCTCCGGTTCCGGGACCGTTACGCTGACCTGGGATACGACGCATCTTGCGCTCAGCGCCGTTTCACAGAAAACGTTACAGTCGATCACCGGAGCGACCGTGTCGTCCGGCAGCGCCGTGTTCCCGGTGAATTCCGACGAGGAAAACCGCTATGATCTGCAGTTCTATAAGACGGACGTCTCAACGGCGGCCGATTGGGACAGCTGGGCCGATCTGGAAGCGGCTTCAACGGGCTACTTGCAATTCACTTTCAGCATTACTTGATCAATACCGACCGGAAATGAACCGGCGGATCGATTTTTTGGTGAGAATATGAAGGGTCATGACAAATTGAAAAAAAGAAATAAAAGGAATAAGAAACTGCTGCTCATCGTGACGCTTACGGCGGTCCTTTTGACCGCCGCGGTCGTCACGCTTTTATCGGGATCGGCGGTGAATATACGGCCCGCGCGGCGGAAGCGTCCGTACATGAATTCTACAGTGTGGATGATTTTATCAACTATATCAATGATTATAACAGCGGCGCTGAATGGACGCATCCGCAGGATACGTTGAAATTCAATTACAACAGCGGTACGATGCTGTCCGATGAACGTTGCGCCAGCCTCGGAAGCAACGCCGAGCGCGCGTTTGCGGGAACGATCATCATCCCGAGACAGGGCGTCACGGTTTTCGAACAGACCGACCGTCCTCTTTTCAACTACGTGACGACCGATCTGAAGATCAGAGACTTTGACAATCAGCCCAACACGCTGAGCATCAAGCGCGTCGGCGGAGAGTCGACCGGCGGTGCTCTGTTTGCCAACCACGTGATCGTCAAGGAAGGTTCTGCCGCGGCGAACTGGAGCATCGAGATCGACAGCGCTTCGACGGCGACCTACGAAGGCCTGATCGGCGATATCGCCGCGTCCGCCAACGTCACGGTCGAATTCACGAACAACGCGACCGTCAACGCCGTCGGCAGCGGCAATATCGGATTGATCTGCGGCACGCTGAACAGCGGCGCGACGCTGAACGTGACGACTGTTGCCGGCAGCGGTTCGACCACGGTCCAGTCCACGGCGGGCAACGCCGGCGGACTTGTCGGCGAAATGAAGAGAGGTTCGACTTTGACCCTGTCGTCCGCCAACAACAGCTGCGTGGGCGCCGTGATCTCCGGCGGCGGATACGCCGGCGGGATCGTCGGAAAAGTCGATCAGGCGACCGTGACGCCCGCCGTTACCGATTACGCCGTTTCGGGTACCGTCACGGGCTCGATGGGCGCGGGCGGTCTGTTCGGATCCTATAAAACGAAAACAGGAGAAACGTCGTTCACACTCGAAGACACCTATGCCATCGGCGCCGGATTGACGATCGACGGCAACGGCAATACCGGCGGCGTTTTCGGCATGCTTGAGACTGTGGAATCCTTCGAATTTGACGGCAATAACGAGACGGTCAACGTCAACGTCACCGGCGGATCGTACCGGGGCGGCGTCTGCGGAAAATATCTGGCAAGCCAACTGGCGGACACGTTTGAGATCAAGAAAACCGTCACGTCCGTCAATTCTTCGATCACGAACTGCACGTCCGGCGGACTGATCGGCGTCGTCACCGACAGCCCCGCCTATATCAGGATCCATGACGTATCCTGCACGTCGCGATCCGGCGCGCTCAGCGGCGGATTGATCGGCAGCATCGGCAAGGGCGGCACCTTCGTGGACGCGACCGGCGGCACGAACGGGATCACGGTCTCAACGGATTCAGGAACGCTTGACGCAGGGCTGATCGGCAGCATGCCAGAGGGCGTCCTGCGTATGCAGGGCACGTTCGATCTCAGCGGCTTTGTCCAGAACAGCGCTTCCAGTGGCTATCTTGTGAAGAACAGGGATCACGCGCTGGTCTATGCGCTCGGCGACGGCAAGGGAACGACCGGAAACTGGACCTTCAAGCGCAACAATGACGCCAGAGTGGACGATATCCATTCCTGGGGCGAAGTGATCAGGGCTGACGGCAGCAAACTGTCTGAAACGGATCTCTTTACGGTCGAGATGTCGGCGCATACCGTCACAGTCAAGGCGGCGGAAACGACGATGAACACGTTGACGAAGTTCGCCAAGACCGCGCTGAATATGAAATTAAACAATACGACCGGCACTTCCACGGGCGTGGGTGCATTGAAGTTCACGTCAGGCGACGCGAACCGAAGCGCCACCCTTGCAGCTCCAGCCGGGACGCTGACGCTCGGCGACGATATCGATCTTTCCGGTACCGGTCTTCTCGGCATGCAGCGCGACGACGGAAAGAATCCCGCCTTTTCCGGGACCTTTGACGGCGGCAGCCATACGATCACCTTTGCGACCGGCGAAAACTACGGTACGACGGCAAACGGCTCCGCGCTGAACGGCGCTCAGGGCAATATCTATCAGCATACCCATAACGGTCTGTTCGCCATAACGAAGAACGCGACCGTGAAGGACGTGACGCTTGTCGGCACGTATAAGATGCGCCCCACTGCAAAGGATCTCTGCACGGGCTGCGTCACAGCCTATGCGACGAACAGTCTGACGCTCGATCACGTGAACGTATCCGTTTCGCTTGGCGTGACGGCTTCGAACGTTGAGAACGTCCGTTACGGCGGCGCCGTCGGCGAGGCGTCCGGGGACGGATTGAATATTTCGGTAAGCGATTGTGATCTTGAACCGGAATACAGCGATTCTTCCTCCGCGAGCGGCAACGCCGTACTGTTCGGAGGCGCGATCGCCGTCGTCAACGCGGATGAGGGCGCGTCTCCCGCACAAAGCGTTTCTTTCTCCGGCAGTACGCTCGGGATCACGCTGTCCAGAACTTCGTCGATCGACCGTCTGTCCTGCTTCGGAGGTGCGATCGCGCGCGTTGCGAACTGCATCTACGTGAAGGACAACAGGCAAATCGATTTTTCAAACGTCGACGTGAACGTCAACGTGACGAACGCCAATACGAAAAACCGCGAGATCGGCGGGATCCTCGGCATGAACTGGTTCGCCGCGGACGTGATGCTCGACGACGTGAATATTGATTCGACGATCACCGTCGCGGGCGGCGGCAACGCAGATTTCGGCGGGCTTGTGCGCGAGGCGACCGGGCACTGGGACGTGGAAGATATCGCGGTGACCAAAGCCGACTATACGATCCCCACGTCGTATTCCGGTTCCTCGTTCGGCTTCGTTGCCAATAAGACCTTCGTCAACGGTACGGGCGACGCGCAGAGCGCGCTCTATCTGGACGTGGACAACGCCGAATATGATATCGGCGCGCTGAACTTCGTCACCGGTCCGACCTTCACCGTTTTTGACGAGATCGTCGCCGACAGCCGTTTTGACGGTCAGGATATCGTTGGTCAGGATATCGTTGCAAACGGTCATTCGGTCATATCGATCACGACCGCCGATAACGCTGTCGCCGGGCTGGTCAATACGAGCGGTGCAACGTACAATACCTATCTCAATAAAACGACGTACGGCCAAAACGCCGAGGATGCGCATAAGATCAATCCCAATACGCGGTACTATTACAATTTGAAATATGCGCGCGAACATACTGCGACCGAGAAATTCCGGTTCTTGGTTTTCTCGGCGAATACCTATGCGCATACGTCGATTGCAAACTGGTTTGATTACGGTGACATCAGAACGTTCACGGGCGATCTCGATATGCGCGGACTGTCCTACTATCCTATCGACCTGAAATCCGACGTGACGTTCAGCAACGCGAACGTGGTCCTTGACAACGTGCTCATGGAGAATAACGTGAAATACGCCTACGGCAACGGGTCTATGGTCGGCGGCAGAACCACGCGCAGCAATACCAATCAGCACTATCTGATGCACACGGCGCTCTTCCGCAACAATCCGGCGTCCACGATCTCGGTCACGGGCGGCAACGGGCTGAAGATCGCCGGCAACGTGCCCCGACTTTCCGACAGTTTCTGCGGATTCCTTGTCGCCGGAACGATGGGCACGTCGGATACGTATACCGCGCGTCTGAACGCGTCCAAGATCCTCTTTGACGTCATTGATACGGCGGACGCGCCGCATATCGTCACGAATACCGGCGAGGATCTGACGGATACCTCCTACGCGCCGCTGCTCATCAACAGGATCGAAAAGAACACTTCGATCGATATTCGCGATGCGGAACAGTCGACGACAGGTTACAGTGCTTACGCCGGCGGCGGCAAATATGCCGCGTCGTCCCTCATCGGCGACGTCGGCTCGGCGACGGCGCGCGGCATCTATCTGAAATTTGCCGGGTTGAAGTTCGACGGACGTTCGACCGCCGCGTCGATCGGAAATCTTGATACCGCGTACGGCACCTACAGGTCGATTTTCAGCAGAGCGACGATCTTGAACAGCTTCCTGTACGCCGGCGAGAGCAGAGGTACCTATAACTATGAAGTGGGGGAAGACTGGGGCGATCCCGCCAACCCGACGCCGGTACATCACGTAACTTACGGTAAAGAGATCACGAATTCTTCAGCGGAGTTTTATAATGATCAATATCGGTACTATCCGACCGAAGGCCTTGCGACGCGCTATGAGACGAACCCTGTGTCTCTGGGCAGTTCGTATGATTTCAGCAGTTTCCTGCCGCACGTTTACGTCTCCTACGATCTCCCCAACAAAAAGCATGAGATCGCTGTCAACGTGTCGTTTGAAAGTGCGATCGAAGGCTGCGGGAAGTATAACGATCCCTACATCATCACGTCGGGCGATGATTTGAATATTATTGCGAATATCATCAACGGCGTGGACGTCGGCGCTTCAAACGTTCTGTATTTTCCGTTTAACATTGATAGTTTAAATCAAGTCAAGACGTCTTTGGATTATAATTATACGTCAATGAATTATAAAAAACTGGCGTATAAATGCACGAATGACGGAGATACGAATTTCGCTTCAGATCCGTCGAAGACCGTCTATTTATATAACGGAACGTCAACGTTAGTCAACAACAGTCCGACGCTGTCGAAAGCCTCGGCGCGTCAGTGGCTTGCGGGCGCGTATTACGTTTTATCCAGTTCCGAGAATATCACGCTCCCCTCAACGTTCAAAGGACTCGGTCTGACAGACGCGGAGGGTTCAACGCAATACGCTTTCCGCGGCGTTCTGATCGGCCGCGGCGGCGTGAAGATCGTCAATCAATCGGATAAGCCGCTGATCCATACGTCGCTCGGCAGTGTGATCCAGAATATCAAAGTGTCGGTTGAAACCGATAAGGAAGGGGCTCATACGATCGATCTGGTTGCGCCCGGCGGGAGCAACGCATTCCAGTATACCGGCGGTGTGCAGTCCTACGGCGCGTTGATCGGGCAGATCCTCGGCGGAGACAATATCATCGATAACGTAGAGGTTTCATTTGCCTCGAACGTCGGTTTTAAAATTACGGAGGATACCGCTTCAAATTATGAGCGCCTCAATCCGATCGGCGGCTACGTCGGCGCGCTGGTCAACGGGGGGTTGATCTTCCGCAACATGACCTACGTGGATGCCGAGGATGGTAATACAGTCAAGACCTTCCCCGGTTTGACGGCTTCCACCTCGTCTACGGTCGTTCATTCGGATTCAACGACGACGACGTTTGCAGCGGTGGTCGCGGATTCCGGACATCTTTACGTCAATCCCTATATCGGGCGCGTGATCGCGGGCTATGCGTTCTATGAAACGACCGCCTATCATTCGACGGAAGAGACCTCGACGATGAAGAACGGTACGAAGAACTATTCGATTTCCGATCTGTCGACTTCCGGCGGGAAACTCAAGATCACAAACAGCAGCGGTCAACTCACGATCGAGGTGCCAGACGGTCAGGCAATGTACGTTCTCGGCGCTATTGTCAACAGCGGCGCTGGCGCGGCGGATATTTATAACGATGCCAATTTTGAGTATGATAAGTTGACTCTTTTCTGGCAGGCGTACCGTAAGGACACAACGACCAGGGCGAATTCGCTTTATTCGACTGTCGGAAGCAGCGAAGCCGATGAATATTCTGATGCGTCGGGAGACTATCTGAAAGCGTGCAAGGATTATTACGCAACGTCCGAGAATAATACCGTGAATTCGATCCCTCACGTTATAAGTGAGTATACGACGTCCTATGACTCAGGCAGCGATACTCCGATTGAGAAGTATTACGCACGCAGTATATCAAAACAGACGAATAGTATAATAAAAATCACCGGAGATTGCGACGTCGCCGCGGGTTTCCGAGGGATCGGCAGTATCTATCTTGACAACGACAACGTCCGTCTGCGCATTCAGAAAATGGGCGGAGATAACGGATCCGGCACTGCGACGAACCGGACGATCACGCTGAATATGCGGTTTTTGGAATATGACCCGACGATCACGAGCTATAAAGCCGTTCAGGATGCGGCTGGCTTTGGTTTGTTCAACGTGTTGCTGATGAATAACGCATCGTCTAGTAACTCTATATACAATTTGACTTTGTCAGGCAGTGTTTTCTATGATATCATCAATATAACGAACGGATCATCGAGTTTGTATAAATTCTTGATAACCGGCAACGATGGTATCGGCGAAGTGACGGTTCTTAACGTCGGCGGAATCGCCGGATGTGTATATGCTGTAAAAAACAGTGATGGCAAAACTTATAAAAATGTCTATAAATACTATCTCAAAAATATAACTATGAACGGTTTATCTGTTGAAGGTGCAAAATATGCAGGCGGACTGATCGGCTATACCGCTTGGGGTACAGGAACAAGCACGATAGAAAATTGCGGTACGGATACGACGAACGGTATTTCCGTTATAGCAGGCGCGTCGGCAGGCGGACTGATAGGTTATCTCAGATCTTATGTCGAAATCAAAGGAAACAACAGCACCAAAACTACTTTGCTGATTGATTCGATTCAGAGCAAGGGACAATACACAGGTGACACATCGATAAATAATTACGCGTCCGATGACAGACATGCTGTTAAATGGGTTTATAACTATATGTTCTATTCCGCCGGCGGAATTATAGGTTTGGTTTTGCCGCAAGGAACAACTGTTTCAAAAGTTCAAGATTATATAATCAAAGGCAAAGGAACAGGAAATACTGATCACGTGTTCAGTATAACAAAAGATAATACTAACGCCGGTGGAGTGGTCGGAGTTATTAAAAACCGTAGGTTTACAATTCAAAACGTCGAGGTCGAAAACCTCAATGTTTCCGCGACGAATGCCGGAGGTATTATAGGAGAGGTTTTCAGCGACAAGGCAATTACTAACAACGATACTCTTACTATTGTATTGAATAACGTAACACTTGACGGAAAAAAGAACGGGAGCGGAAAAGAAAGCAACTCAAGTATTAACGGATATCTTTCTGCCGGTGGATATATCGGATGTATGTATAATGCTTCCGATAATAACGGCGGCGGAAAAATAACACTCGAAACCGGAGAAATAAAGAATTATAATATTTCTTCGACGACTGTGGGCGACAAGGGATATCAAGCCGCAGGAGGGTTTATTGGCTATTCGAATCCCGGCAGCAACACAAATGCTTATCTGACTGCTTCGATTCACAATCTTCTTGTTGACAGTTGCGCTATTTCGAATTTGGCAACGGGCACAAAAGCCACGAACGGTACAGGCGGTTTGTTCGGCAGGGCTTCAAGATCAAAAATCGACGGATATAACGTTATGATTCGCAGCACGTCTGTCACAAGCACAACTGCTGACGTAAGAACGTCGTCTGTAATTGGAAATTACGATGCGGGATCCGTATCGTGGATTAAACTTGTCGGCGTTCACGTGGATCTTGATTCTCCTACCACGGATGAAACGATTTCAAGAGCTGTCGGCTATAATTCTGCACAATCGGCTACGTCAGTTGATAACTACAACACGAATGATTACATCGTCTTCGCTGACTTTAGCGGTTTGCAGACCAACGAGACGTTTTCCGGTTTGATGGCGGACCCTGAGCATCCAGACGTTGTGTCCACATTTCCTTTTGTGACGGCAAATCCTTCGATCACGATTCCCGGAAACGTTCTGCTCACTGGTGATGGCGTATCGTACACGGTAGCCGGCCTGCCGATCAAAGATATCATGAACAGTATCTCCGAGTCCGGCGGCACGTACAGCGGACGTTATGGATATGCGGCAAATGCTTACTATAATAACGGTTCTTCGGGCAACAAGAACTATCAGAAAGTCAACGATTTCCTGAACAGTAAGTTTGCGATGTTCAGCACAAAAGCGACCGGCTATTATGAAGAAATCGATTTCCCAGTATTGGTATGGGACAGCGCCGGATCTCACGATATGCTCAACAGTTATATCCGCATGCTGACCAATACGACCGGCAGTAAGTTCGACTATAAAACCAACCAGAACAAAGTGTTCAGCATCCACGTAATGAACGTGGCGTATGCCAACGGCGCGTTCACCGTGGGAGGGACGCCGAGTTTGAAATACACGAACGGAAGCGGATTCTCCATTACGAATTCAGCGTTCGACAACGGCAAAGCGCAATTCTCACTGGTCGACGTGCGGTATTACGATCCGGCGGATACGTCGGCGACACCCGCTGTTGCTTACCATCTCTATATTCCGGTATTCGTTGAAAAGGTCCTGTCCTTCAACTTCGATATCGCCACGCAGAGCGGCACAACCTATCTTTCGAGCGAGTATACGTCGCGTTTCGGCAAGGCGCTGATCGAGAACGTCGGCATGCCGGTCACCACCTATTTCCGCTATTCCTACGACCGCACGACAGCGGAATGGGAAGACGCTCTGGAGTCGGGAGAGACCGTCAATTTCAATTACACGAAGAAACTGCTGCTCTCCAAGCAGAGCGAGGACCATTTGCCGGCAGACACCGTTCTGGTGCTGATCGATCCGAACAGGGGCGGGAAACCCTATTACGCGACATTCGGGACCGCCAGAGTCGGTTCCACGCTCGACCTTGGCAGATTCAAGGAGACGATGACCTACAGCGGCGGCACGTATACGTTCTCCGGTGAGAGCTTCACCCCGGTCGACCTTGAAGATATGATGGATCTGACCGTGACGCAAAACTCGAAGGGCAAGTTTATGACCTGCGACGCCGAGAATGCGACGGTCGTCGTGGACGGTCAGGGTTACTGTCCCGTATCGGGTTCGCCTAGTCAGAAATACAACATTACTGTCGGAAATACACCGGTCGAGGAATACTATATCTCGATCTATTCCGAAAGCGATCACGTCGAATCGTCGGCAGGCGGCGACTACGTGCAAAAGACGCCCGCCGCCGGAGAGGGCTTCCGTCCGGCGACCGACGCGGAACTCGCGGACGATACGGTGAAGAAATACGTCGTTTCAACAGGCGGCGTCGTATATGAATACAGAAGCGGCACGTACGTGAAGGATACGACCGACGTTGAAATCACCGTGAGCGAATACTATGCGCTCGCCACGCCGGCGGATTCTGCGTTAACGCACTATACGTATTCCGACCTTCTGTTCCACTATTACATTCTTCAGACGATGGAGATGCTGACCGAGGAGGGACACCCGCCCGCAAAGATCATCTACTCGGAGGATCATCCTCTTTCCAACGCGTCCGCGCATTTGATCATGGGAAAGATCTTCGAGCACGAGATGAAGAAAACGAGCACCGTGGATTCTCCGATCAACGGGGTCATGACGGAAGCCAACAATACGCTGAATATCGACCTCTGCGCGCAGTTCGGCTTGTCCGAGGATCTTTCAAACGAACTGAAAGCGAACCTGAGGGGTAAATTCAACGATACGGATATCAAGGTGTTCCAGAGCTTCGTCGTATCGCTCAACAAGAGAGAACAGGGAGCGGAATCCAAAGCGATCATCGGTACTCCGCTCGTTTCCGGCAACTATTATATCGATACGACGCTGGACGAGACGGCCTCCGGCTCCCCGACCGCTTATACCAGCGGAAACAATATCTCCTGGCGGGCTTCCGGCAACTTCGTCGAATTCGTCACGACGGACCTCAGCGCAAGTTTTTCATACGGAGCGCCGTTTGAGATCAACGCCGACGTGTCCGTGGTGTACGACGTGGACGGCTCCGTTCCCGCGCAGTTCCCCGGACAGAGTGAAGATCCCGATTCGCCCTTTGCACACGACGGCGTCACGGTGTCCGCATCGTCCAATATCGCGTTCCAGCAATCGGCGACGACCTACAGCAAGAACACCGAGAGCTCCGATGACGTGACGACCAGGATCTATCATACGGCGACCGAACCCGTACAGGCGAAATTGAACCTCATCCCGCTCGGCGATAAGGTCGGCGACTTCACGCCGCTCGGCATCAACGCCCTGAATAACGGGAGCGCAAATGAAGCTCTGTTTGACCTGCTGGCGTCTCTGAACGTGACGGGTCTGGAAGAGCGTATTGCGGATTATACCACCATGAAAGTTACGATCACGCTGGAGCAGAAGTATGAGGGCGGTACCTACGGATCGCTGAAGAAGTGGTCCGGTTCCGCCGACGTCAGCGCCGACATCGACGAGTTCCTTACCTGCCGGTTCGAAGGCGGGAGCGTTTTGACGGCGAGCGCCGACGGCAGCCATTATGAAACCGTTCTGAGCAGGACCGCGGATCTCGGGAACAGCGGCGGACCGGAGATCGATCTGCCTATGCTGCACTGCACCGTGGTCACGGGCGCCGCTCTTGAAAGCGCAGGTCAGTATTACGCGAACTACAGGATCACGATCTCCGTCGTGCTGAGCAACGTCGACGGCGTAGAGTATGCGATCTCGAGAGCGTCGAACTTCGTGGTATATACCAACGCAAAGATCATTCCCAACTTCGTCACGCCCGTCACCTCTCCGTGAGGACCGCTGATCGGGATACGAAGATCTGCAAAAAAGTCAAGTACGATTTTACAAAGGATCGTACTTGACTTTTTTCATGCATTTGTTATCCGCTCTGAAAAGTTTATGTAATTCACAGCAAAACTTTAAAAATATAAAAGTTTATGCTATACACCAAACCGGCTGCAGGGAAGCACATCGTCAGTTTTCTCGCCTTTCTGCGGTGACGGGAAGCGCAAGCGGTTCTTCGCTCCCGTCGATATAATGCACGGCGATATCGTTCTTTGCGCGCACGGAGATATAGTCCACAAGGCGGCGGGGAAGGTCGGGCGGAAGGGAAGAAAGAACGCCGGGGGCCGAAATGCGGTCGATACAAGCGTTGGTTTCTTCTGCGGACAAGATCGCGGTATGCAGTTCCGCCAGGCGCGGCGAGAGGACGCCCGGACGGGGGAAGCGCTCGATCTCGGCTTTTTCAAGGAGCATCATTTCAAGGGTCCGTTCCTTCGTACGCAAAAACGGAAGGAGTTTCAAAAAGAGCGCTTTGTCTTCGCACAGCGTCCGCTCGGCGCGCTCTAAAAGTTCTCCGAGCTCCTCCTCCGAAAACCGTGGCGCGCTGCAGGCGCCGTTTTTTCTTTTATTGCCGCATTTCCACACCCTCTTTTCGTTCTTCGTCCCGGGGTGCCAGACCGTTTCATGATACCAACTTCCGCAGTATCCGCAGCGGAACATTTTGGAAAAGGGCTTGTCGTTTTTCCTCCGGCGCGGCGTGACGTAGTTTTCAAGCGCGCTTTGCGCTTCTTCAAACAGTTCCTTTGACACGATCGCGGGGTGTCCGTTTCTGACGTAATACTGTTTGATCTCGCCGTTGTTCTTCTGCCGCTTCTTGGTGAGAAAACTGGTGGAATAGGTCTTCTGGAGCAGAGCGTCGCCGTAGTATTTCTCGTTATGAAGAATGCTTCTGACGACGGAATAACTCCAGAGATCCTTTCCCATCGGGGTCATGATCCCGTCCCTTGTGAGGATCTGCGCGATCGAAAAGGGCCCCAAGCCCGCGATGCACATATAAAAAATACGCCTGACGACCGACGCTTCCTTTTCGTCGATCTCCGGCGCTCCGTTTTCCCCTTGGCGGTACCCGATGAACTCGCTGTAATGGATGGTATATTTGCCGTCTGCAAAGCGCTTGCGCGCCCCCCAGGTGACGTTCTCGGAGAGCGAGCGGCTCTCCTCCTGCGCAAGACTGGAAAGGATGGTGATAAGCAGTTCGCCTTTGGGATCGAAGGTATAGATATTCTCCTTCTCAAAATAACATTCGCAGCCCGCTTCCTTGAGCGCGCGGATCGTCGTCAGACTGTCCACGGTATTGCGCGCGAAACGGCTGATGCTCTTGGTGACGATGAGATCGATCCTGCCCGCGAGGGCGTCGCCGATCATTTCTCTGAAACTCTTGCGCAGTCTGGTGCTCGTGCCCGACAGTCCTTCGTCCGCATAGACCTTCACGAATTCCCAGTTCTCATTCTGACCGATCAGCCGTGTGAAGTAGTCGATCTGCGCCTCAAAACTCCCTTGCTGCTCGTCTTTTTCCGTCGATACGCGCGCATACGCCGCGACTCTTCTTTTCTCTCTTCTGACCGGTTCAGGCGCTGCGCGCGAAGCGCTCGGCTCGATCACGGATACTGTTTTCTGATGATCCATACTCTTTCCTTTCGTTGTTTAGGGGTCCCCTTTAATAAAAAGGGGCTGTTCATTTGCAGGCAAATGAAACAGCCCCCTGTTTTTTGTTTCCGGTCGGCTATACGTCGTCTTCCGCGCGGCAGTAAACTCTGACGTTCGCGGGCAGGTCGACGTGGAGCGCGTTGAATTCCTCTTCCGTTCCCTCAAACTGCACGTCAAGGGACGAACAGCCGTCGAACGCTTCGCCGGACAGGTATCTGACCGAACCGGGCAGCGAAACGCTGACGAGTTTCCCGCAGTTTCGAAAGGAACCGCGCTCGACGTTGGTCAGCGACGGCGGCAGTACGATCCGCTCGATCTGACAGTCCTTGAAGGCGTCGGTCGCGACGGTCTGGAGTTTTATGGAGAAGAGGGCGACCGCGGGATCGTCCGCGTACTCCGCCGTCGCCTCATAATAGAGCTCCTTCGCTCCGGCGCCCGCCGGACAGAGGATCAGGGTCCTCATATCCTTCGTATAGAGCATACCGCCGTAATCGGCGTAAACGGGATTGTCTTCGTCCACCGTGACCGACCGGATATACGGACTGTGGAGCAGTCCTGCGTTCACGCTCCTGACGTCGGGACCGATATGGAATTCGACCTTGCGGTCCTCGGGCAGCGTCAGTTTTTCAAGTTCCCCGCCGTTATAGCAGACGCGCGAAACGCGATCCGCTTCCATTTCAGAGAGAATCAGATGCGTGACGAAGGAGCCGCCGATCTTCTCGGGCAGAACGATCTCCTCTTCGCTGCCGAGGTACCCGCGGATCTCAACGTGGTCGCCGAAGAGGGCGTAGACCAGACCGTTTTCATCGCTGCGCACCTCGGGCGTCGGGATCGCGACCGTTTCCAGCGCCGCTTCGGGCGTCGGCGCCGCGGCGGGATCCGCCGCCTGCTCCGCAAAGGGCGCGGGGGCGCCGAGGGGGATGAAGATCATCGCCGTCGCGGCGATCAGCAGCGCCATGGCGGCGGCGGGCAGAAGGATCGAAAGGATCCTCGCCGCGCTCATACGCGGGCGTGCGTTTTCCGCTTCCTCGAGATACGACGGCTTCACGGCGTCAAGCGCCGTGAAAACGTTTTTTCCTTTCATCGGTCTTCCTCCTTCATACCGCCGTTCCGCGGTCGCCCAGCCATTTTTTCAGCGCCGCGCGGGTCTTTGACAGCAGCGCCGTCACGGCGTGGGGCGATTTGCCGGTCTTTTCTGCGATCGCTTCGATCGGAAACGCGTAGTAGTAGCGCAGAACGAAGCAGACGCGCGTATCGCGCCGGAGCGTGAAAAGAAACTCGTTGATCTCTTTTTCAAGCGCCTTTGCAAGCAGTTCGCCCTCGGGATCTCCGTCGCCCGCGACGCTGACAAGCTCCTCGAGCAGTTCCTCGGTGCGTTCGCCGCCGCGCTTGGCGGCGCGGCGTTTCTCATACCGGTTGATGCCGACGTTGCGCGCGACGGCGCCGACATAACTCTTGAGCGACTCCGGCTTCTGCGGCGGGATCGAAGACCATACCGCCATCCATACGTCGCTCTCGCATTCCTCTTCGTCCCGCGGATCGCGCAGGATGTTTTTCAAGATCATACGGACGTAGGCGCCGTAGCGTTCGCTGAGCGCGGCGAGTCCGTCTTCATTTCTTTCGAAGAGCAAGGATACGATTTTTTCGTCTTCGATGACCGCCGCCTCCCTTCGCGGCTGCCGGTTCAGAAGAGGGCGCAGTCCTGCGCTTCCGTAATGAACAGACAGTTTTTTTATACAAAAATCAACGTTTCGGCAAAAGATCGGCAAAAAACGGCTTGAACGCCGACGGAAGGGCGCGTTTTTCGTACTCTTCTCTGCCGTAAAAATCAAATTCGCCCGCCGAGAGCGCTTCGACCTTATATCCCTTCATCTCCCACACGATATGCGTGAAGATATGCCGCGCGGGCGGCAGGGACGTCACGGCTTGGACGCGGACGCCGCGCGCCGTAAGATACGCGCGCACCTCATTTTCGCTTTTGGCGCCCTCGAGCGTCGGCGGCTCCCAAAGCCCGGAGAGCAGTCCCTTTCCGGGGCGCTTGCAAAGCGCCGTTTTTCCGTTAAAGACGACGCACAGTACGGTGCGTTCTTCGGTTTTTCGCTCTTTTTTCTCTTTTCTGACCGGCAGGCAGGTTGTTTTTCCGTCTCTGAACGCCGCGCAGCCGTCCACCAGCGGACAGCCGCCGCAGAGCGCCTCCCTGTCGGGACCGCAGACCGTGGCGCCCAGTTCGATGAGCGCCTGATCGAACGCCGCCGCGCGGTCCGGGGGGATCTGCGCATACAGAAAATCGCGCGCGCGGCGGTCAAACGCCGGCTCCTCCACAGGTGTTGCGTCGCCGAGATAGCGCGAAACGACCCTCTTGACGTTTCCGTCGACCGCCGGATGCGCTTCTCCGTAGGCGAACGCCGCGATCGCCGCCGCCGTGTAGGCGCCGACGCCCGGAAGGGTCAGCAATTCTTTATACGTTCCGGGCAGACGCCCGCCGTAGTCCTTTACGCAGATCTGCGCAGCCTTTTTCATATTGCGCACGCGCGCATAGTACCCCAGTCCCTGCCAGAGTTTGTTTAGCAGTTCGTCGTCCGCGCCGGCGAGCGCCGTCACGTCGGGGAGCGCCGAAAGAAAGCGCTCGTAGTAGGGCTTGACCGCCTCGACGCGCGTCTGCTGCAGCATGATCTCCGAGACCCAGATGCGGTAGGGATCGTCGGTATGCCGCCAGGGCAGGTCGCGCCTGTTCTCGGCGTACCAGCAAATCAGTTTCCTTGCAAAATCCGTCATAGAGACTCCAGATATTCTTTGAACTGCGCGAAATCCGACCGCCGTCCGTCATAGGGCAGTTCGCCGTGCAGCAGGCAGTCGGTGACAAGATAGGTCTGCATCCCCGCTTTGACGGCGGGGATCATATCGTCGGAAACGTCGTTGCCGACCATAAGACAGCGGGCGGGATCGAGCGCGAAGCGCCGTGCGATCTCAAGATAATACGCGGGATTCGGCTTGCTGTAATGCGAAAAGGCGTAATCGGTGACGAGATCGAACCGCTCTTTGCATAAGCCCACCCACGACAGCCGTTCCTCCTGCGCGCAGAGCGGAAAGATCGGCAGGGTCGCAAGGATCACGCGGGAAGCGAGCCGGCGCGCCTGCGCGACCGCCGCCGAAGCGTTCGCGTTGAAGGTGCCAATCAAAGCAAGCGATCTGAAATCGCTTGCGTAATAGTCGTTGAAGGGCGCTTCGAGCGCGCCGTCGTCAAGATGAAACAGGGGGTCGAGTTTCTTCATCGCCGCCCTGAAATACGACAAAAAAACGAAGCGGTTGTCGTTTTTTCCGTCGTTTCGGATCATCGCGCCGATCCCGGCGTTCAGTTCCCTCAAGAAGTCCTTTTCGCAAACGCCCAGACGCGGCGCGGCGTACGCCGTCAGCCCGAGGGTCGCCTCCCGTGCGAAGCGCTCCTGCGGCAGATGTACGAGCGTGCCGTCAAGATCGAAAAGGATCGCGTCAAAGGGTTTTTTGTCCACGGTCAACGTCTCTCTTCTCATTCTTTGAAATCAAAGCACTTCCGCTCGGCGGTATAGGGGCGAACACAGGCGTTCGCCGCCGCGACGTGCGCGGGATGCGAAGCGTATTCGGCAAGTCCCTCTTCGTCTTCAAAAAGACTGTCGAGCATCATGTCGCAGTTGGAGGTCTCCAGCGGACCGGTATGCACTTCAATGCGCACAAGCGACGGCACCGTGCCGTACAGCGCCTCCAGCCGCTCCTTCGCCGCGCGCTTCACCGCGCTCTTTTCTTCATTCGTCAGGTCGCTTTTCAGCGTCCAGAGGATCACGTGTCTGACCATTGCTTCCTCCCGTATCTGCAAAATTCTTCATAAGATGACTAAAGATACCGATCATATTTTACCATATCCGCAAAGAATTTGCAATAGAAAAACGCGGTTTTTTCCCTTGTGCGGGCGCCACGGAAAAGAAAAAGGACCGTACGTACTCCGGGGCACGGAGCGCATACAGCCCTTTTTGATTTGATTTTTTACCTGCGCCTGAACTTACGGGGTTACGGGCGGCACGTAGAAGTACGGAATGATCTTTGCGTTGGTATAGATCACGTAGTTGTACGCGCTTGAGACGTTGATATCTCTTCCGCTTTCCTGCAGTACCACGGTCACTGTGATCTTGTAATTCGCGAAAAACTGATGCGCGTTTTCAAGATCCGATCCCGTCTTCACCGTAAAGTTGAGAAGCGGGAAGAAGATATCGCCGCCGCGGTCGTCGAGCGCCGCTTTCGGAAGCGTTACGGCGTACGCTTTTCCGGCCGCGTCCACGGATATCGCAGTTGCCGTTGAAAGGTCGTTGCCCCAGAACAAACTCTTGATGAAATCGTCTATCCCGTAGGCGTAACTTCCGTCGCTTGTGAAGGGCTCCACATATCCGGAATCGGTCTTCTGCGTCAGCGTCACCGTGACCTTCGCGTGATCGTAATCCCGGACGCGGTCCTGGATCAGCGTCACGTCGAGTTCGGGCAGCAGACTGAACGTTTCTTCAACGTATGCGGATCTCTCGACGTTGTCCGGCGGGTTGAGCGAGTTGATACCGAGCGGCGTGAAGTCGCCGACCTTGTCGCCGATAGGCGTCAGCTCCAGTTCCGCATGCTCCGACGCACGGGCAGTATGATAATTGTGCCTGAAAGCAGCGGATCCGTCTGCCTTATCGTCCGCCTCGATCGTATTCTTGCTGTACGGCGTCGACTCCTGCTGGAAAGCGATATTCGAGTGTCCGGTAACCGTCACACCGTCCTGATTGTAAGGCGGCTCGTCTCCGCGTCCCGGGAACTGCGTATCGATCGCGGAATCGTCGTATGTCAGCTTCACGTTCGAAACGATCTCAAAATATTGAGGCGCAGGTCCGCTTCCGCCGTCCGTATAAGTGAACATATTGCTCACGTCAAAGGTCACGAATTCCACGTAGTCCTGCTTTGAATGGATCGCGCTGACGGTACCGGTAACAGAATCGGTATCTCCGTATGCCGACGGACTGCTGTCCGCCGAGGCGTTGATCGTTCTGTCGATGCTGAAACTGCCGGTCGCCGTCGGATCTCCGAGGATCTCTTTCTTCATCACGCCGCCTTCCGTGCGGTTGAGTTGAATAAGGAAGCTCTGGAAAACCTGAACGGTGTCGGAAGTGACGATATCGCTGATCTCGTTGACGATATTGACGCCGCCGTTCGCGGTATCGTCAAGATCGCTCGACAGGCCGAAGGTCGCTGAAAGCGACACGTTGATCTCGTTGTTGGTGCTGTCCATGGTATCGCCCTTCGCCGGATCCTTCGGAGAACTGGTGACCGCGATATCGCTGTGGTCGAAGATCTTCCCCATGATCAGATGCGCAAGACGCTTGTCGTCGGTCGTGTTGAACAACTTGGACGGATAGTCGTTGTTGTCGAAAGCGCTCTGCGGCTGCAGCGTATAGTGGTAGAAATAATCGGGATTCACCGAGGCGTCGGTGTAGATCGAGAGGTAGTACCGCTCGGAGCAGACGTCGGCGGTATACTTCTTGACGCTGTTGTCAGCAAGCTCCGCATCCGTTGCGGCACGGTAGCCCTGACCGTTCACCGTCAGCGTCGCGGTCTCTCCGCCCGTACACCGGACGTACGTACCGTTTTTCTGATCCTCGACCATCGTCGTGCCGACGCTGACCGTATATTTCGTCTTTGCGCTGTCGTCCACGCCGTCGATCGAGTCTGCAAGCCGGTAGCCCTGACCTCCTACGGTCACGGACGCGGTCTCGCCATCACCGCATTCTACGAGCGTTCCGGCAGGATCCTCCGTTACCGTCAGCTTCATCAGCTCGCTGAGCTTCTTCTGCGTGAATCCGGTGAACGAGGACAGACTGAGCTGGTTTCCGCTCACCGCGCTGAAATCGGCGTAATAGGCGGCGCCTCCGCTGTTCGGATCGACCAGAACAAGCTTCGTACTTGACGGGAAGTCCTTGAGTAACTCATTGGTATTCGCTTTGATGAACAGCAGTTTCTTATCGTACACGCGATCGACCACTTCGCCCGCGTTGATCGCCGTCGCCCATTCCTCCGCCGTTCTTGTGAAACTGTATTCGAAGAAGGAGGTCACGGGCATACCGACGTTTTCAATCAGCAGCTCGCCGAAACGGTCGCGGTAAGGATCCTGCAGATACGTGGTCCCGCTGAGCAGACCGACGCGGAACTCATACGACAGCACCTTCTTCACGAATACCGGCACGTAAAGGTGATATGCGGTATCCGAAGTTTTGACCGGGTCGGAATACCGGACGTCGATCAGCGAAAACTGCGATTTACCGCTGTCGAACACCGTGCTGCGCATAAAGAATTTCCCGTCGTACCGCCTGAGGCTTGCGCCCGCCGCCGAAACCGAATAACTGTTCGATGCCGCGTTGTACACGACGTTATAGATTTTCACGTCATAAACGTTTTCGATATCAATTCCATAGTCGTAAGTCGTATTGGTCAGCAACCGCAGATAACTGTTGATCATTTCGGTTGCATGGTCCTTGTTGATATCGTCCAGGATCAAAACCGGGAAGTCGGTACCGAGATAGCCGGCTACTTCAGCGCTGAACGTTGAAAATCTGCTGCCGTCGTTGTATCTGCTGAACACCTGAACGTTGGTCTCTCCGCTGCTGTCGGTATAATATGCGTTTTTCGAATGCTCATACCGCGCTCCCGACGTTCCGTCCAGGATCAGATTGATCGGCAGATCGCTCACTGTCGCCGCCGTTCCGTCGCCGGTGATCTTCAAAGTACCGAGCGTGAGCAGCGGGTTTGACGTAACGTACGGAGACGCGTACTCGACGTTGGTATAATCGTCTTCGGCCGTAGAACCGTCTTCGATATTCGCAAAACCGTCCTGATTGTCGGTGGTATTGCCGCGGAAATCCGCAAAGACCGCGAAACCGGTGCCGAAGCCTGTGCCGCCGTCGCCGTAGTTATCCGAGGTACTGTTGTAATACCCGGCGTGCTTGCCGATATAGTCCATATTGGAGGTGGTGACGCCGACAAGCTTGATCTCGGCGGACGCGGAGTTGTTGCCGATGATATCGCCGATTTTACTGTTGGTTGATGCAGTAGACTGGTCGGTGTCGCCGCCGGCGAGGTGAATCAGCTCCAGATTATCCAGCAGGATGTTGTAGCCGGCGATCTTGACCGTATTCGTGTAGCTGAGGTAATTCGCCTCCTTATCTTTTGTACTGCCGGGCGTTGCGGAACCGATCAGACCGCCGGTACCGCAGAAGTTGCTTCCGTCAGTGTAATTGGTCTTGATGATACAGTTGGAAACTGCGGCGTTGCGGAACTCGAAGGGCTTCATGGAGGTGTCCGTTTTGGGTTTGTTGTCGCCGTTCGCTTCTCCCAAAATACCGCCCGCCGCACAAACGGCGTTGTTCACGGTGGACAGGGATTCGATGGTGTAATTGGTGACCGTAACGCCGTTGATATCGGACGCCACGCCGTCGCGGGCGCGGAAGCGTCCGAAGACGCCCCCCGCCACGGCGTTGCCCTGAATGGCGTGGCTCTTGTCCGTGCCGTCCACCAGGATATCCTGCAGGTGCATAGCCACCTTCTGGGTGGAGAATCCGATGATACCGCCGGCGATGTTCGCCTTGACGTTCACGTTCTGAAGCTTGCAGCGGATGATCTTCAACACGGTGTTCTGCGTGGTGCCGATGAAGCCGCCTGCAACGTTAATGTCGGACACGTTGGAGGTGTCGTTCTGCACCCGGATGGTGGCGGGGGTGCTCCCCGCGACCACGTTGATGTCATAAATATAGGTGCGTTTACTGCTGATGGTGGACGTTTCGCCGTTCCGGAGGACGTCCTGCTCATTGCCACTATTTCCTTTGTGATACGGAAAGTTGCTTCCGATGACGCCGCCGGCGCCGGTGGTGAGGTTGTTGATCCAGTTGCCGCTGATGACCGAGCCGGTATCGTTCAGGGACTGCGCCTTGAGGCTGATATCCTTGACCACAATGTCCGTACCGCCGTCGGCGCCGTAGATCTCCACCCGGCACTCATAGACTCTGCCGATGAGACCGCCCGCGGTATGACCGCCGATAACGGTGACGGAGCCGGCGCTTGAGACGCCGTCGGTGTACTTGATGAAGGAGCTGGTACCGATGTTTCTCATGCAGGCGTAGCCCACAAGACCGCCGGCGTTCTTGGCGCCCTCCACGCGGAAGTCGTTGAAGGTCACGTCCTTGATGCCGAAGGAGCCGGTGGTGGCAATGCCCGCGATGCCGCCTACGGAGCAGTAGGTGTCGAGAGAGACCTGTTTGGAGCCGGTACCGTAGTTGTACTGGCTCTTTTCGCCGCCGATGGTATACACGTCGTAGAAGATGCTCCCGGAAAGCTCCAGATTCTGCACATAATTATCGCCGTCCTTCGTTACGCCGGTCATTTTCAGGTTATTGAACAGGCCCAAACCGCCCGTGGTGGGGAAAGTATAGTCGCCGTTTTTCTCGGTAAGACAAATGTACTTGGATACGTTGTTGGTCTCGTAGCTCCGCACGTCCATGTGGAAGGTGAGGGTCTTGGTAACCGGCGAAGCGGTGGTTCCGCCGGTGACCCGCGCCACTCTGAGGCGCAGATAGTCGTTATTGAGATAATGGCTGCCGATGCCCCTGAAGCCCGCGGAGATATCGCAGTCGCCCGTGATCTGCAGGATGTTGTTTGTCCGTCTGGCGAGGGAGCGCATATAGAGACGGCTGTTATCGTCCGCAGTATACGCCCGGAGGATATAGGGGACTCTAGCGAGGCTGTTCACGACCTTATCTTTTTTCGCCAGTTCAAAGTCGTCGCCGGAGGCGGTACCCACGTCGTCGTAGGTGGCGCCGGCGCGGCTGGCGGTATAGGCGCGGAAGCCCGCCCAGAAATCGGAGAGGTCCTGATAGGTTTTGATATCGCCCGTCAGGTTGCCGCCGGTCGCCGCGCTGCAGGCGCCGCTGTTGATCGCCGCGGAGAGCAGGAACAGACTCTGACCGTCCGGCACGGAGATCGTAAACTGACTGCTGCTGTCAGTAACGGTGATCTTGCCGCCGGAGCGTGAAACGTCCGCCAGGGTGTAGTTCTTGGAGCCGTTGTCCATGGTGGCGGAAACCGCGGAGGCAGTACTCGCCTCATGGAAGGCGTAGCCCGCGATGACGCGCCCGATGATGGGATTCACGTACAGATAGCCCGCGTCGTTGACCGCGGAGAAGGTACTTGCGGTCAATCCCTTGTAGGATGCGGGCATATTCCGGAAGACGAGCCCGCCGTTCACGATGACGCCCACGTAACCCCCAACGGGCACCAGGCGCGGATAGTAGGAGGAACCCGCCGAGGTGATGTTGAAGGTGGCGCTGGTGAAGGTGACGTTCACGTTGTCGATGATATTGTCGCCGCCTAAGATCTGCCGGATCACGGCGCCGTAGGCGTTGTTGCCGCCGGAGAGAGCGTAGGTGCCGTTGCCCTGGGGCGCGGCGATGGTGATGTCAGAGGTGCCGTTGTAATCCACGTCCACTTTCACCGTAAGATCCTTGATCACGCAGCCGAGACTGGTGTAGATCAAGGGCTGACGGGAGTTGTTGGTGATGACGGGATTACCGCGTCCCACGATGACGCCGCGGAAGGCGTATTGAGCGTCGGAGACCTCGCCTAAGCTCACGTACTCCGTGGAGACGCCGCCGGACAAGGTGATGTCACGGGTGACCACGTAGTAGGCGCCCGCCAGCCAACGGCGCGCGTTGGTGTTGGACACCGTGCCGGAGCCGGTGACCCGGGTGAAGTTGGTGGTTCCGAAGGCGTACTGATACTTGGTGTAGTTGGTCTTGGCGTAAATAGCCGCATTGGCGTCGTTTTCATTGGAATCCACGGCGCTGGACATATCGTTGGGGAAATAGATCTTAACGTCGCTGCCTACGTCGTCGCCACGGATGATCTTGGAGATGATACCAAGTTTTTCATCGTCGTCTATAACGTAGGGATCGCCGTATTTACCGCAGCCTTCGATCTCGGAAACGAACGCCACGTTCACGGACAGTTCGTGCTGATACAGCGCCAGGTTGTAGGGCACGTACACGTGCGGCAGCCAGCCGGAGCTGAAGTCGTAGGCGCTTCCCGCGTGGTTAGTAGTAGGATTGGTGTAGTATTCGGAGCTCAAATACCTGCTCTGCAGGTCGTAAAACTCAGCGGCGGGGGAGGTGATCTCACGGCCATAGGTGACGTTGTGTGCGGGGTTGGCTGAACTCGTCCAGTCTTCGTCCACCATATAGTTGTAGGTACCGGAACTCTCGGAGGTGTATTTGAAACTGTTGAGAATGGTGGCGCGGCTGAAGATGGACTTGGTCGTGCCGTAGGCGGTGTCCAAATTGCCGATAGAAGAAGCGGAGGAACGACCGTCGAATTTCAGCCCGGTGAAGGTCAGATAGATGGCGCGGGCGGTGGTCTCACCCACATCGCCGATCAGAGAGGACGCGGCGAAATTGGGCACCAGAGAACTGTACGCGGAGGTAGATTGCGCCGCGCCGGCGATGGTAAGGTCGGTGTTCTTCCCGATGTTGTTGATCAGCAGCGGCGCGTACGTCGTGTCGGTAAAGTATGCGCCGGCGTTGGTGATATACGCGCCGTCAAAGACCAGGTTCGAGCCGTTGAAGGTCACTTTATCCTTTTCGGCGCCGCCGAGCGTCCCGGCGACCAGAAAGCCGCAGAAGCCGTCGGAGAGTTTGGGCACGTTGCCCTGAATAGTGAGGCCGGAAATGTTGATGGACGCCGTGGGATCGTTGCGGAAAACGGCGGTGTGCATAAGATAGTGCTGGTTGTCGTTTGCGCGGGTGCTGCGGGTCCCGGCGGTTTCCGGATTCACCCACGTCTCCATAAGATTGTTATCGAGCTTGAGCGTGGCGGAGGAGAAGGTTACGCCCTCATTGAGATCCACGGGATAATAGGACAGTCCCGTCATATCGAGATCTCCCGTGAAGGTAGTATCATCGGTTGCAAACCACGCGTCAAGCGAATTGTGCGCGTAGGCCTTGGCGGACCAGGTCAGGAATTTATACTTCGGAGTCTCGGTATGCGTACGCGCGTACGCCATATTGTAGTAGTAGCGTGTATACGCGTTGATCGCCCCCGCGGCGGTCTTGCCGTACGCGGTCTTGTTCTGATAGACGTTGACCGTACCGGAGGTGTTGATCAGGCTGCCGGAGTCGTTGGTGATCGAAATGATCGACTGCCCGTTTGTCGTGATATCCGTCCCGTTGAAGCGGCTGTCCGCGCAGACCTCGTCAAAAACGGAGAAGGAAGGACTGCCGGTAAAGGTAAGAGAGCCGATATCGTAGCCGGCGTCATTCACGTCCATATACAGGGCGCCTTCCACCTCACCGTCGACCAGATAAGCCTTATTGACGCCCACACCGAAGGTGGAGCCGCCGGAAGGCACGTTGTAGTTTACGGTGCCGAAGGAGATGTCCTGCACGTCCCAGTGCCCGGTGGCGGAGCGGACCAGACCGGCGTAATCCGCCGCGGAACCGGTGGCGGTGATGCTCGCGTCCATGGTAACGCCGTTCATGGTCACGTCCGCGGCGTACCACTGGGCGCCCAAAATGGCGCCGAACTTGCGGTCCCGGGCATGGCCCGTGACGTTCACGTCCACGGTCACGTTGTCAAAGGACACCGTGCGGCGGTCCTTCACGTAGGTGCCCGTGGAAATATTGGCGATGGCGCCGCCGAAGACGGAAGCGCGATCGGAAGAGCCGGTCTTGTTGAAGGTCAGCCCCAGCGCGGTGTCGGTAAAGCTCACGTTCTGCGTGTTGGAGGACGTAGCGGTCTCATAGACGCTGCCGATGGCGCCGCCCACATAGGTGGAGATATTGCCCGCGGCGTTGCCTTCATCGGAGGTATCGGTATAGGTAGGCGTGAACGAACAGTCGGTAATGCTGACGTCCAGATTGTTGTCTTGGGCAATGCCGATGGCGCCGCCGATGTGAGCGGTGTAATTGCCCCTGGCACGATGACGGATCCCCACGGTAGAGGTAACGTGGGAGAGAGTCAATCCCTGGGTGGCGCAAGCCGTCACGCCGCCGAAGTTCATTCCGCCGATCCGCTGTTCCAGCATAGCGGTGCCGGAAACGGTCAGATTGTTAACGGAAGCGGTGCCGCCGGTGCGGGCGAAAAGCCCGTTATACAGGTGCTGATGGATATTGCCCTGCTTACTGGTGGCGTCCAGCGCGGTGCCGTTCCCCTGCAAACCGTAGTTTTCACCGGTGGCAAGGGTGATGGCGTGGTTGTTGCCGTTGAGAGTTCCGGTAAATTTAGCGGTGTTGGAAGTGCCGCTCCAATTTTTCAGGTAACCGTCGTCCCGCTGGAAACCGGTAAGTCCGGTGCCCGCCAGGTCGATATCAGCGCCAATGTTCAGAGTCGCCGCGTTCAGGGTGGACGCAAGATTGGCGTCGCCGGAGGTGAACAGCAGCGCGCCAAAACCGTCGCCGGTATTGAGTTTCATGTTGAGCGCGGTTTTGGCAAATTTAGTCACGTTGTCAATGGTTGTGTGCGCTTCCTTCACCGTGACGGTGTGTTCGGTCATATCCACCGTAAAGAGGTCTCCCTCTTTCAGGATGACGCCGTCGGTGCGGATGACCTCACCCCAGGAGTGAACGTCGTCGATAGACTGGGTGACGTTGCGCTTAAACGTCCAGCTGCCGTTAGTTCCCTTCCCGTCGCCGAGCGCATAGATCAGCGCACGGTCGCGGTTCTTTACGATGAATGCGCTGTCGGCGTTGATCGCAGTGTATCCCGACAGATCGAGAACGCCCTGCATTCTCAGTACGCCGGTCTGCGCGTCGCCGATCACACCCGCGTCAAAAGTACCGGTGACCGTAACGCTGCCCGAGACGTCTACGAACGGCGCCTTACTGCCCAGATTGCCGATCAGACCGCCTGCAGGCTGACTGGCGGACTGACTGGTCACGCCGCTGATCGAGATATAAGCGGCTTCAGCGCCGGTTTCGTCGTCGACGACTTTGCCGATCAGACCGCCGCTGCTCACGCCGGAAGCGCTGACCGTCGTGCGCGTGTTTGTGACGGTCAGCGTGTTCTTCAGCCGGTTCGTTTTATAGCCGCCGCAAATGCCGCCCGCGCCTTTCTTGCCGGTAACGCCGACGTTGACGGTCTCGGGGCCGCTCGCGTTTCCGTTAAAGGAGAAGGTCTGCGCGCCGCTCTCTATAGCCGTTTCAAGAACGCCGAAGATCCCGCCGGCATATTCGTCGGTACTGGAAACGCTCATGCCCGCGGTCGTATTGTAACTGTCTGCAAGCGTGAAAGTTTCAGCCGCTTCCACGCTCTTATAGTAACCGAACACGCCGCCGGCGCTCTTTTTGCCCGATACCGGTCCGTCCACGGTGATATCTCCGGTATACTGCGCCGTATCGACGGTCGCGTCGTTACATTTGCCGACCAGACCGCCGGCGTATCCGTTTGAGGACGTCACGCCCTTGACGGGATAGGTATTGTTCTTCAGATTCAGCACGGAACCGGGCTGCATTTCTCCGACCATACCGCCGGCGTCGCCGTCCGAAGAGGATACGGTAACGTTTGAAGCGCTGCCCGAAAGGGTCGCCGTCAGCGTGGCGCCCGAACCGAGATTTCCGCAGATATAGCCCGCGTCCGAGGAAGAGGAAACGTTGAGCGACGTATTGTTGGTGAAGCCCACGGTCACATTGCAGTCGTCGGCAATATCGCCGATCAGACTCTCAAAAGACACCGAAGGCATTTCTTCTCCCGATACGGGATAGAGCTCGACGTTCCAGGATGCGCTCGCATTATCGCCTTTCACCACATGATTCGCAAAAAGAGAGCCGTGCGTCAAAACGCCCGCCGCAGGCGTATCGTTCGCCTGTTCGCGGACGATCTTGACGACGCCGGTGATCTTTGTATCAGTGGAAATATAATCGAACAACGGGCAATCGAAAAGATGGAAGGTATCTGTTCCCGAAGCAGGAATCTGGATCGTTCCCGCAAAGGGTCTTGACGACGTGCCGAGACTGATAAAACCGTCGCCGGAAACGATATCGCCGCCGGTGATCGAAATATTCAGAACGTCCTTCGGGTTTCTTCCGCCGGCGGCGTACGCAGTCGAATAATCGATGAAATCCAGTTTGGACCTGATATAATACGTCTGCGCCGGATCTTCAGCGCGCACGGTCAACAATCCGCCGAAAACGAGAAAAAGCGCGCCCGTCACGAAGGCGAGGACGAGCACCCCCGCGATCACAAGGATCGCGCGGCGCCGTCTCGGACGATCATTCATTTTTGTTACGGTTTTTTTCTTCATATTCATCACACTCACCTGAAATCGGCGCAGCCGTACTGCCGCCGTAAAAGAAACAAAACGTTTATGCGAAGCTGAACGTCACAACGTCGGTCGTCATTGCCGACCATGTCATCGCAGAAACCGGAGGTTCCGCAAAACTGTTCCCGGACCATACGTCGGCGCTGCCGTTGACCTTGTAAAACTGCAGATCGTATCGGTTGGCAGCGTCCGAGTCGACGGAGAACACAACGGTTTTGACGCTGCCGGAAGACGTCGGCGTCGGTGAGCCGGGCAGGAGCGCCAACGAAACGGCGCTCATCTCCACGATCCCGGAATCCCACGTCAGCGTCACGGTTCCGCTGCCTACGCCGGTCACAAGATAATTGAAGCCGTCGTAATCCTTGGGGGCAACGCTCTTGTCGTCACGGAAATCGCCCGACCATGCGTTGGAAGCGCCGGCGGCGCGCAGTTCGGGTTTCAGAACGCCCTTAAGTGTGGGAAGTCCCGGCGCAGAGGCTTCCACCTTCACATACAGGTTCGGATCTTCAGACGCAAAGGACGAGGAAAAAGAGAAGGAATACGTATCGGCGATCGCGCTGCCGCCGGCAATACTTTCGCTGATCGTCGTTGTCAGCACCTGCCCCGAACCGCCGCCGAGCGTTACGGTCGAACTTTCGCCGTAACTGATCGTGACCGTATGCGCGCCGGCTTCCGCCGCCGATGCGGCGACGTAATCATTTTCCGTCTGATCAAATTTCACAAGCGTCGCCGTCAACGTATAGTTGACGTCTTTCTCGTTCGGGAAAAGGATCTTTCCCTGCGGATAGTTGCATACCGTGATAGGGAGCGTCGTCGGGTACGCGCTGTTCGTGGTATAGATCGTCATGTCGTTTCCGTCCGCGGTCAGATAGTTCGAAGAAAAACGTACGCCGATATCGTCATACGCCGCGATGGTGCGCTGCGCGTGCAGACTGTTCGTAAACGCAGCCAGAGAGACCGTCACGGAGGCCATTGACAGCACACAGATCGCCAAAAAGACCGCGATCATCGCAATTTGCGGTTTATTCAGTTTTCCGACGCCGTTTTTCCTCATGTCGTCTTTCTTCCCTTTCGGTTTGATCGTAACTCCGGTTGAATCATACCGTAAAACTCACGCGGATTTTGCCGCGATACAGATCACGTCGGTCTCACGGTCGTTCTCGGTTTTTCCGTTCATATAGACGCGCAGGATGTAGTAGTTGATGAAATCCTTCTGCGCATGTCCGACCTCTTTGGTCACGGAAGAACTCTGCCAGTAAAGCGGTTCGGCGTACTTCTGAACGTTCACATAAGCGCCGTAGGTCGCTTCGTGCAGATTCGTCATGCCCGCGCCCGCGGTATCGCCGACCGTCAAGCCGAGTTTTTCGCCGTTTTCCTCTTTCAGATTCAGAAAGCTGCCCGTCAGAGCGCTCCCCGTCGCTTTATAATAATAGGTTTCGGGCGTTTCCGTGTGCGTGACGTATTCTATGCATCCGCTCTTGCCCGCGTCATCCAGACTGCCGTATTCCGTCGCGGTATATTCCGCTGCGTGGAAGATCTCATAGTCAAACTGATTGTTGGTCGTGTAGGCGAGCTGCAGTTTGTAATAGGGGATCGCCTTGCCGAAAACGCAGAATACGTAATCGTAATAATTGCTGCCTTTTACCGCGTCGTACGCGCCCTTGCCCACGTCGATCCCCTCAAAATAGAGGTATCGGATATTTTCGAAATAGTCGCCGGTGAAAACGTGATTCACCGCGTCAAAATCGCGGTGTCCGGCGCCGATGAAGAGCGCTTCGGGCTTGGCGATCGGTGCGTATGCGCCGAGCGTTCTGCTCAGCGAGAACCACGCCATGACCGGGACCGTCACAACCGACGCGAGCGCAAGCAGAAAAGCGATCACGCCGAACAGCCAGTGAAGGCGTTTGTACAGAATGATCTTCCGTTCCATATCCGTCCTCCTTTCAGATCGTTTTTTCTTCGCCCGTTCAGAGCGGGCTGATGAAAGCGACTAAGAAATTCGCGTTTTCACCGATCAACTGGTCGCCGTCGTTATACCCGTCGCTTAACAGTTCCGGGTCGCTGCTGTTCTGATTTGTCAGGAAAAAAAAGTCTCTGTGGTCGTCCATATACGTCCGCAGCGATGCGGGATAGCGCTTTGTCTGTGAGGCGGCGACGCCGATGTTATCATTGATCTCGCCGTACGTCAGCGGCCATTCCCAGTAAAGGGTGATCTGATAGCAGGTCACGTCTTCGCCCTTCAGATTCTTGGTCACCGTCGGGAGCGTGATATTGCCGTCGTCGTCCAGAAGAACGCCGCTGTCGATCTGAAGCAGCTCATTGTCAACGAGTCCGCCGTAAACGTAAGGATCAGCCACGGTGCCCGATCCGGTCCTGCTCTTGAAGAAGAGCATATGTCCTCTGAGCAGCGCGTTGACCGTATCGTTTATGACTTCTTCCACGTGCGGGATCTCCTGTGAAGAATCCTCCGGATCGGGGATCATCGTATAATAGAAACTGTTGGTCGTCAGTGCAAGATCCGCGACGGTCGAGCCGGTCCTGTCCCTCAGATAGAAGGTCAGCGTTCCGTGCGCGCCGGGCATCAGATACCTGTAATGGACAGAATCTATCGTCGTTTGCGTCTCGTTTACGAGCTCGAACGCAAGTTTGCTCGCGTCGTTCGTCGACCATTCGGCGAAACTGTAACTGTAAGGCGAGGCGGCGAGGGTGCTCTTGAAGGGCGAAACGCCCGGATAAACCGGATCGGAATTGCTGTCAATTCTGTCGAACTCACCGTCGCCGACGGAAGGATTCGCGCCCGCAACAGGCGCGCCCGGATTGTCAAAGGCGGTCGTGCTCGCGATGCGGTCGACAAGCAGTTCATAGTCGAAACGATTAACGATGATCTGCATATCCGTAACGGAAGCGCTGCCCGATACAGCGAACCAGCCGAGCGAAGAATTGAAGACGATGAAGAGCGATATGAGCAGAAGCGCAAAAAGAAGGCACAGCATAATGAAGCTGCCGACGAACTTTTTGTTTTTCAGCATACTTTTCGTTTCAGCGTTCATGAGCGGTCCTCCTTTCAAAAGTTTTTTATTGGAAACGGGCGCTGCCCGGAGTTTTCAATACTCGGTTGTTCCCTTTGCGGGAACGGTTATGCGTACGCGTATACGCGCGCGCGATAGAAAAAATGCGGCTTTGGCGCCGGGCGACCGCGCGCAAAGCGCGCGAAGTTACGGAAAGGCGCGGGAGAAGAAAATCCTCCCTCAAAGCCTTCCGTGTGGATCGTTCACCACCGATAATGGCAACATCTACAGGACGAACGTCATTTCTCTCGACGCTGCTTGATTGAACGCTAATCTTTCTCAAAAGAGGGCTTCTCCGCCCTCTTGGAGCCCAGTTTTTAATATTTCGCGAATTATTAAAATTTTGAAACAAAACGACCGGCATTAAGAGGACGACTAGTCGTTTTGTTTTAAGAGGCGCGGCGATTGAACGAAAAAAGTCCCCGGCAGTTTGGTCCGCCAAGGACTTTTATCGGACAATTCAGCCCGTCGTCCTCTTAAAACCGGGCGTATTTGTTCTTTTGATCATCTGCGCAGATCATCAAAACGGATTCCCCGGGAAGGATCGCGAGGACCCCTCCCGAAGAATAATAAACCATAATTAAGGTGTAGCAGTAATTTTGGTAATATTTGCAACTCCGGTAGCAGTACTTCCAAGTTCCATTTCGAGATCAAGTGCCCATTGACCGGTCAAAAGCATAAAGGTTTCATTATTGCAAGTATTGTCTTCGCCTTCAAGCCACAGTCTCACGACCACTTTGTAGTATTTGGTAGTCGTAGCGGGAACGGATGCAAGATCCACTGCCGCCGTCGCATAAGCAGTAGAAAGATCATCTACGGTGGTAGCATCTTTTACCGCTTTTCCGGAGGTAAAGTTATCAGCGCCGGAAACCGTGTAGATTGCATTGATCGTGCCGGGTGCTGCAGTAGCAGTACCGTCGGTAATGTCTTCAACGAAAAATGCTACACGATATGCTTTTGTGTTCTCAACCTCAGAACCAGTCTGCGTGTAGGTGAAATCAAGTTTTGTCAATTTGATCGGAGCAGCGGAACCCTGAGTATTTGTCGCTTTGAGCTGGAAGACGTAATCAACATAGCCAACCGCTTTATCTTGTCCTGTAATTCTTGCATTCGCAATAGATTTGGAAACGCCGTAGTTTTGCGAGAAAGCGTTGGTGTAATTGGTCGTATCAGTAGCATCACCTAAGCCGGTAGTGGCATAAGGAAGGTAGGTGTCAGCAATCGCATCGCCGTTTGCATAAACGTTATTTGTTGCGGTGTAGAAGAAAGTGGTACCGTTGATAGTGGAAACGGGTTCAAGAATACCCTTCACTTCCTGAGTAAGACTATTGCTGAAAAGATTATCAGCCTTTTTTGCGGTGCTGTCAAGCGTATCGCCTGCGATCAGCAGGTTATCGTTCACAACCGCTTTGACCTGCATGCCGGTCACAGTAACTTTCGTATTCATGGAGAACCATGCACACAATGATTACTGCACCCTTATTTTGAGTATAAAAAAACGCGCGAAAAACGCATCGCGCACTACTGAAAATCGGGGGCCGGGCGGGGAAGAGCCCCTATGATTTTTTGCCGCCTAAAAAAACAGGAACGCCTCACTTCCGTTTGAAAGTGAGGCGTTTGCTCGTTATAAAACGGGAACGGTTTTGCGCGGCGGGTCAGACGTCAAAATTCATAATCGACGTCACCGCCGGCGGAGGCGCCGCCAAAGCCCGAAAGGAGCATGGGGATCGAACTGAGGATATTCTCGGGGACGCCCGCTTCCTTGAGTTTTTCGGAGAGGGTGTTCAGAAGCGCCTGCGGGTCAAGATTCTTCGTGACGTCCTCAAGACTCTTCTTTTCGGTCACCGCTTCGATCGGATCCGCGGGACCCTGCTTGATATTCGCGACGACCGTGATCAGTTCTCCGTCGGAGGTCGAGAGCGCGCAGCGCAGCGTCCGGTTTTCCTTTGTGCCGGTGCCTTCCGCGGTCAGCGTCATGCCGCCGAGGAGCAGGGAGGCGAGCGCCATTTCATCGCCGCTCATGCCGGCCTTCTTTGCGAGATTCAGCACGTCGCCGACGCCGAGGGAGATCTTGCCGTTGAATACGCCGTTCTTGATCGCTTCGGTATCAAAGTTCTCGACCTTGAGCGTCAGCACCTTTTCGCCGTTGTAACTGACGACGAAATCGGAGGTGAGTTTGCCGTTCGACTTTTTGCCGTCTGCGACGACCGAGACCGTCTGGGAACTGTTTTCGCTTTCCCTCTCCGTGAAGTCGGCGTTCATCAGAAATCTGTCGTTCTTTTCGGTGCAGAGAATCGAGAATTCCGTGGTTCTGCCGTCGTTCTTTACGGCGAGCGCGGCGCCCTTGATGGCGTTTTCCTTGTCGGTGTAGATCTTGACGGCGGCGGTAAAGGGCTTTTCGTCCTTGTCTTCCTTTTCACCGTCAAGTTTTTTGAGGGCTTTGTCGAGTTCTTCGGTGAACTGCTTGTAGGGGTCTTCCGTCAGAGTTTCGCCCTTTGCGGCGCCTTCGACGATCTTCTTGACGTCTTCGTCGGTCTTGAGGGTCGTAAGGACCTTCTTTGCGATCGCCGTGACCGCCGCTTTGTCAAGCTCGAAGGATACGGTGACGAATTTCACCGTCTCGTCGCTCATCTGGCGTTCCTCTTCGCCTTCGACGACGTTCTTGATCTCGCCGAGAACTGCGCCGACGTAACGGTCGATGAGTTTTTCAAGCGTTTCCTTGTCGGGAAGGGTCACGTTCACGTTTTCGAAACCGGTCGGAAGCTGGATGCGGCTGTTTCCGCCGAGAATATCCGAGATCTTATCCGTCGGGAGTTCGATCCAGTCGGACGCGAGCATCGGAATGCGCGCCGCGATCTCGTTCTTCACAAGATCCGCGAAAAGGTCTGCGGAGACGAGCTCCACGTCGTTGAAGGAAAGTGCATACTTCTCACCGAGCTGCTTTTCCTTGACGTTCAGCTGGCTCTTCAGACCGAGCGACTTGACAAAAGAGAGATCCAGGCCGCCCATATCGAAGTTCGGGATCCGGGAGAGCAGGGAAATGAGGGAGGATCCGACCGAGATCTTGACGTCCGCCTCGACCTTCCGGTCGAATTCCTCAATGGTCTTGTAGTCCTTCAGCGCCTCGGCGTTGAGCTTCTTGACTTCCTTATTGGCGACGTATTCGAGATGCGCCTCGCCCGACTCGAACTTTGTGGGTTCCTTCGAGCCGCAGGAGGTGAGCATCACGACCGAGAACAGCATCGTCACCGCAAGAATGAGTGAAATGATTTTTTTCATGATCGTTTTTTGCCGTTTTACGGCATCCTTTCTGTATATTTCAATATTTCGATCGTTTTTTTTGATCTTACTGACGGTATTATACCACACGCGCGCGCAAAAAGCAATATCATTTTTTTGGCTGCCGCCCGCGGCATGTCTGACTGCGCCCGCGGCTTTTTTGGCTGCGCCCGCGGCTTTTTCAGACGTTCACCTATATAGACCGTTTTTTTCTCGCGTTTGTCACCGGAAAACCGGATTTTTTTACGTCTGCGCTTCTCCGTACAGGCGCAGTTCGGACAACTGCATCGTCGAGCCGCCGTCTGCGGTCGCGTGGACCGACAGAACGAAATAACTGCAGGCGGGCGAAGCGTCGGTAACGTAGATGCTTTCGCTGTAGTTCGCCGTTTTCATCCTGCCGCTGTCAACTTTCTCAAAGCGGTTTTTTTGTCGGAATAAGGGATTTTTCGTTGCAAAAAAAGAAGGTCTGTGCTATAATCGTTATATACGGTAAAACGGATGCCCGGAATGAACGGCTCCGGAAGGAGTATTATGAAAAAAGCAGTTTTGCGGACGACCCTGATCCTGATGCTCGCGGGGATCCTGACGATTCTCGCGGCTTGCGCCGACGGCGGGGTGCAGACCCCGGCTTCCGGCGCGCAGACCCCGGACGGGGAAACGACGGACGGCTCGGGATGCGTGCATCAGTACGTTTTTGAAGGGTTTGAATGGAAGAGCGCCGACGAAGCCGACGCGGTCTACGTCTGTCAGAAGGACGCGTCGCATATATCGCGCCGCCGGGCGGAGGTGACGACCGGCGTACTGTCCGAAGCGACAAGCGTGAAAACGGGCGTGAAACGCTCGGTCGCGCGCGAGGGCGGCCGCGAGGAAACGCGCGAAATGACCTACATGGCGCCCGAGGTGACGCTGACTGTCTATTCGGTCAACGATTTTCACGGCGCGGTCTCCGCGGACGACAGTCAGACGGGGCTGGGGCGCTTTGCCTCCTTTTTCAAGGCGAAGGGCGAGGACGGCAACACGCTGCTCGTCGACGTGGGCGACACCTGGCAGGGAAGCATCCTTTCCAATTATAACAGCGGCAGGATGATCTGCGACGTCTACAATTACGTCGGATTTGACGCCAAGGTCGTGGGGAACCATGATTTCGACTGGGGACCGGAGGTGCTGGAGGAGAACGCCGCCTTTACGTCCTACGGCAGGAAAACGCCGTTTCTGGCGGCGAACGTCTACGATTTCGATTTTCAGACCAAAAAGCAGGGCAGGATCCAGCAGGAGCAGTTCGGCGCAAAAAGCGTGACCTATACCATGGCGTCGGGTCTGAAGGTCGGGATCGTGGGGCTGATCGGAGAGGATCAGATCACCTCGATCAACTCGCTGTATACGCAGGATATCTGCTTTACCGACCACGTGAAGGTCATCAAGGAGGAGGCGCGCGCCTTGCGGAGCGCGGGATGCGACGTGGTGATCTGCGCGATCCACGCGGCGCAGGACGAGGTGCTCGGTAAACGCCTGGGCGATTACGTCGATCTGGTGCTCTGCGCGCACAGCCATCAACTGGAGCATACGTACGAGGGCGACCTGCTCTTTGCGCAGTTCCGCTCGAACGGAGAATACTTCGGCGAGATCACGCTGACGTTCGATACCGAAAAGAAGAGGGCGACAAGCGCTCTTAAAAACCTTTCCGCCGCGGACGTCGCGCGCGAGACGCCCTTTGCGGATCTCGAACTGCTGGCGCTCATCGACCGCTACGGGGAGGAGTGCCGTGCGGAAGCCGGCGTCGTCGTCGCAAACAACGTCAAGAATTCCTTTTCCTCTCCGGAACTGCCCGATCTCATGTGCCGCGCGATGTACGACGCCTGCAGAAAAGCGGGCTACGACGTCTGCCTGACCTACGTCAACAAGGGACGCAAACGGCTGAGCGCCGGAACGTGGACCTATGAGGATCTCTACGAGGCGTTCCCCTTCGACGACCTTGTTTATATCGCGGAAGTCACCGGCAGGGAGATCCTCGATCAGATCGGGAACTACAATTATATGTACCGCTCGCCCGAAATGGAGGACGGGATCGACCCGGACGCGACCTATCTCATCGGCGTGGCGGATTATCTCCTCTTTCACACCGACACCGCGCGGCGGTTCAACTATTTCCCGAAGAGCGCCGCGAACGTGCGCGGACTGTTGAACGACAACTACCGCGTGATCCTGCGCGACTGGCTGTTGGAGAACGGATACGCCGACGGAAAAGAACTGTCCGCCGCCGATTTCGGCGACAGTCTGCGGCAGCACGACCGGAACGCGTTCTACGAAAAACCGCAGAATTGAACGTTCTTTTGCAAAAACAAATAGAAAAGCGAAGATTTCTTTTTCAAACTATTGCATTTTCGCCCCGTCCGTGCTATAATCATGACGTATGATTGTTCATGCGATGAACTTTTCAGAAAGGATCGCTTTTACAGCGCACACGAACATGAAAAAATCACTTTCTCTCATTCTTGCCGTTATGACGGTCCTTGCGGCTCTGACGCTTGCCGCCTGCTCCGGAAATACCGTCGATCCGACGTCGGCGCCCGAAAAAACGGAAACCGCCGTTTCCACCGGCGAAGGCGCGCCTACCGCCGCCCCGACGACCGAGACCGCGGCGCCTACGCAGTCCGACGTTCCGACCGAAACGCCTACGCCCGTTCCCGCAAAGAAGAGCGTCAACGACGCGATCGGCGCGACCTCGGCGCTGACCTCCTGCGCGGCGAAGATCACGATGCTCGTCACGACCGGCGGCGACGAACCGGTCGACACCAAAGCCGAATATGAGATCGCGGTGGACGGCGTGACCGCGAAGGGCAGCCGTACCGTTACCGCCGCGGGACACAGCGCGACGGTCAACGTCTATTCCAACGGCGACGGCGTGTACGTGAAGGGCGCGCCCGACGGCGCGAAAGCGTCCGATTACGATCTGAAAGCGCAGATCGCGGCGTTCACGTGCAAACTGCCCGAAAGCGCGATCGCGGATGAGAAGACGACCGAAGCGGACGGCAGGTTCACACTGAAGACCGCGCTCACCGACGAAGAGGTGAAAGCGGCGTTTGCGCAGCTTCTTCTCTCCTTCGACAAGGCGGCGGGGAACTACGGCGTCGGCGCCGCGGTCAGCGACGCGGCGGTCGAAATCGAATACGGCGACTATGTATTCAGCTATAAGATCTCCTTCAAACTCGAGATCAAAGGAACCGATTCCTCAAGCTTCAGTACCGTGGAAGCAACGGTGCTGTTCACGAATCCCGGCGCCGATCTGACGGTGACCGCTCCCGACGATCTTGACAGCTACACAAAGCTCTGATCGCATTACATACCGGTAATAAAAGATCCACAGACGCCCGAACCGCTCTTCGGAGGGGCAGAGGGATATAGCCGTTCCGGCGCGCCGCGATCGCGGTATGCCGGGAGCAGAACAAGGGATCGCTTCATTCCGCGCAGCCGCGCGGAATAAGCGGTCCCTTTTCTGTCAGCAGTCGGGGAAAAAACGTTTCTTTGGCGTTCGCAAAAGCCGGTAAAGGCATTCTCCCGCGTATTCTGCGCGCATAAAAAAGGACCTCATCGCTGAGATCCTTTTTCTTTCGGGGGCTGTTCTCATAAATGAAACAGCCCCCTGTTTTGTTTGTCCGGTGTGTTCCGCGGTACGACGTACCGCATTACGCTTCTTTCCAGAGCTTCACGCCTTCGAAGGTGTCGTATGCCGTGAAGTTGTACGTCACGCCGCCGATGATGATGACAGCGTAGCGGTTCATCAGACCGTTGCTCGCTTTGAAGTAGAGGCGGTTGCCGTCGATCTCGACCCATCCGGTCTTCATGACGCCGTTCTCATAGCAGCGAACGCCGTCCGGCTCCTTGACGAGTCCGTTCTTGACGACGGGCGTCTCGACTTTTTCGGTCCCGGCGAAAAGCGTCAGTCCTTCGTAGGTGAACGCCTCGAAGGTGTAGGTCTTGCCGCCGATCTTCGCGGTGGCGTACTTGTTCATAAGGCCCGTGGATTTGAAGAAGTAGACCTGCTTGCCGCCGATCTCTTTCCAGCCGGTGAAGGCGACGCCGTCTTCATAGAAGCGGATGCCGTCGTTTTCTTTGTAAAGACCGTTCTTCACGGGAGGAACGTTCTCGGTCGCCGCGTAGAGGGTCAGTCCTTCATATTCGAACGCTTCGAAGGTGTAGGACTTGCCGTCGATGTCTGCCGCCGGATATACGTTCATCACGCCGGTCGAAACGAAGAAGTAGACCTGCTTGCCGCCGATCTCTTTCCATCCCTTGACCATCTGACCGTTCTCGTACATGAAGGTCTGTTTCTTCTCAACGAAGATCTCGGTGAGGTAGGGCAGGATCTCGGTTCTGGAGACGCCGCACTTCGTGCAGGCGTAGACGGTCTCGCCCTGCTCGGTGCGGGTCGCGGGCGTGCTCTCGACGACTTCCCAGACGTGTGCGTCGGGCACAGCGGGCGTGGTATCGAACTGTTTTACACCGCAGGCGGTGCAGACTCTCGTTGCAACACCCGCCTCGGTGCAGTTCGCCGCCTCGGTGACGGTCCATTCGCCCCAGGTGTGCGCGTCGGCGGGCGCGTTCTTCGTCGCTTTGACTGAAATGTCAGCCAGGCACGCCCAGCCGGGTCCTTCCCAGGAGGCGACGACGACCTTGATGCCCGTTGCGGGAACGGGACGGTCGAGTTTCAGCGTGCAGCCGCCGTCCGCCGCGATGATCGCGGGAACGCCCTCGGCGATCAGCGCTTCCTCGCCGTTGAGGAGGTCATACACGTTATAGGTGCCGTACTGTCCGTCGGTATTCTGCTCGCGTTTGCACTGGAGATAGATCTCGCTCACTTCTTCGGCTTTTTTGAAGTTGACGATGAAGGTCTGTCCGCTCGTGCCCGCGCCGCCGCTGCCGCAGACGGTGTTCTGATCGTTGTCGAGAATGTTCTCGGCTTTGTTGATGTCGCCGAAGCTCGAAACGTTCGCGCAGGTCGCGCCCGCGGGAATGATATAGCCGTTATCGTCGTAGTACTGTTCGACCACGGGCTCGTCGTTGTAGTACAGACCCATGTCGAAGACCGAGCCGCCGGCGTTCACTTTGTTTCTGAAGTAGACGCAGACGGTATTCTCGCCGGCTTTGAGAGAAGGAATGGCGTCGTTGATCTTGATCGTCTGATAGCCGCTGTCCTTATATCCGACAGCGCTCCAGACCTCGGTGCCGTTGATGTAGATCACCGGATCTTCGTCATAGATCACTTCCAGGTAGAGCGACTGTACCTTGCTCAGATCCTTGATCTTGAAGGTCGTGCGCAGGTAGGCGTCGAAATATCCGTAGGGCAGAACGGTCTGTGCGCGCGTGTTCGTCCAGGCGGTTCCGGAGAAGGGCGCGGGTCCCGTGGACCACGAGGCGGTGTCGGTGCCGTCGAGCCAGCCTTCGGGCGCGGGCGTCTCAACGCCGCTGCCGCTTTCGACGCGCTCGTAGCTGATGTAGGACCATTCGGAAACGGTGGGAAGCACGGTGAAGTCGTGGACTTCTTTCACGTCCGCGTCATAGTACAGACCCATGTCGAAGACCGAGCCGCCGCCGCCCGGTTTATTTCTGAAGTAGACGCAGAGGATGTTCTCGCCTTCCTTCAGAAGATCGATCTTATCGTTCAGATAGATCATCTGGTAGCCGCTGTCCTTGTGTCCGTTCACTTTGTAGATCTGGGTGCCGTTCAGGTAGACCACCGGATCCTCGTCGTAGATGATCTGCATGAACATCGAATTGATGCCGTCGACGCTGTCGAGCGTGAAGGTCGTGCGCAGATAAGCGTCAAAATATCCGACGGAGAAATGTGTGGCGGAGATCGCGTTCGGCCACGCCGAGCCGGCGAAGGGTGCGGGACCGACTTCCCAGTCGGCGCTGTCGCTGCCGTCGAGCCAGCCGTCGGGCGCGGGCGTTTCAACGCCGCTGCCGATCTCAGTGTCGACGCGCTCGTAATAAATATACTCCCAATCCGAGCAAATGGGAAGAATTGCCGTGAAAGCGTCCAGACAGATCAGCGCCATATCGAAGATCGCGCCGCCGTAAACATTGCTGATCTGGACCTGCACGGTGTTCTTGCCCGCGTTCAGCAGTCCGACCTTGTCGGTCAGATCGATTTCCACGTATCTGCTGTCGATATACCCCTCGGCGCTCCAGACTTCGGTGCCGTTGATGTAAACGGTCGGGTTCTCGTCGTACTTGATGTACATCGTCAGACTTGTGATTTTGGAAATGTCGCTGATCGTGAAGTCGTGACGGAAGAAGGCGATGTAGTACTGCACGGGCAGGCGTGACGCCGGA
>JAFTCT010000064.1 GCA_017454525.1 Clostridia bacterium
CGCGCGCGCAAAGCGCCGCGGCAGGCGCGCTGACCGCGCGGGAGTCTGCGCAGGCAGGTGCGCCGGCCGGGTATTCGCCGCGGGAAACGGTAAGCGGCGCGCGGCGTGAGGAAGCCTTCGGCGAGGAACCGCCGGCGAACGCCTCCGAAGAAACGCGCGAAGCCGTCACGGAGCTTGAAAAGCGCGCCGGAGAGGAAGAGGCGGCGCTCGCCGCGGAGCGCGCGGCAAAAGAGGAAGCCGCGCGGGCGCAGGAGGACGCGCGCAAAGAGAAAAAGAGAAGGGAACATACCTTCTTTGACGTCGAACAGGACGGACAAACGCCGGTGGGCTTGCCCGAGGACGAAAACGACCCCGGCGAATACGTGCCCGAGGGATGGGGCAAACGCAAAGTGTGACGTCTTCGGACGGAAAGGGTGCGATCGCGATGACTGCCGATCCTTTTGATGCCCTGCGGGGCAACGGGGACCTGAAAAAGTTCTTGAAAAACGAAATAGACCTCGGCACGCTCGCCCACGCCTATATCATCGAGGGCGCCGAGGGTACGGGAAAGCATACCGCCGCGCTCTGCGCCGCCTGCTATATGGCGCGCGGACTGCCGGGCGGCGAGAAGATCGCGCGCGGACTGTCGCCCGACGTGATGGTCTTCGCGCCCCCCTCCGACCGCAAGACCTTTCCCGTGGACACGGTGCGCGAAATGCGCGCCCGGGCGTTTATTCTGCCCAACGACCTGCCCTTCAGGATCTTCATCGTCGAGAAAACAGAGAGAATGACGGCGCAGGCGCAGAACGCGGCGCTCAAAATTCTCGAGGAGCCGCCGAAGAACACCTATTTCTTTCTGCTGTGCGAGAACGCCTCGGCGCTTCTGCCGACGGTGCGCAGCCGCGCGCCGGTGCTCCGGATGCAGCGCTTCTCCCCGGAGGAAACGGAAGCCTATCTGCGCGCCGACGCCGACCTCGCGGAGAAATGCGCCTCCGCGCGCTTGGCACTTGCCGTGAAGAACAGCGGCGGCAGCTACGGAAAAGCGAAGGCAATGCTTCTGTCCGGCGAGGACGGCGAGGAACGGGATCTGGTGACGGCGATCCTCGGTAAGGCCGACGCGCCCGTCGAACTGCTTTTGCAGCTGCAGAAGCTGCCGAAGGACCGCGAGGACTTCATCGCGGAACTCAATTTGATGCAGCGCGCCGTGCGTGACCTTCTGATGCTCCGTTCGGGCGGAAAAGAGGATCTCCTCTTCTTCTTCGATCGGACGGAGGCGGACGGCTACGGCAAAACGATGGCGCGCGACGAACTGTTTGTCCTGAGCGACCGGCTGGCGGAACTGACGTTTGCCGCCGCGCGCAACGCCAACCTGCGCAATCTGCAGTACGGGCTATACGGCGCGTTCAAGTGCGCGCAATGATATCGAAAGGATCATCTATGGAAAAGGAAAACAAATTCGGCGGGATCGAAGACCTGCCCGATGAGGAATTTGAAGAAGAAGAGGAAAACGAAATCGCGCCGGACGGCGGATCGTTCTATTTTGAGGAGCCGCCGGAAGACCGTACGGTGATCGGCGTCAAGTTCCGTACCTCCGCGAAGGTCTATTATTTCGACCCCGACGGGAAAACCTATCCCGAGGGCGCGCACGCGATCGTCGAAACGGCGCGCGGTCAGGAGTACGGCTTGGTCGCCCAGACCAACCACGTCGTGTCCGGCAGGGAGATCGTCCTGCCGCTGCGCAAAGCGCTGCGCGTCGCGACGCCCGAGGACGATGCGCACGAGAAGGAGAACGTCAGACGCGCGGAGGAAGCGTTCGGGATCGGCGTCGCAAAGATCGCCGAGCACGGACTGGATATGAAGCTCATCGATACCGAGTATACCTTCGATAACGGGAAACTGCTCTTTTACTTCACCAGCGACGGCAGAGTGGATTTCAGGGAACTCGTCAAGGACCTGGCGTCGGTCTTCCGCTGCCGTATCGAGCTCAGACAAATGGGCATCCGCGACGAAGCAAAGATCCTGGGCGGCCTCGGCATCTGCGGCAGACCCTTCTGCTGCCACGCCTTCCTGCCCGATTTCGTGCAGGTGTCGATCAAAATGGCGAAGGAGCAGAACCTCGCCCTCAATTCCGCCAAGATCTCGGGCGCCTGCGGACGGCTGATGTGCTGCCTGCGCTATGAGTACGACGCCTATATCGAGGAGGGCAGACTGACCCCGAAGGTCGACGCGCTCGTCAATACCCCCGACGGCATCGGCATCGTCGTCGAATCCAAGCCCCTGACCGGTATGGTCAAGGTCAAATCGCTCGACGATAACGCCGGTATGCCGCGCGTCTACCGCCGCGAACAACTCACGCCCATCCAGAAGGGCGACGAGAACTATGAGCGCGCCCTGGAAGAAAAATCGCTCGAAAAACAGGCGAAAGCCGCCGGCACGACCAGAGCCGCCCTCAAAGCCGCTATGAATATGACCCCCGAGAAAGCCGCGCAGCAGCAGGCGCGCGCCGAGCGCGCGCTGCGCCCGACCCGTCCCGAACCGAAAAGAGCGGCTTCCTATACCGGCCAGGTGACGCCGCTCGCCCTCGAAGCGGGCGAACGGAGCCGCCTCGATCCTTCGGATGCCGCCGACAGCTTCTACGTCGACGACCTCCCCGAGGAGACCGACGCCCCCGCCGCCCGCACGCTGCATTCCTCCCACCGCGGCAGAAGAAGAGGACAGAGAAACGGCGGCGACCGCGGCCGCGCCCAGGGATACCCCTCCGACGCGCGCCCCGCCGAGAAAAAGGGACGCTACGAGAAAGTCTCCAAAGGCGACCGCCCCGCACAGGAAAAATCACCCGCCCAGAATTCCGTCCCCGCCCAGCCTCAGGAGAATAAACCGCAGAAAAAAGGGTACAGACCCTTCAGAAAAAGAGGGAAAAAATAACCCGCGCCCCTGCCGCGCCGTGAATTGCGCAGTCAATTCATGCCGATTTTCAGGATACAAGGTTCGGCTCGGGGGCGCTTTTCGAGAAAAGCGTCCCCGGGAACCCCCGCAAAAGCTTTCCTACTGTGTAATAATATTGAAGAAAGACGGATTTGCCGCCCGAATGCGGCGTCCGTCTTTTTTGCGCGTTTTGAGTTATAGATTTACCCCGCGCGGACTGCGTCCTCCAAAAGCCGCGCGGCGGCTTTTTTCCGACCGTCCGGAACTGCCCTGCGGCGAAACGCGTTTCGCCGCCAAACAGTTCCGTCCGCCCGGCGCGCGGGAAGATTATCGGCGAACAGCGAAGGAAGGCGCGGAGCGCAAGCGAAAGGCGGCGTTCGGGGGTTCCCGAGGAAAGGTGGCGCTTGCCG
>JAFTCT010000065.1 GCA_017454525.1 Clostridia bacterium
CTTTTCGTTTGGTACCATTGTTTGAGCCCTCCTTTTCTCAAACTAAATGCTACCACATTTTCCTTCTCATTGTAAATGCAACCCCAAATTGCACTGTTGCATTTACTTTGAGAATTTACTCCCGAAATAATTTCTGAAAAATATCAAAAAAACTGTTGACAATCGGTTCCTCTTCTGCTATAATAGCGGAGCAATCGAATATTGCGGCATCGCCAAGCGGTAAGGCAACGGACTCTGACTCCGTCATTACCTAGGTTCGAATCCTAGTGCCGCAGCCATGAAAGAAACCTGATTTGTCTACCAAATCAGGTTTCTTTCAGTTATATTCGCCTGCGGCGAGTGTTATTGCGTTGCAGTTATATTCGTCCTTCAGACGAGTTATATTGCGCTTCGCGCAGTTTGGAGGCGAATATAATATAACTTCTCGCGTCAGCGAGAAATATAACTGTCCCGAAGGGACAATATCACTGCGCCGCAGGCGCAATATCACTTGATAATTTCACATTTTTATATTGTCAAAATATCTTCAATTGGCGTGCTGACAAATACCGGTTTGTAGTGGCAAAACGCACGGCTGCAGTAATTGCGCATAACTTTTTGCTATTTTTCCTTTGGATTGGTAATGAAATATCACCGCCGGTGTACTTTTTGGTGTTCTTAGCCCGATTTTGTATCTTTTGGTAGTTCTATTACAGAAAAAGCAGCTTTTGTCACCGTCAAAAGCTGCTTTTTCTGTGAAGATTCCCGTTACTTTGCGAACAGTCCGCGCTTTTTGTAATCTTCCGTCGAAACGGAAACAAAGGTATAGCCGGTATCTTCGATCGCTTTTTTCAGCGCTTCCCCGTCAATACCGTTTTCCGCAAGGAAGGTCGCTTCACCGCTTTTTCTTGAAGCCGACACCTTTTTCGCGTCGGGAAACGCCCTTCTGATCGTGTCGCAGATATGCGCCTCGCACATCCCGCACATCATTCCGTCGATTTTTACCGTGATCTTTTTCATATTCTCCTCCTTTATCAGGCGTCGCCTGCCGGCAGCGCTATGAACAGGGGCCTGTTGCCCCGTTGATGACCGTTATTTCATCCGAGCGCCGCGTCGAGCGCCATCATGACCGTGAAACCGAACGCGAACGCCACGACGCCGACGTTGGAATGCGCGCCCGCCGACATCTCGGGGATGAGTTCCTCCACGACAACGTAGATCATCGCCCCCGCGGCGAAAGAGAGCAGATACGGCATCGCGGGGACGAACAGACCCGCGAACAGAACGGTCAGTATCGCGCCGACCGGCTCCACCGCGCCCGACAGCGCGCCGCCGAGGAACGCCTTGCCTTTCGTTTTTCCCTCCGCGTGAAGCGGCATCGAGATAATCGCGCCCTCGGGAAAATTCTGGATCGCGATGCCGACGGAGAGCGCCAGCGCGCCGCCCGCCGTGATCTCTGCGGAGCCGGACAGCAGTCCCGCGAATACCACGCCGACCGCCATTCCCTCGGGGACGTTGTGCAGCGTGACCGCGAGCACCATCATCGTGGTCTTCTTCGCTTTGCTTTTCGGTCCTTCCGCCTGCGCGGCGTTCATGTGCAGATGCGGGATGATCCTGTCGAGCAGAAGCAGAAACAGGATGCCGAGCCAGAAGCCGATGAAAGCGGGCAGAAACGCCCATCTGCCCATCCCGGCGCTTTGATTTATCGCGGGAATCAGCAGGCTCCAGATCGACGCCGCGACCATCACGCCGCCAGCAAAGCCGGTCAGCGCGCGCTGTACCGTGCGTCCCAGTTCCTTTTTCATTAAAAACACGCACGCCGCGCCGAGCGCCGTTCCTATAAACGGGATCGCGATCCCTTCGATCACTTTCAAATGCATACCGCGCCTCCAACGAGGTTGAAAACGGCTGACCTGTTATAAATACCGCCGCGCCCTTTCAAATAAAGCAAACGGCGGAGCGTCGCGGTTAGCCCTCGCTAACTATCATAACACAACGTCCGCCGTTTGTCAATGGGTGAAAGAAAAATCGTCTGCGTTCACCAACGGATTATCACATAAAAACTATTGAAAAAAGCGTATTTTTATGGTATGATGAAAAACAACAGATCAGATACGGAGAGGCGGATATGGATACTAAGAAAAAATACGCACAGGCGATCCTTGAGATCATGGAACAGCTGCTCGAGACCGATTCGATCGACGACGCGATCTCGGGCGGACTGACGATCATGGCGAAACTGTTCACAAGCGAAGCGGCGGCGGTATGGCTGATCGATGAGAAGGAAAACCGGCTCGTGCCGGCTTCGACGGTCGGGCTTGCCGATCTGTCGGGCGTCAGCATAGACCGCGATTTCGGACTTGCCGGAAAAGTGATCTCCGGCGGAAAGCCGATACTGATCGAAGACGCGTCTTCCTGCCCCGATTTTGACGGCGTGATCTTCGACGATCAGGGGATCGCCGTCAAAACGGTGATCTGCGCCCCGATTAAGGATTCCGAAAAGACGTACGGCTGCATGATGTTCATCAACAAACGCAGCGGCGTTTACGACCGCGACGATCTCAGACTCTGCGAGCGCATGGCGGCCCTGACCGCTATGACGATCGCCGACAAGGGGATGCCCGACGTCGGCGCGGAAGAGCGTGAGGTACTGATCTCGCTCAAGAACGTCATCAAGGAATTCCGCAATCCCGGAAACGTCACAAGAGTCCTCAAGGGCGTCGATCTGAACGTGTACAAGGGCGAATTGCTGGTGGTCCTGGGAGAGAGCGGATGCGGGAAGTCGACGATGATGAACATTATCGGCGGCATGGACTATCTCACCGACGGCAAACTGCTCGTCGAAGGAAAGGATTATTCTCATCCCACCGACGACGAACTGACGCGCTACCGCCGCAGTTACATCGGTTTCATTTTCCAGTCCTACAATCTGATGCCCAACCTCTCGGCGCTCGACAACATCCGTTTCATCGCCGAGATCAGCGACGATCCGATCGCGCCCGAGGAAGCGCTGTCGCTCGTGGGTCTGAGCGGTAAAGGCGACAGCTTCCCGTCTCAGATGAGCGGCGGGCAGCAGCAGCGCGTCGCGATCGCGCGGGCGCTGGTCAAAAACCCGAAGCTGATCCTGGCGGACGAACCGACCGCCGCGCTCGATTATGAAACCAGCATCGAGGTGCTGTCGGCGATCGAACGCACCGTCAAGGAATCGCAGACGACGGTCATCATGATCACCCACAATCCCGAGATCGGGAAAATGGCGGACCGCGTCGTGAAACTCAGAAGCGGAAGAGTGTTCAGCATCAAAAAGAATCTTCATCCGCTGCACGCAAACGAACTGGAATGGTGAACGGCGATGAAGAGTACACTTTTCAAAGACGCGCGGCGGAACATCAGACGGCAGTTCGTTTCCTTCATTTCGATCGTGATCGTGATCGCGCTCGGCGTGGGCATCTATCTCGCCTGCTCCGCCGGTGCGAACGCCGTCGGGAAAACTGCCGATGAATACTACGCCGACAGAAACTACCACGATCTCGAGATCCGTTCGACGCTGGGCATGACAGAGGAGGATATTTCCGCTCTGACGGCGCTTGAGACCGTTAAGGACGCGGAAGGCGTTTTCGCCATGGAAATGCTCACCGGGGGCCCCGCCGGACAGATCCCCGTGCGCGTCGTCACAAAAACCGAAAAATTCGACCGTTTCGACGTAAAGGAAGGCAGAGCGCCCGAAAGCGCCGGCGAATGCGTGATCGTGACCGCCCTGTCGGAATCGGCGGGGATCGGGATCGGCAACACGATCTCTCTGCGCGCAAAGACCGCCGGAACGGAATTCCTCAAACAGACCGAACTCACCGTCGTGGGTCTGATCCTCCATCCCGATCATTTCAGGGTCGGCGAAGCCGTAACGCCCGACGTGGTCGTCCCCAAAGACGCGGTCGACACAAAAGCGCTCGGCGTGCCCTTCACCGGCGCGTTCATAAAACTGAACACCGACGCCGGCTCCTTTTCCGAAGAATACGCGGACTTTTCGGTAAAAGCCGCCCGCGAGATCGCGGTTCTGGGGGAGGAACGCAGCAAACTGCGCGGCGAGAGCGTCGCCGTCATCATCGACCGGAAACTTGCGGAAGCAAAGGAAAAGATTTTAGCGCTGCTGTCCGATCCCGCGACCTCCGCCGATACCTTGAAGCAGCTCGCCGGCTTCTTCTGGGAAGCGATCAGGGAGCAGACGGTCAGACTTCCCGTCATCGGAAGCGTCACTCTCGACCGGCTCGTCGGCGCTGTTGCGGATAAGACCGGCGCAGACCTTCCCGAAACGGGAACGGGCGCGTTCGACACAGAAAATATCTCCCGGATGTTCAACTTGCAGGGTGCTCTTTCCGCCCTGAAAGCGCGGTGGATCGTGCTGCCGAGAGAAGCCAATCTTTCCTACGGGGGGATGCGCGATTCGATCAGGATGTTCGGAAGCATCGGCAGCACCTTCGCCCTGCTCTTCGTGATCCTGGGGGCGCTCGTCTGTTACGCGACGATCGGCAAGATCGTCGACGAACAGAAAAGGCTGATCGGCGCGACCAAGGCGCTCGGTCTGTATAAGAAAGAGATTTTCTCAAAATATCTTCTGTTCGGAGGGCTCGGATCCCTTTTAGGCGGCGTTTCCGGCGCGGCGCTGTCGTATTTTCTGCTTGAGGAAATGCTGATCGACGCGACTGCCAAGACCTTTGAGATCGACTCGTTTGCGAAGGTCTTCGAGTGGATCCCGGCGACCGTCGCGATCCTCGGCGCCCTCGCGGTCGGTACCGCCGCGACGTGGCTCGCCTGCCGCAAACTGCTTTCAAAGCCCGCCACGCAGCTGCTGAGCGGCGAGACGCCCGTTACAAAAAAGAAGAAGGAAAGCCGGGAACGCGGCGGCAGAAAGCCGCGCTCGATCTACGCGGGACTGATCGTCCGGAATATCCGCAGCGACATCAAGCGCGTGATCATCACGGTCGTCAGCGTCGCCGGCTGCTGTATGCTGCTCGTTACCGGTTTTGCGCTGAAATTCACCTTCGGAAACGTGATCGACGAACAGTTCGGCGGAATCATCCGCTATGACGGACTGCTCGAATACCTGCCGGAGGACAGCAAGACCGTTGAGGGCGATATCGAAAAAGTGCTCGACGGCGCCGGCTGTACCTACACGAAAATATACTACAGCGGAACGCTGGCGCGGATCGGCGACGCCCATGAAACGGTTCAGGTCTTCGCCTGCGATCCCGACGCTCTGCCGACCTTCTACCGCCTCTGTGACAACGAGAAAAAGACCGAACGCAGGATCTCCGACGGCGGTGTCGCGATCACCTCGGGCATTGCGGATCATTACGCGCTGTCGGTGGGAGATCACCTCTCGATCCTCGACGCGCAGGGCGTCTACCGTGACGTAACGGTCTCGGAGGTCTATAAAAACTATGCGGGAAAAGGCGTTTTCCTCTCGCGGGATTACGCCGCAGCGGTCTTCGGCGACGCCCGGACAAACGCGTTTCTGGTGAAAAACGGAAATGAGACCTCGGAAGAAATGGCGAAAAAACTCAAAAACGTCAAGGGATTCGTTTCGATCACAGACTCCTTTGAACTTCGCGGGAAATACCGCCCCGTCGTCGAATCGCTCGATAAAGTCGTGATCCTGATGACCGTGATGGCGGCGATCATGGCGGCGGTCGTTCTGCTCAATCTCGTCAAGATCCAGATCAACCAAAAGAAGCGCGAACTGACGATCATGCGCGTCAACGGCTTTACGCTGCGCGAAACCGTCGCGTACGTCCTCAGAGAGAATATCATCACCACGGTTCTGGGGATCCTTCTGGGCGCGGGAATGGGCTGTCTGACCGCGTACAACGCGATCGTTTCGCTCGAGCGGGCGGAACTGCAGCTCATCCGTACGCCGAATCTTCCCGCCCTTGCGATCTCGGCTGCGATCACGCTTCTTTTCGCCGCGATCGTCAACGTCATCGCGCTCCGGAAGATCGGAAAACTGAAACTCAGCGACGTCAACGATTGACACGCCGCGTCGGGCGTTTCTTCCGTGACCGTTTTGCGGTTCGGCTTTTTCGGATTTTTACGGATTTTTTGAAAGAAACTCCTGCTATTTTTATATTTTTATCTTGACAAAAAACGGTTTATCAACTATAATTGAACCGGTATTGTTTATCAAAATGAAATAAGGAGAACTACCATGAAAAAAATCATCGCATTTGTTCTGACTGCCCTCATGGTGATTGGAATGATCCCCGTGACGGCGCTCATCGCATCCGCCGATACCCCGCCTGTCGGCGCGCACACGAAAGCCGTGGTCGGCGAGTACGTTGATCCCGACACCCAGGCAACCGTGGACTGCTTTACAGTCATCGGTTTTGTCGCCAAGGACAAGATCGACGATATGGAATTCCTGGATATGGACGTCAAAGTATATCCCTACGGAAGCGACAAAAGCAATCCCGTAAACAGCTTTCACAAGGCGTTTACGAAGGTCTTTTCCTCGCTGAAGGATATCGCTGCGACCGACCAGAACACCGCGCTGACCCAGAACGTCGAATACGTTGACGTTCCCGACGTATACATCTTCGGTCTGACGGTCTACGGCGTACCGCAGGGTCTTTACACGATCGACGTCACAGTCACCGGCAGAAGCGTGACCGGCGCTCCGATCGACGGGCTCGTCGGCAAAGCCGAGGACGTTTCCTTCGGCGTGGACGACGAACTGCCCGCCGAGATCGTCGACGCGGCGTACGCTCTTACCGACGGTACGCTTGAAAACAAGACGCTGACCGGCAAGATCGTCGATATCGGAACCGCGTACAGCACACAGTACGAAAATATCACCGTCACCATCGCGGTCGCCGGCAGAGAGAACAAGCCGATCCAGTGCTACCGCCTGAAGGGTGCGGCGGCAACGGATACGACGCCCGCCGTCGATATTTCCGGACTCGCACTTTTCGACACGATCACCGTGACCGGTACGCTCAAGAATTACAAGGGCACGATCGAATTCGATCAGGGATGCGTCTGCTCCGCGATCGTGAAATCGACGAGCAACGTTCCCGCGGCTCTCGATGCGATCACCCTTGAACAGACCTACAACCCCGGCGACGCCGTTACGCCCGCCGCGGGCAATCAGTATCCCGACGTGACCTTCACGTACGCCGCGGCTGTCGCTGAAGGCGACGCGCCCGTCGTGATCGACAACGGCACCCTGACCTTCGGCGACGTCACCGCTGCGACGCAGATCACCGTGACCGTCACCGCGACCGACGGAACGGAGACGCTGTCCAAAGAATTCAACGTCAGTCTCGTTCCTGCGGGTCACACAGAAACTATGCAGGATATCGTCGACGCGGCGTACGCTCTTGCTCCCGGCGCTTCCCTTGCGGAACAGAAGACGCTGCAGGGCGTGATCACCGAGATCACCACCGCATACAGCGCGCAGTACGGAAACGTCACCGTCGTCATCGCTGTCGCCGACAGGACGGACAAACCGATTCAGTGCTACCGCATGAAGAACGGCAGCGCCATCACCGCGGGCGAAGGCGTTGAAGTCATCAAGGTCGGCGACACCATCACCGTGACCGGCACGCTCAAGAATTACAGCGGCACGATCGAGTTCGACAAGAACTGCACGCTTGACAGCATCGACGCCGCCGCGCAGCTGACCGACGAACAGAAGGTCGAAGCGGAAAAAGATGCGCTTAATGTCACTATCGCCGACGGAACCGCTCTTCCGACCACGGGCGCGACCTATACCGACGTTGCCATCGACTGGGAATCCAACAATGCGATGGTAGCCGTCGACAGCGGCGCTGTCGTGATCAACAACACGCTGCAGGCGGGCGACGAGGACGTCACCGTCACCGTCACCGCAACGCTCTGGCTGAACGACGCCGAAATGACCAAGACCTTCACCGTCGTTCTGAAAGCGCCTTCTGCGCAGGCAGTAACGACTGTGGTTGTCGTCTCCGGGGATCTGGGCTATGCGAATGCGGAAGAGGTCCAGACCATTACTGCTGACAGCGTCGTAACGATCACCTACGACAAAGCGAACGGCACGAATGCGCCTAAGTATTATACGACCGGCACGGCGATCAGAGCGTACAGCGGCAATACCATTACCATTTCGGGAACCAAGAAGATCACCAAGATCGTTCTGAACTTTGCCGGAACCGGCTATACGGGCTCCATGACGCTTGACGGCTATTCCTGCGACAGCGTAGTCGGTACCTGGACCGGCAACGCCGACAGCGTGACCTTCACCGTCGGAACCACGCAGGCAAGGATCGTCTCCTTCGAGATCACTTACGGCGACGAAGACGCAAATCAGGGCGGGACCACGCCGACAGTCACCGACGCCGAAAAGGTTCAGGCGGAATACGACGCGCTGAACGTCGTGATCGAGAACGGCACCGTTCTTCCCTCCGTCGGCACGACCTACGCCGACGTTGCGATCACCTGGGCGTCCGATAACGAAATGGTTACCCTTACCGGCGGCGTTGTTGCGATCAACAACACCCTCACCTTCACGGACAGCGACGTGACTGTCACCGTGACCGCGGCGCTCTCGATCGGTGAAACGGTCCAGAACAAGACGTTCACCGTCAAGTTGAAAGCGCCCCAGCAGGGCAACGATCCCGCGCAGGCCGTCAAGGATACGCTGACTGCGGCTCTGTTCGCAGCGGCATCCACGACTTACACAAATTTTGCAAACGTCAGCGCAACTTCCGACGCAGTATATGCCGGACAGTCCGCAAAGACAACCGGCGGCGCTATCCAGCTGCGCTCCAAGAACAGCAATTCCGGTATCGTGACTACCACTACCGGCGGCAAAGTCGTTTCGATCACCGTTAAGTTTGAAAGCGGCTCGAATACACTCGATATATACGGCAGCAACACCGCGTATACCGACGCGACCGATCTTTACGACAGTAATAAACAGGGAACGAAAATCGGATCGATCAACGCCGACGGCACCGTTACAGTCGAAGGAGACTATACTTACATCGGTTTCCGCTCCAGTAACGGCGCGCTGTACATTACTTCCATTGAAATCGAATGGGCGTAATATTTTAAACTTCTTGGGGGTGTTTAATTTTTGGTATTTTGGGCAAAATTGCAGAGAAAAATAATAATTTCTCAGATGCTTTAGAATGCTTAGAATTTAGAAAGCTTGCTTTAGGATGGCATAGAGTTGAGTATAACAATAGAGCTGAAATTTCTTTTAGAACTGGAATTAATCAAATTTTACCATTAAACTCTGAAATGCTTTTGGTTTATGGTGGCTCTAGTATGAGAGAATTTATTAAAAAAGCTGCTGTCTTTTTTTTACCTAAACATGAAATGGTGAAAATTGATAACAGAATGTTTAATGAAATTAGAGAAGCATCGAAAAAATCTAAAAAACTTTCAAAAATTTTATCTACTGTAGACTAAACAATAAAATTATTTATTTATTAATTTAGAATTAATTATTAAAATA
>JAFTCT010000066.1 GCA_017454525.1 Clostridia bacterium
AACACCCCCTTTTTCTGCCGGGAAAGACGGAGCCGGTCACAAAAATATAAAAAAATCAAAAAAAGACTTGACAAACCGGCGTTTTTATACGATACTATCCGGGCATGGAGGCGTAGCTCAGCTGGTTAGAGCGTTCGGTTCACATCCGAGAGGTCTTGGGTTCGAGTCCCTACGTCTCCACCATGAACAGGGGGAATGGCTTCAGCCATTCCCCCTGTTCATCGATAGAGTTGTGCGACTCGAACCCCGAGTTTTTGCGCGCGCGTGCGCCCGCGCGCAAAAATCTCCTGGCGCTTCGCAGAGTCTGCGTAAAATGAGTTTCCGGTTTGGCGAAGCGCGGGTTCAGAGTCCCTACGGTCTATCAGTTATATGCGTTCCCTTGGAACGAGTTATATTCGTTCCTTTGGAACGAGTTGTATTTTTCCTTCGGAAAATACAAAGGGTGTTTCGCATTGCGCTGCCGCGCAAAACGAAACGCCCCTTTTCCGTTTTATTAGTCTCTCACGGCTCAGAATCCGATCCGCGCCGTATGTTTTTTCTTGGAGAGTCCTTTGAACTCCGCGTCGGATACGGCGAGTTCGAAGTCGCTGGCGGCGAGTTTGTTCGCTTCTTCGCCCTCGACGTCCGCCAGCCGCAGAGTCGCCTTGGAGATCACCCGCTCCGCAATGTTGCGCACGAAGCGCGCGTTGCTGAAGTGATCGTCGTTCACGATCTCGTCCGAAAGGTTTGCGAAATACTCTTCCGCGGATCTGCGGAAATCGTCGTCGTACCGGAACGATCCGGGGATCATGGTAAAGAAGATCTCCTTCAGTTCCTCGCGCGAATAGTTCGGGAAATACAGGTGATAGGGAATGCGGTCGCGAAGCCCCGGGTTCATTTCGAAGAGCTTCTGCAGTTCGTCCTCGTAGCCCGCGAAGATGACGATGAGCTTTGAACGGTTGTTTTCCATTTCAGCGATCAGGGTGCTGATCGCTTCCGGTCCGAAGTCGCGTTCCGATCCGTTCGCCAGAGCGTACGCTTCATCGATAAAGAGGACCGATCCGTACGCCATGCGGCAGGCGTTCGCCGTTTTCGGCGCGGTATGCCCGACGTAACTGCCGACAAGATCCTTGCGCGATACCTCATAGAATTCGCCGCGCTTGAGCACGCCCGTTTCCTTGAGCATTTTACCGACGATCCTTGCAACGGCGGTTTTGCCGGTGCCGGGAGAACCGGAGAAGATCATGTGCATCGAACGGCGCGCTTCCGGCGTGTGCTGCTTTTCCCAGGTGATGGTGGCGCAGATCTCCTTGATGCGCGCTTTGACATCCTTCAGCGCGATCAGCCGGTCGAGTTGTTCCGCGCCGGAGAGTTCGTCGCTTTTATGCTCGTCTGGCAGGATCGCCTCAACGTCCTCTTTCGTGACGGTGTCGGACGCGCGGCCCTGCGCGAACTTCTCGTATAGGATCTCTTCACAGATCTTTTTGACGGTCTCGATCCCGTAGAACCTGCCGTCGCTCTTTTCGTAGGAGATCTTCTTGAGAAGAAGGTCTTTGCAGTCCTCGGACAGCTTCATGCCGTAGCCGCCGATGGTTTTGTCGAAAAGGCAGAGGAACTCGTTTTCGGAGAAGGGACGGACGCGCAGCAGTCTGCAGGGGATCACGTCGTCGATGTTGTTCCTGATCTTTTTCAGTTCGGCGTCTTCAAGGAAAGGAACGATGAAGACGACGACCTGATTTTCCGTTTTCTTCAGACTCCGCAGGATCTTTGTGAACTGTTCGGCGCCCGTTTTCGAGAGGTAGTGATCCATGTGGATCCCGAGAACGTAAAACTTGCTGCTTCCTCCGGGGAAGAACGTCTGTCTGATTGATTTTTCGAATTCTTCCCATTCCCGTTTTTCATCGGGCTCGGGCGTGACCTCGCGGATCTCGGCGTTTCTCGAGAGTTTGGACGCCAGCATGTTGCCCATTCGTTGAAGAATGGAGGAGCATCCGTTTCCGGGATCGATCGCGAGCAGATAGGACATTCCGGTGACAGCGGCAAGCAGCGCCCTTGCGTTGTTTGCGTCCGGCGTGATGTGATTGATCTGTGACGCCCACGCTTTGATCTCGTCGACGCCGACCATATCGACGATCGCGTCATATTCGGAGGAGCCCTTCTTGCCGTCTTCGTCTTCGCCGTCTTCGGGCTGATTTTCTGTGCCGTCTTCGGACTTGTCTTCTTCGTCGCCGAAGATTTCTTCGTCCTCCTTGCTGTCTGTGAACAGCGAGGACATCAACTCATCGATCTCCTTGATCACCGGATTTTCCTTGACGGTCGTATCTTCAATTTCCTTATCGCCGCCGTCCGCACCGTCGTCCGCAATGTCGTTTGCGGTAACGATCGTGATATCCGCCTCTTTGACTTTTAAGGATTCGGCGACCTTTTTCGCCGCTTCGACGTATACCGTTCTGTCGGGCATCTTTTCGGAACGGATCAGAAACGATACCGTGTTATAGGTCTGGTTTTCCTTGGTTATTTCTGCGGGCGCGACGTTCAGGATCGCCTCAACGAAACTGGTGAGCAGAGATTTGCCTCCGTTCATATCGCTTTTCAAAACGTCGCGGGGATTGACCGTGCATATCAGTCTGAAAGTCATCGTTCAGCCCCAGACCACCTTCATGATGCGCGGATACACTTCGTCGATGATGTTTAAGAAGCGCTGCATCAGCTCGAACAGCTCTTCGCCCGCCGTTGCGGGTTCGATGACGGCGTCGTCGGATACGGTGACTTCATCGTCGCTGTCGATGAAGAATTTGATCCAGCGGTATTCATAGTTGAGTTCGTTCATCAGTACGTACATATCCATGAGTTTGGCGGAAGGCACCTTGCAGACCGAGAAGACTTTGATGTTGACCGTCGTTCCGTCGGGATCGAAGATATAGATCAGCGTGATGGTATTGCCGTGGTCGCCGTCAAAACTGATACGGATATGTTCTTTGCGGTCCTCTTCGGGTTCATTGTGCGTGAAACGGAGATTGCAGGATTTGAGTTTTTCCGAGAAACTGAAAGCGGCGGGAAGCATAGCGGATCCTCCTTTTGTGTTTTTTTACGCAGACGTCTGCTATTTTCATACTACCATTGTTGCCGTATTTTGTCAATACGGAAGCGTTATTTTTTGCGTTTCGCCGTGATAAGGACCTTTGCGGTCTCGAACAGGGCGATGACCAGTATCCCGAGCGCAAAGAAGAGAAGAGAAAAGGTCGAAAAGGTCATTTCCGCCTGCGGGACCTTGAGAATGGTCGGTCCGACCCAGATCGAATAGACCGATCCGATCATCAGACCCAGAATGGTATAGACCGTCTGCGGACGTCTGTGCGCCAGCAGCCACCTGACTCCCTTGATCACGCAGAGCAGACCCGCGATCGCCCCGACGCCTACGGAGCAGAGAAGCAGGACCGTGTCCGCGGAGAGCGTTTGCTTCTCGGGAGTGAAAAGCGAAACAAAAAATCTGACAAACTCTTCGATCCCCTGATTGATCGGAAGGTACAGTCCGAACACATAGAAGATCGCGGCGCCCGATACGCCGGGAAGGATCATCGCGCAGGCGGCGAGCAGTCCCGCGGGGAAAGCGAGGGCGATTTGCACCCAGCCCGAGCTGCCCGCGAGCAGTCCGGCTTTGGAGAGCAGGGTGATCCCGACGATCACGGCGATCCCCACGGGGATGAACAGCGCCGCGGACGGCCGTTCCCGCAGGGTCTTGCGCTCTTCATACGCGACGACCGGGACGGAAGCGAGCGTGATCCCGATGAAAAAGGAACTCACGCGGTAGATGTGCGCTTCAAAGATTTTATTGATGAGAAAGGCGCCGGCGACGAGCCCCGCAACGTAGCCGACGAGAAGACGCAGAAGAAAGAAAAACGCCTTTTTGCGTTTGTTCTTCCCGTCTTCGCCGAGTCTGGAAACGAAGGCGTTGATCGACCCGATGAGGTCGTCGTAAAACCCCATGAGAAAGGCGATCGTACCGCCCGATACGCCGGGAATATTCCCGCCGAGCGCCATGAAAAGGCCGCCGAACAGTTCAAGCATGTCAAGTTACTCCGATTTTTCTGCATTCCTGATCATTTTACCACGCTTTGAAGAAAAAAGCAAGTCTTTCGACCCGATATCTATTGATTTTTTGCCGCGACTGCGGTATAATACCGCCGGAACTACTTTACGGAAGGTCAAAAACCATGTACAGAATTCTTGAGAAAAAAACGCTCGCGCCCTCGGTCATAGAGATGCAGATCGACGCGCCCCTTGTCGCAAGGAGCGCGCAGGCGGGGCAGTTCATTATACTGCGCGTTGACGCCGACGGCGAACGCATTCCTCTGACGGTCGCGGGTCAGGACCGCGCGAGGGGGAGCGTGAAGATCATTTTCGGGGCGGTCGGCGCGACGACGATGCGGCTCGCGCGCAAGGAAGCCGGCGATCACATCGAGGATTTCGTCGGTCCGCTGGGGCGCCCCACCGTCACGGAGAATATCCGGAGGGCGCTGGTCGTGGGGGGCGGCGTCGGCACGGCGATCGCGCTGCCGGTCGCGGAAAAACTGCACGGAGAAGGGAAATTCGTGCATTCGATCGTCGGCTTCAGAAACAAGGATCTGGTGATCCTGAAAGAGGATTTTGCCGCCTGCTCGGATCTTTTCGATCTGGTCACCGACGACGGAAGCGCCGGAAGAAAGGCGCTGGTGACTCTGCCGCTGAAGGAAGCGCTCGAAAAGGGCGGATACGACTGTATGATCGCGATCGGTCCGCTGCCGATGATGAAATACGCCGTGGAGACCTGCCGTCCCTACGGGATCCGAACGGTCGTGTCGATGAATCCGATCATGATCGACGGGACCGGGATGTGCGGCTGCTGCCGGCTGACGGTCGGCGGAAAAATGCGCTTCGCCTGCGTCGACGGACCGGATTTCGACGGGTATGAAGTCGATTTCGACGAAGCGATCGCCCGTTCCGGTCAGTACAGGGAAGAGGAAGCGCGCAGACGCGAGGAAGCCTGCAGACTCTTTGAGGGGGTGAAATGATGCCCAATACGCAAACGTCAAAAACGCCGATGCCGACGCGCGATCCGAAGGAGCGCGTCCGCGATTTCGGCGAGGTCGCGACCGGCTACACCGCCGAAATGGCGATAAACGAGGCGGCACGCTGCCTTGACTGCAAGAACAGTCCCTGCGTGTCCGGATGTCCCGTGGGGATCGCGATCCCGCGGTTCATCCGTCATCTGAAGAGCGGCGACTGCGAGGGCGCGTACAGGGTGATCCTCGAGTCGTCGTCTTTGCCCGCCGTCTGCGGGCGCGTCTGTCCGCAGGAGAGCCAGTGCGAGAGCAAATGCGTGCGCGGGATAAAGGGCGAGCCGGTCGCGATCGGACGTCTGGAGCGTTACGCCGCCGACGCGCACGTCGAGGGACCGCGGGAAGAGAAGAGAGAAACGAACGGCAGGAAAGTCGCCGTCATCGGTTCCGGACCGTCGGGACTCGCCTGCGCGGCGTCGCTTGCCGGAAAGGGATACGCGGTGACGGTCTTCGAGGCGCTGCACGAGGCGGGCGGCGTGCTGACCTACGGGATCCCCGGATTCCGGCTGCCAGGGAGCATCGTGAAAGCCGAGATCGGGCGTCTGACGGCGCGGGGCGTAAAAATCGAAAAGAACACGGTGATCGGCAGAACGCTGACCGTCGACGAGCTCTTTGAAAACGGCTTCGAAGCGGTGTTCATCGGCACGGGCGCGGGGCTTCCCTCGTTTATGGGCATCCCCGGCGAATCGCTCTGCGGGGTGTATTCCGCGAACGAATTCTTAACGCGCGTCAATCTCATGCGGGCTTACGAGAAGGGGGCGGCGACGCCGGTTTCGCCCTTGGGGCAAACGGTGGTCGTCGGCGGCGGGAACGTCGCCATGGACGCGGCGCGCACGGCGCTTCGTATGGGTGCTTCGGGCGTGAAGATCGTCTACCGCCGCGGCGAGCGGGAACTGCCCGCCAGAAAAGAAGAGGTCGAACACGCAAAAGAGGAAGGCGTGGAGTTCTGTCTGCTTCGCAATCCCGTGGAGATCCTCGGGTATGAGAACGAAGACCGAAAGGATACGAGAGCCGGCAGAGTGCGGGGCGTCCGCGTGATCCGCATGGAACTCGGGGAGCCCGACGAGCGCGGCAGGCGCCGCCCGGTCGAGGTCCGGGGATCGGAATACGATATGGCGTGCGACACCCTGATCATGGCGATCGGCACGTCGCCCAATCCGCTGATCAAGCAGACGACCGCGGGGCTCGAGACGGACAAAAAAGGGCTGCCTTGTGATCAAAGAGGGCGAGACGGGCACCTCGCGCCCCGGCGTTTTTGCGGGCGGCGACGCCGTCACGGGCGCCGCGACGGTCATCCTCGCGATGGGCGCGGGGAAGAAGGCGGCGGAGGAGATCGACGGGTATCTGAAGGAAAAACGGAACGGATAACGGGACGGATGCGGTTTTTTCGGCTTTTCGTGAATGAAAAGAGAAGCGCGTACGCATACTTTTGATGGATACATTTTCCGGAAAGAAAGGAATGAGTACGATCTTGGACCGCATCCATCTTCTTTACTGCGGCGGCGACAAGGATTACGACGGGATCCTTTTTTCGGCGCTTTCCGCGATGCGCCGCACGAAACGCCCGATCACCGTCACGGTCTATACCGCGGCGCTCGATCACCCGCTCGGGCGGCCGGTGGACGAACAGAAGGCGAACTATCTGCGCGCGCTGCTCGAGCGCAGGGACGACGGCAGCACCCTCGCGCTCGCCGACATGACGTCCCCTCTTGAAAAACTGCTCTCCGCTCTGACTTCCGTGAAGGATACCGAAGACCCCTACGCGCTTCTGCCGCTGCTCGCGGACGTCGGAAAAGAGGAGGGAAGGATCCTGTACCTCGACAGGAGCGCGCTCTTCTGCGGGGACGCCGGACGCCTTTTCGACTGCGATCTGAAGGGGCGGGCGCTCGGCGGCGTGCGCGACCTCTGGGGCAGTTTCTTCTGCCGCACCGATTACGTCAACTGCGGCGTTCTGCTCATAGATCTCGGCGAAGCGCGGAAGGAGCGCTTTTTCGCCGCGGCGAGGCGTGTGCTGACGGAATACCGCGTGCACCGGCCGTTTGCCGACGCCGTCAACTACGCGGGCAAGCCGCTGTGTCTGCTGCCGGAGATCTATAACGAGCAGTTCGCTCTGCGCCGCGATACCGTCGTGCGCCATTACTGCGCGGGTCTGCGTCTTTTTCCGTATCCGCACCGCAGCGACGGCACGCCCGAGAACGGATACTGCATGAGCGACAGGGAGTACCGCCTGTTCAAGCGCGTGTACGAGGAGTATCTTCTGCAGCGCGAGGGAAGGAAAGCGCGCTGACGCGTTTTCAGGCGGTTTCTTCCGACAGGATAAGGGGCTGTTTCATTTGGCGTAAATACGCCAAATGAAACACCCCCTTTTTTCTTTTGCCGTCCATACGCGTTTTCTCTTGACGCGTTTTTTTGTCTCTTCTCGGCGCCTTCTTCTTTCTATCCCTTGACATTGAAGGGAATTTGTTGTAAAATGGATACGTCAAAAGCCGCCTTCAGGCGGCGGGAAGGTGCTGGAACGAACGGTGATCGGAAAAGAATTTTTGCCCGTGACAATGGAAGAGTGCAGAGCGCGCGGCTGGGACGCGCCGGATTTCGTATACGTAACGGGCGACGCCTACGTCGATCATCCGTCCTTCGGCACGGCGATCATTTCGCGCGTGCTGGAGCACGGCGGCTTCCGCGTGGCGATCCTGCCGCAGCCCGACTACCGGTCCGCCGACGCTTTCAGGACGTTCGGCAGACCCCGTCTCGGCTTTCTCGTGAGCGCGGGAAACATCGATTCGATGGTCGCGCACTATACCGTCGCGCTCAAAAAGCGCACCTATGACTACTATTCGCCCGGCGGAAAAACGGGCTTCCGTCCCGACCGGGCGGTGATCGTTTACTGCAACCGGATCCGGGAGGCGTACGGCGACGTGCCGATCGTGATCGGCGGTCTGGAGGCGTCTCTGCGCCGCTTCGCGCATTACGATTACTGGTCGGACAAGGTGAGAAGAAGCATCCTTGTCGACGCGCGCGCCGATATCCTTTCCTACGGTATGGGGGAAAAGAGCATCCTGCGCGTCGCACAGCTGCTCGACCGCGGCGTGCCGGTCAAGAAGATCCGCGACGTGCGCGGAACGGTCTATTTGTGCGACGGCGGCGACAAGGTTCATTTTGAGGAGATCGACGGTCCGGATTACGACGTGCTGAAAACCGACCGCGCCGCGTACGCGTCGTTTTTCGGCGTACAGTACCGCAATCAGGACGCGGTCTACGGCAAGGCGATCGTAGAGCATTACGGCGCGAAAAAACTCGTGCAGAATCCGCCGGCGCCGCCGCTCGAGCGGGAGGAACTCGACCGGGTCTACGCGCTGCCCTTTACGCGCGCCGTCCACCCGATGTACGAGAAGGACGGAGGCGTTCCCGCGATCAACGAGGTGGCGTTCTCGATCACCCATAACCGCGGCTGCTTCGGCGCCTGCAATTTCTGCGCGCTCTCCTTTCATCAGGGCAGAGCCGTGCGGTCGCGCAGTATGGAGAGCGTCGTGCGCGAGGCGGAGGAGATCTCGTCGATGCCCGGCTTCAAGGGATATATCCACGACGTCGGCGGTCCGACGGCGAATTTCAGATATCCCGCCTGCGACAAGCAGATCGCGCATGGCGTCTGTCCGGACAGACGGTGCCTCGCGCCGAAGCCCTGTCCCAATCTCAAGGTCGATCACAGCGAGTACGCCGAACTGTTGAGGCGCGTCGCGGCGGTGAAGGGCGTGAAGAAGGTCTTCGTGCGCTCGGGGATCCGGTTCGACTATCTGATGTACGATCGTGACGACTCTTTCTTCACGCAGCTTGTGCGCGATCACGTCAGCGGTCAGCTGAAGGTCGCGCCCGAGCATATCTGCGACGGGGTGCTCGCCTGTATGGGCAAGCCGCCCGTCGGGGTCTACGACGCTTTTCGGGAGAAGTATTTCGCGCTGACGAAAAAAGTCGGCAAGGAGCAGTATCTGGTCCCGTATCTGATGTCGAGCCATCCCGGCAGTACGCTGAAGGACGCCGTCGAGCTGGCGCTCTACCTGAAGAAGAGCGGGTATTCGCCCGAACAGGTGCAGGATTTCTATCCGACGCCCGGCACGGTATCGACCTGTATGTACTATACGGGTCTTGACCCGCTGACCGGGAAAAAGGTCTTCGTCACCACCGATTACGAGGAAAAACGTATGCAGCGCGCACTGCTGCAATGGGGGAAAAAGGAGAACGCGCCGCTGGTCAGGCGGGCGCTTGTCAAGGCGGGAAGAGCCGACCTGATCGGATACGGTCCGCACTGCCTCGTGCCGCCCGAGAGAAGGGAAGCGCCCGGGCGGAAGCCCGGCGCGCCGGCAAGGAAACCGTCTTCCGCCGGAAGCGGCGGAGCCAAGAGAAAGCGCGATCCGGTAAAAAAAGACGAAAAAAACCGGACGGCGGCAGGAAAACAAAAGGAGAAAAAAGAGAATGGGAAAGACCGAAGAACTTCAAAAACTCGTAAATGAGAGCGGGTCGATCGTCTTTTTCGGGGGCGCCGGCGTATCGACCGAGAGCGGGATCCCCGATTTCCGCTCCGTGGACGGACTGTATAATCAGAAGTACGACTATCCGCCCGAGACGATACTGAGCCATGATTTTCTTTTGGAGCATCCGGCGGAGTTTTACAAATTCTACAGGGATAAACTCGTCTGCCCGGACGCGCGTCCGAACGCCTGCCACGTCAAGCTCGCGGAAATGGAGAGAAAGGGCAGACTGCGCTCGGTGATCACGCAGAACATCGACGGACTGCATCAGGCGGCGGGCAGCAGGACCGTGCACGAGCTGCACGGCTCGGTGAAGCGCAATTACTGCGTGAAGTGCTGTAAACGCTATAAGCCGGAGGAAGTGCCGCCCTATACCGATTACCCGCGCTGTACCTGCGGCGGGTTGATCCGTCCCGACGTCGTGATGTACGGCGAGATGCTCGACGACGACGTGGTGGACGCGGCGATCCACGATCTGCGGACGGCGGATATGCTGATCATCGCCGGCACCTCGCTTTCGGTCTATCCGGCGGCGGGGCTGATCCGCTATTTCAGGGGAAAGCACCTCGTGATCGTCAATAAGACCGAGACCGGTGCGGACAGCTCGTGCGACCTTGTGATCAGGGAACCGGTTGGCGAAGTCTTCTCAAAACTGACCGTCTGAACAAAGCGAAAGGACCGATCGTTCTGTATGACCGAAAAACTGAAGGCTGCGTACGCGCGCTATGAGGAACTCGGCGCGATGCTCGCGGGCGGGGAAGTGCCGCCCGGCAGCCGGAAATACATGGAATTGATGAAGGAATACGGCGCGCTGACGCCGCTCTGCGAAAAGTACGCTGAATACCTTCGCGCGCTTGAACGTCAGAAGGAGGCGTTGGAATTGCTCGACGGCGCCGACGGCGATCTTGCGCTTCTCGCGAAAGAGGAACTGCAGGAGAGCAGGGCGGCGGAGGAACAGCTGAAAAAAGAACTGCGCGTTCTGCTCATCCCGCCCGATCCGAACGACGGTAAGAACGTCGTGGTCGAGCTGCGCGCCTGCGCGGGCGGCGAGGAGGCGGCGCTTTTTGCGGCGGACCTCTTCCGGATGTACGGGATGTTCTGCGACCGTATGGGCTATAAACTCGAAAAGATGTCGGAAACGCCGACCGAGCTCGGCGGTTACCGCGAGATCGATTTTCTGGTCTCGGGTCAGGGCGCCTACGCGCATTTCAAATTCGAATCGGGCGTGCACCGCGTTCAGCGCGTGCCTAAGACCGAGAGCCAGGGGCGCATCCAGACCTCGACCGTGTCGGTCGCCGTTCTGCCGGAGGCGGATGAAGTGGAGGTGCGTATCGATCCGTCGGACCTGGTTTTTGAATCCTGCAAGAGCTCGGGCGCGGGCGGTCAGCACATCAACAAGACCGAATCCGCCGTTCGCCTGACGCATAAGCCCACCGGCATCGTCGTCGAATGCGACGAGGAAAGAAGCCAGTTCAAGAACAAGGATAAGGCTCTGAAACTGCTGCGCGCGAAGCTCTATGATATCGAATCGAAAAAGCAGGAGGACGCGATCTCGGGCGAACGCCGCGCGCAGGTCGGCACCGGCGACCGCAGCGAGAAGATCCGCACCTACAACTATCCGCAGAGCAGGGTGACCGACCACCGCATCGGACTGACGCTCTATACGCTCGACGATCAGTTGAACGGCGATCTTCTGCCGATCATCGAGCCGCTGCGCGAAGAGGAAGCCGCGAAAAAACTCACGGAGAACTGAATTCCGGCGCCGCCGGAGGGTATTGAGAACTATGGGAGCAAACGAACTCAAACAGCAGGAAAAGATCACACGGATGACGACCGCCCCTCTGCGTCCGCTCATCGTCAGACTGGCGATCCCGACGATGATCAGTATGCTGGTCACCACCCTGTACAACCTCGTGGATACCTATTTCGTGGGGCAGCTGAAGGACGTGCGGGCGACCGCCGCCGTCACGGTGGCGTACGCGCTGATGAACATCATCCAGGCGACCGGCTTCTTCTTCGGTCAGGGTTCGGGCAATTACATCTCGCGCACGATGGGGAAGGGCGACGTCGAGCGGTGCCGCAGAATGGCGGCGACCGGCTTTTTCGGCGCGGTGTGCGCCGGTTTCCTGCTCCTGCTGTTCGGCACGGTTTTCCTGCGGCCGCTGGCGATGCTCTGCGGGAGCGCGGGCGACGAGACGTCTCTTTCTTTCGCCGCCGACTATATGCGGATCATCCTGCTGGGCGCGCCGGTCATGTGCGGATCGATCGTCCTCAACAATCAGCTCCGCTTTCAGGGCAACGCGACCTTCGCCATGATCGGACTGGCGTCCGGCGCCGTCATCAACGTCGCGCTCGACGCGCTGCTCGTTCCGCGCCTGCAAGTGACCGGCGCGGCGCTGGCGACGGTGATCTGTCAGTGCGTAAGCTTCGCCGTGCTCCTCGTGTGCAGCCGCTTTTTCAGCGACAACATCAATTTTTCGATCAGGGACGTGACGTTCAGAGCGGAATACCTTTTCGAGATCTTCCGCGGCGGTTTCCCCTCGCTGTGCAGGCAGGGCGTGGCTTCGCTCATGAACGTTTCGCTCATGCACTGCTGCAATATCGTCGCGGCGGAAGCCGATCCGAATATGATCCAGGCGGCGTTCGGCATCGTTTCAAAGGTGATGATGTTCACGGCGTCGATGATGATCGGCTTCGGACAGGGCTTTCAGCCGGTCTGCGGATTCAACTACGGCGCCGGAAAATACGACCGCGTGAAGCGCGCGTATTTTTTCTGCGTCGCCGTCTCCCTCGTCTTTCTGTCGGCGATGGCGATCACGTTCTTCTTCGCCGGGAGGAGCATCCTCTCCTTCATACAGGCGAGCGGCAGCGACGGCAAGGGGGAGCAGACCGTCGCGCTCGCCGTGCGCATCTTAAGGTGGCAGCTGCTCTCGCTCCCGCTGTCCTCCTTTATCGTGATGAGCAATATGATGCTCCAGACCACCGGCAACGTGGTCGGCGCCTCAGTACTGGCGATGTCCCGGCAGGGTCTGGCGCTCATTCCGGCGATGTTCGTTCTTTCGCTCGCCTTCGGCAGCGAAGGCCTGATCCGCGCGCAGCCGATCGCCGATCTGGCGGCGTTCCTTATTTCGATCCCCTTCGTTTTGCGCCTGATGAAGAAAATGAAGCGCGAAGAGGAAAAGAAGCGGGCGTCCCTTGACGGCGGGGGAAATGTGTGATATAATCCGGGTAACGAAACGCGCGGCGTTTTTGCCGCGCGGTGCACATAAGACGACTTGAGAAAGAAGGTTTCCTACATGAAAAAGGTCCTTTCACTGCTGATCGCGGTGCTGATGCTCTTTGCGGCTGCCGCCTGCGCGGAAACGCCCGCACAGCCGACGGCGGAAACGCAGACAGCCGAAACGCCGACGCCGACCCCGACGCCTACTCCTACGCCGACCCCGACGCCTACTCCCACGCCCACGCCGACGCCGACCCCGACGCCTACTCCTACTCCTACACCTACACCTACACCTACGCCTACTCCTACACCTACGCCCACGCCGACGCCTACTCCTACACCTACTCCTACGCCGACCCCCACGCCGACCCCGACGCCTGTCGCCTCGCGCGTGATCGAAGCGAAGATCACCGCCAAATCCTATGAGGTGACCGAGTCCGCCGAGGAGACCGTAACGGTCACGGCGAACGTCAAGCCCGCGGCGGGCGATACCGTCACGGCGAAGATCGACGGACACTATCTGAAGGTCAAGGCGCAGGGCATGAAGGGCGAAGCGATCGTCTATCTGCCCGACGGACTGTTCACCTACGTCTTCGCTTCCAATTCGACGGTGTTCATGCCCGCGCAGTTCACGGGGAAAGCGCTGTCCTTCACCTTTACGCTGCCGACGGACGAGGAACTGGCGACCGACCGTAATCTGGCGGTCAATCCCTACGACGACGCTTCGAAATCGGTCGGGCTTCCCCACGCAGAGAGCAACAACATTTACGACGCCGGCGGTCAGTTCATCGCCCGCAACGCGATCGACGGCTATACGTCCAACAAGGGACACGGGAATTATCCGCTCGAATCCTGGGGTCCGAAGGCGACCGTGAAGAAGACCGATTATTTCACGATCGATTTCGGCAGGGAAGTGACGCTGAGCGAAGTGGTCCTCTATCTGCGCGCCGACGGCTTCGGAAAAGCGAATTCGCACGACGCCTACTTCTCGACGGTCGTTTTCGAATTCTCGGACGGCACGAGCGTCACGGTCAATCCGACCAAGATCGCTTCCGCGCAGTCGTTCACCTTTGATCCGGTGCTGACCTCCTCTCTGAAGCTCACCGGGTTCGTGACCGATAAGACCGATTCGCAGGGCTGGGCGGCGATCACCGAGATCCAGGCGATCGGTCACGATCTGATCCCGCAATAACGGTATCCGGGTTGTAAAAAACATACCGGGGGTGTTTCATTTGGCGTATTTGCGCCA
>JAFTCT010000067.1 GCA_017454525.1 Clostridia bacterium
CCTTGCGCTCTTTTGTAGCTTTGTTTCGCTTTTTTATCCCATTTCTCCTTCTTTCCACTTCTTTTCTCATACTAAATGCCATTGATTTTTCACACTAAACGCAACCCTTTGCTACTGTTGCATTTACTTTGAGAATTTACGAAATTATTTCGGGCGCTTTTTTCTTGACAAATCGCGAAGTATCCATTATAATAAACAAGGGAAAGAACGCGCCGCGTTCTCCGCGGGAGCGCGTTCTTTCTGATCCGGCAAGGGGAGTTCAGGCGATGAAAAAGACGGTTTGGTGCCTATCTTTGCTGCTGGTCCTGTCCTTTGCGCTCTCTTTGTGCCCCTCGTGCGGCAAAGAAGAGCGGGGGGAGACGGTGAAGATCAGTTTCGTCTGCGTGGACGCGGGCGGCGAAGAGAGGACTTACGGGATCGTGACGGACAGACGGTATCTCGGAGACGCGCTGCGCGACGAGCGCCTTATAGAGGGAAGAGGAGGGCAGTACGGCACCTTCGTGACGGAGGTGTGCGGTATGCGCGCCGATCCCGATACAGACGGCGCGTACTGGGCGCTGTACGTCGACGGCGAGTATTCGCTCTACGGCGTGGATTCGACGAAACTGAAGGACGGCTCCGTTTACAGTTTCGTGTACACCGCATTATGAAGAGCAGGAATTACCGCGTCGAACTGCGCGACCTGGCGGTGCTGTCGCTCTTCGGCGCCCTGATGGTCGTTTCCGACCAACTGATGAACGCGCTCCCCAACATCCATCTCATCGCGATGTTCATCATCCTTCTGACGCGCTTCTACCGTGTAAAAGCGCTCTATGCGATCTACGTCTTCGTGATCGCCGACGGTCTCATCGAGGGCTTCTTTCTCTCCACCTGGTTCATGTACGCCTATATCTGGCTGATCCTCTGGCTGTGGGTGATGCTGCTGCCGCGGGAGTTGTCCGAAAAAAAGGAAATGATCGTCTATCCGCTCTTAGGCGCGCTGCACGGCATCCTGTTCGGCGTGCTGGGCGCGCCGGCGTCCTATTTTCTGTATTTCGGAAAAGAGACCTGGAGTTTTTCCCATTTCGGCGCCTATCTGCTCGCGGGGCTGCCCTTCGATCTTGTGCACATGGCGGGCAATTTCGCCGCGTGCCTTCTCTGCGCACCGCTTCTGAAACTGTTAAGAAATCTTCGCAAGAAAAATCTGATCTGATACATACCGGGGAGGAACATTTTATGAAAAAAACGTTATGGCTGCCGGCGCTGCTCGCGGCGCTGACCGTTCTTGCGGCGCTCGTTTGTTCGTTTGCCGCTTCAGCCGACGGAGAGTACGTCGACCTGACGACAGTTGACCCGAAGACCGCGACGGTCGGCTGGGGCAGTCTTTGCATCAACAAGGATCTGAACGGCGGCGTCATCGATATGATGAATGAGGAAGGCGGCGTGACGGTTTACGAAAAGGGATTCGTCGCGCACGCGAAATCGACGCTGACCTTCGATATTTCGGGGCTGAACGCGTCGGTGTTCACGGTCACCGTCGGCGCCGACCGCAATTCCGCGAACCAGGCGACGACCTCGACGTCCATCAAATTCCAGGTGTACGCCGACAACGTGATGCTGTACGAGAGCCCGGTACTCGGCTATAACGATCCGGCGCTGCCGGTCTCCGTGCCGCTTCCCGCCGGCACGAAGACGCTCAAGCTCGTCGCCGACGACGCCGGCGGCAATTCGGGCGACCATTCCGCCTGGGCGGAGCCCCGCCTTTACGGCGACGCGTCGATGCTCGACCGTCTGGCGGAATTGACCGTGTCGAGCGACAAAAAAGTCTATCTGACGGGCAGTACGGTCGATCTTGCCGTCGTCTGCAAAAATCTCGGCGGCAGCGCGCTGACGCCCGAAAAGATCAGTTTTTCATCCTCTGACGAGACGGTCGCGACAATCGACGCCGCCGGCAGGCTGACGGGCAGAAAAGCCGGCGTCGTGCGCGTGACCGTAAAAGTCGAATACAAGGGCGATATTCTTGAAAAAACGCTTGCGATCTCCTTTATCGATCAGACGGAGGCGCGGACTTTTTCGATCTCTTCGCCCTCGGGCAATCTGAGCGCCGAGATCTTCCTTGACGAACAGGGGGCTGCGTCCTTTTCCGTGAAGGACGGGGAAGGGTTGACGTATCTGAACCGTTCGGCGATCGGCATTGAAACGCAGGACTGCGACTTCTCCAACGCCCTTATTTTCTCAAAGCAGATCCCGGTGACGGAGTTCGATCAGTCCTATCACGCGATCTCCGGCAAACGCAGTACCGTGCGCGATCATTTCAACGAAACGGTACTGGTGTTCGAAAAGGATCTCTACTATTTTGACGTGTATTTCAGAGCGTACGACGACGGCTTCGCCTACCGCTATGCGATCCGTTCCAAGGACAAAAGCGAAAGGGAACTGACGGTCGTCAAGGAGACCGGCACCTTCGCCGTGCCCGCCAAGAGCGCCGTCTACGCGGAGATGATCTCCTCGCTCACCTCCTCGTTCTGCTACGAAACGGGCTATACGATGAGCACCGTGGAGAGCGTCATGAAGAACCGCTCTCAGTACGTCTGCTTCCCGGCGCTCTTCAACGTCGCGAGCGCTTCCGGCGCGAAATCGGGGAAATATATGCTGCTCTCCGAAGCGGATCTCTACGGCGACTGCATGTTCGGTTCGGTGTTGACGGTCTCGGACGGCGTTTTCGGCATGACCGCCGCGCCGAAAGTCTCCTACGGCAATAAGACGGTCGTCAGGACCGACTTCTCCTCGCCCTGGCGCTTCGGGATCGTCGGCTCAATCGGAACGGTCGTGGAGAGCGATATGACCGAAAAACTGGCGCCGGCTTCCGACGGCGACTTCTCCTGGGTCGAACCCGGCGTGACCGCCTGGATGTGGCTCTCCGAGGGCTTCTCCGGACAGCGCACCGAAAAGACCATCCGCGACTACGTCGACCTCGCGTCCGAGATGGGCTGGAAATATCTGATCCTTGACGAGGGCTGGCAGCCCAACTCGAAGCAGGCGGGCAAGGTCTACGACGGCTATTTCAACTATTTCGACGATCTGATCGCCTACGCCGCGAGCAAGGGCGTGGGCTTCATCGCCTGGGTCAAATACTACGACCTCGACACGCCCGCCGAGCGCGAGATCCTGCGCGAATGGGCGGCGAAGGGCATCAAGGGCATCAAAGCCGACTTCTTTGACAGCGAGGATCAGGCGACCCTCGAGGGCTTCAAAGCGATCTACGAACTCTGCGCCGAATGTCATCTGATCGTCAACTGCCACGGCGCGGGCAAGCCCACGGGCGAGCGGAAAACCTATCCGAACGTCATCAACCGCGAAGCGGTGAACGGCGAAGAGTACGGCGGCTTCTGGGTGAACACCGCCGTCGTCTGGGCGTACACGAGAAACGTCGTCGGCCCGGTCGACATCACGCCGCGCCTCTATCCGACCTCGAACAACACGCTGGCGTCTCAGCTCGCGTGCAATATCATTTTTGAGTCTGGCATCCCCTGCATGGCGAGCGACAGCGAGGATTACCGGAAATTCGAAGGGATCTCCTTCTATCAGAAACTGCCCGCGACGTGGGACGATATCCGGTTCATCGACGGCATCGTCGGCGACTTCGTGACCCTCGCGCGCCGCTCGGGCGAGAACTGGTACGCGGCTTCGCTCTCCAACGCCCAGAAGACGAGTTTGAAAATGCCGCTCGATTTTCTGGACGACGGTACGTATATCGCGGTGATCTACAGCGACTCGGGTGAAAAGGAGATCGAAACGACCGTCCGCCGCGTCACCAAAAACGACGTGCTGGAGTATCCGATGATGAAACTCGGCGGTTACGCCGTCAAGTTCATCAAGGACAACGGGAAATACGCGCCCTCCTCGATCGTCACGTCGCCCGCGCTCTCCCTGATCGCGGGATACAGCGACCGCGTGATCTACTCCCTTACCGGAGAGGATATCCGCGTCTCCGACGTGCGCTTCGAGAGTTCCGACGAAACGGTCGTCACGGTCGACGCGCAGGGACGGCTCTTCCCGCAAAGGGACGGCAAGGCGACCGTAACGGTCACCAGTCTTGCCGATGAAAAGGTAAAGGCGGAGATCTCCGTCACCGTCAATCCCTGTCCCGTGAAACTCAACGAGTGCTTTGAGATCGTCGAGCGGACGGGCGATCCGTCGAATATGCCGACCTTCGTGCTGGGTGAGAACGGAAAGATCGCCATGACCTCCTCGCAGGGCAGAGTCAACGAAAAGGCGTCGAAGAACGAACTGAAGTACGTGCTGCCGAAGGGCGACTTCAAGGTGACGGTCGGCGTCGACCTCACGCCCGAATACGAGATCGGCAGATTCGGCGCCGTGCTGCGCGGCGAAGGGAAATACTATATCGTCGAACGGATGATGAAAGACGGGTATAAGATCTCCTACCGCGCCTACAACAACGCCGGCGGCGCGAACGCCAACGATACGCGCGTCGGCGCAAGGATCCAGCCGGTCTACGTGAATTTCGAGAGGACGGGCGATCAGTTGAAGATCAGTTCCGGCTATCAGGGCATGACGCCGCGCGTATGGGCGACCGAGACCGTCGATCCCGATGCCGAATACACGGTGTCGCTCTTCGCCGTCTCCAATACGCGCCAGAGCGAGCCGGCGCGGTTCAGCGATTTCACACTGAACGGCGAAAAGATCGATTTCGCCGTGGAATCGGACGTACAGACCATCGCCTCCGTGCCTGCGCAGCCCGCGGCGATCACCGTGCCCGCCGGTACCGCCCTTGAGGATCTCGCGCTGCCCAGAACGCTCACCGTTATACTCGACGACGGCAAAGAGACCGAGGCGGGTGTGGAATGGATCTGCAGCGAGTATGACGGCAAGCCCGGGACCTACTCCTTCCGCGCGCTGATCTCGCCCGCGTTTTCCAATCCCAACGGCATCGCGGTGACGCTCGACGTGACCGTCGAGGGCACGCCCGAACCGACCCCGACCGAGACCCCGACCGAGACCCCGACCCCGACTCCGACCGTCGAGCCGACCGTCGAACCGACCGTTGAGCCGACCGTCGAGCCGACCGTCGAACCGACCGTCGAGCCGACCGCGGAGCCCATCGGCGAACCGACCGTCGAGCCGACCGCCGAACCGACCGTTGAGCCGACCGCGGAGCCCACCGGCGAACCGACCGTCGAGCCGACGCCCGCGCCCGGAAATGAAACGAACGGCGGACCCGGCGCGTGGCTGTTCATTATACTCGGCGTCGCCGCAGCGGCTGCCGCGGCTGTCGTCGTCGTGATCGTGATCAAAAAGAAAAAGGGATGATCTCAGGCGGCGGGAAGCCGGACAGCACCGTCCCGTAAGAACGGCATCAACGACTGTGAAAGGAGCAGAAGCCATGCTTCCGTACGAGACTGTATTGACCCGCCTGCGCGAACGCGGCAGGGAAGGATATCTTGTCGGCGGATGCGTGCGCGATCTGCTCCTTCGTCACACGCCCCACGATTTCGACGTGACGACGAACGCCCTGCCCGGAGAGATCAAGGAGATCTTCGGGGATTTCCGGACGGTCGACACGGGACTGAAGCACGGCACGGTCACGGTGCTGATCGGCGGCGTGCCCGTGGAGGTCACGACCTATCGCGTGGACGGCGGATATACCGACCGGCGGCATCCCGACGGCGTCACCTTTACCGGGAATCTGAAGGACGACCTTGCGCGCAGGGATTTCACGGTCAACGCCATGGCGCTGGGGCTTGACGGACAGACCGTCGATCCCTACGGCGGCAGGGAAGACCTTGAAAAAAAGATCATCCGCTGCGTGGGCGACCCCCGGAAGCGCTTTGAAGAGGACGCGCTGCGCATCCTGCGCGCCCTGCGCTTTTCGTCGACGCTCGGCTTCAGGATCGAGGATCGTACGGCGGAAGCGGCGGAAGAACTCGCCCCGACGCTGTCGTACGTGTCCGCCGAGCGGCGCTTCGCAGAACTGAAAAAAACGCTCTGCGGCGAGAACTTCAAAAACGTATTCATGGCGCACGAAAAGATTTTCGGCGCGCTGATCCCGCAGATCGTCCCGATCTTCGGCTATGATCAGGGCAATCATCACCATATCTATCCGCTCGACCTGCACACCGCCCTCGCGGCGGAAAACTGCCCGCCCGACCCGGCTCTGCGTCTGGCGGCGCTCTTCCACGATATCGGCAAGCCGCACGTGCGCTCGACCGGAACGGACGGCGAAGCGCATTATTACGGGCACGCCGCCAAGAGTGCCGATCTCGCAAAAGAGATTTTATGCGGCTTCAAGGCGGATAAAAAGACGACCGGGGACGTCCTTTTTCTGGTCGCCCACCACGACGCGCCCGCGGAGGAAAACGCGGAACAGGTCAAGAAGAAGCTGAACCGTTACGGCGAAGCGCGCTACAGGGCGCTCATCGCCCTGCGCCGCGCAGACAACCTCGCCCAGGCGCGGGAATTTCACCGTACCGATAAGCACGACCGCTGCGAACAGATGCTCGACCGGATCCTTAAAGAACGCGCTTGCTTCTCGCTTGCCGCTCTGAAAATCAACGGAAACGACCTCGTCGCCCTCGGCGTCAAGCCCGGCCCCGCGGTCGGACGGATCCTCGACGCCCTCCTCAAAGGCGTCATCGAAGGCAGGATCGAAAACGACGAAGCCGCACTCCTTGCGGAAGCGAGAAAACTGATTGAACGCAATGAAGCGAATTAAGCGAAAAAACCGGGAGCGCGGAGAACATAACAAAAGAACGTCTCACCGGTGCTGTTTGTGCCGACGGGAACCTCGTGCATAAGAGGCCCGTCGGCTTTTTGACGTCAGAGCTTAAAATAACTGTCGGCAAAATCTTACTTTTCGACAGAATAAATCTCACTTTTTGCATAATCACAATTGAAGAGCCGGAGAATCTTTATGAGGACGATCTTATCGGTGAAGTGGAGAAGGACAAAGACGGCTTTCGGCTTCAAAAAACGGCAAGCGGAACCGCTTACGCGGTGGTCGGTTACTTCAAAATAGAAAAAACCGGTCGCCGCTTCGTCTGCGTTTGCAGGCAAAGCGGCGACCGGTATATTTACGACCGCTGTCTCAGCCGATATCCGGCAGGGTGGCGAAGCCCTTTGCAAGGTCTTCGTCGGTGGGGATATAGTCGGTCATCGTGCCGTCGTTGTACGCCTTATAGGCGTAGAGGTCGAAGTAGCCGGTGCCGGTGAGGCCGAAGAGGATGTCCTTGGCTTCTCCGGTTTCGGTGCATTTCTTTGCCTCCTCGATGGCTGCCCAGATCGCGTGGCTCGATTCGGGCGCGGGGAGGATGCCTTCGCACTTCAGGAAGGTGACGGCTGCGTTAAAGACGTCGGTCTGCACCGCGCTGCGCGCTTCCATAAAGCCGTCGTGATAGAGCTGCGAAAGGATCGGCGACATCCCGTGGTATCTTAAGCCGCCCGCGTGGTTGGGCGAGGGCATGAAGCCGCTGCCCAGCGTGTACATCTTGGCAAGCGGGCAGACCATACCGGTATCGGCGAAATCGTATGCGAATTTTCCGCGCGTGAGACTGGGACAGGACGCCGGCTCGACGGCGATAAAGCGGTAATCGGCTTCGCCGCGCAGTTTTTCGCCCATGAAGGGGGCGATCAGACCGCCGAGGTTAGAGCCGCCGCCGGCGCAGCCGATGATGATATCGGGCTTGACGCCGTACTTGTCGAGCGCGGTCTTGGCTTCCAGACCGATGACCGACTGGTGCAGCAGCACCTGATTGAGCACCGAGCCGAGCACGTAGCGGTAGCCGGGCGTCGATACGGCGACTTCAACGGCTTCGGAGATCGCCGTGCCGAGCGAACCGTTCGACCCGGGGAAGCGCTCGTTCATGGCGCGTCCGACGTTCGTTTCCATGGACGGGGAGGGCGTGACCGACGCGCCGTAGGTGCGCATCACCTCGCGGCGGAAGGGCTTCTGCTCATAGGAGCATTTGACCATAAAGACCTTCAGGTCCAGTCCGAGATAGGCGCAAGCCATCGAGAGCGCCGTGCCCCACTGTCCGGCACCGGTCTCAGTCGTGACGCCTTTCAGTCCCTGATGCTTGGCGTAGAACGCCTGGGCGATCGCCGAATTGAGCTTGTGCGAGCCCGACGTGTTGTTGCCCTCGAATTTGTAATAGATATGCGCGGGCGTGCCGAGCTTCTTTTCGAGTTCATAGGCGCGCACGACCGGCGAGGGGCGGTACATCTTGTAGAAAGCGAGGATGTCCTTCGGAATGTCGAAATAGGCGGTGACGTCGTCGATCTCCTGCTTGACGAGTTCTTCGCAGAACACGGCGCCCAGTTCCTCTGCGGTCATCGGCTGCTTCGTGCCGGGATTGAGAAGCGGCGCGGGTTTGTTCTTCATGTCGGCTCTGAGATTGTACCACTGTTTGGGCATTTCCTCTTCTGTCAGATAGATTTTGTAGGGGATCGGGATCTGCTTGTTTGCCATAACGGCCTCCTTTCTTCGGACAGGGCAATAAAAAACGCCCCGTCCACGTGCAAAAAAAATCTTTTTGCCGGGACAAGAGCGATAACTCCTGCGGTGCCACCCTGCTTGATGAAAAATCATCCGCTTACTGTATGCCTTCACATACGCCCTTTGATCACGGAGGGAACTCCGTCGCCCCTACTGCCGCAAAAACGGTTTCGGTTTGCCCTCAAAAGACCATTCGTCCGGCGTCTGACCGCCGCGATCTCACCGTCCGCGGCTCTCTTTGCGTCATCCATCCGGAGTACTATTCTTTCTCAACGGTTTAACGCATCATAGCATATTCCGCCGACTTTGTCAATAGTTTTTTGAAAAAATATCCGGTTTTTTGCTCTCCTGTGCATTTTTTTGCCAAAAACCACTTGACATTCGTTGGCGTAGGTGCTAAAATCCAACGTAAGGAAACGGTTTCAGGAGTGCTTTTATGGAAAACGGTCGCTTGAATGCTTATCGTTGCGGTCATACTTCCGGCGCTGCAGTCTGCGGATACGCGGGCTTTTTCGGCTATTACTATTTTTGCGAATGCGCGAAAAAACAATAACGCCGGAAAAGATACAGAGATCGTAATATAAAAAAGATCAAACGGTTCTGTTCTTTGCGGACAGAACCGTTTTTTAAGGAGCGGAATATGGAAGACATACAAATCTTTCGCAAAGAGATCGACACGGTCGACGCGCGCATCGCGGAACTTTTCAAAGAGCGGATGCGGGTCGTAAAGAAGATCGCCGCCTGGAAAAAGGAACACGGCCTTCCGGTATTCGACGCGAAAAGGGAAAAAGAGATTTTGGAAAAAGCCGCCGCGCGCTTCGACGACCGGGAACTGGCCGCCTATTACCTTGTTTTTCTCGAGGATCTGATGCGCGTGTCAAAACGATATCAGACCAGATTGACGTCGGGTATGCAGATCGCCTACGCCGGTGTGCAGGGGGCGTTTGCCGACGTCGCCTCAAAAAGGATCTTTCCTTCGGGAGAACACGTCGGATACGGCGATTTCGAGGAGGCCTACCGCGCCGTTGAGAGGGGCGAGTGCGACTGCGCCGTCCTGCCGGTGGAGAACAGTTACGCCGGCACGGTGGGGAGTGTGATGGATCTCATCTTCGAGGGAGACCTCTATGTGACCGGTATGTACGATCTGCCGGTGTCGCAGAATCTCCTGGGCGTGCCGGGCGCTGCGCTTTCCGACGTGAAAATGGTCGTCAGCCATCCGCAGGCGCTGGCGCAGTGCGCGCCCTTCATCAAGCGCATGGGGTTTGAAACAAGGACGGCGGAGAATACCGCCGTTGCCGCGAAAGCCGTCGCGCAGGCGGGCGACATTTCGGTCGCCGCGATCGCCGGACGCGAGACCGCTTCTCTCTACGGGCTGACGGTGCTCGACCACGATATCAACGAGAGCGCGCTCAATTCCACGCGTTTCGCCGTGCTCTCCAAAGCGGCGACAAAAAGCGGCGGCGACGACCGGTTCATTCTGATGTTCACGGTCAACGACGTGGCGGGCGCTCTTGCAGGCGCCGTCAACGTGATCGCCAGCCACGGCTTCAATATGAAATCGCTCAAGAGCCGTCCGGTAAAAAATAAAGCGTGGCAGTACTATTTCTACGTCGAAGCCGAAGGAGACGAAACGAGCGGGGAAGGCAGAGAAATGCTGAAGGAACTCTCGGAGAAATGCGGGAAACTGAAGATCGCCGGACACTTCGGGGCGGCGATCGAACTGAAGGACGGTGAGAAGGTTTGATCATCCCGGTGAAATATCAGGAGGGCGGCTACGAGATCGTCCTGGAGCGCGGCGCGCTGATAAGAGCCGGAGAACTGCTCGACCTTGACAGGAAGGTGCTGATCGTCACCGACGACGGCGTTCCGGCCGCATATGCTGCCCGTCTTGCGTCCTGTTGCGCCGAACCGGTGATCTGTACCGTCCCGCAAGGCGAGGGGAGCAAGTGTCTTGAAACGCTGACGCGGTTGCTTTCACTCATGCTTGACCGTTCTTTCACACGCGGCGACTGCGTCGCGGCGGTCGGCGGCGGGGTGATCGGCGATTTGTCGGGACTTGCGGCGTCTCTCTATATGCGCGGCGTCGATTTCTACAATATTCCCACGACGCTTTTGTCGCAGGTCGACTCCTCGATCGGCGGGAAAACGGCGATCGATTTTTGCGGCGTCAAGAATATCATCGGGACTTTTAAACGTCCCGAAAAGGTGCTCATCGACCCGGATCTTCTCTTTACGCTTGACGACAGACAGTTTTCCGCCGGCATGGCGGAGGTCGTCAAAATGGCGATGACCTGCGACAAAGCGCTGTTTGAGACCGTCGAAAGAAGCGATCCCCGCGACGCGATCGAAGAGATCATCGAAAAGGCGCTTTCCGTCAAAAAGCGCGTCGTGGAAGAGGACGAAAAGGAAAAGGGTCTGCGCCGGGTCCTCAATTTCGGACATACCCTCGGGCACGGCGTCGAAACGGCGCGGGACGGCGAACTGCTGCACGGGGAGTGCGTGGCGCTGGGGATGATCCCCATGACCGCTCCTGCGGTCAGGGATCGTCTGATCCGTCTGCTTGAGAAACTGTCGCTTCCGGTGCGTGCGCCCTTCGATGCGCCGCGCGCCGCGCGGGCGATCCTGCATGACAAAAAGACCGGCGCCGGCGGCGTGACCGCAGTGACCGTGAAGGAGATCGGAAGTTTCGTATTTGAAACAATGAGGCCTGAAGATCTTATCGGAAAGCTGGAAGAGATCCGCGCTTGACGCGGAAAAAGGAGGACAGAGGACATGAAGAATGTATTCGGCGACGCATTGACCGTGACGCTCTTCGGAGAGAGCCACGGGCAGGCGATCGGTGCGGTGCTCGACGGTCTGGCGCCGGGGATCCCGGTCGACGAAGAGATCATTGCGCACAAACTCTTCCTGCGCCGTCCCTACGGCGCACTTGGCACGGCGCGGCGCGAAAAAGACGGGTTTTCGATCCTTTCGGGCGTTTATAACGGTTTCACGACCGGCACGCCGCTCACGATCGTGATCCCCAACGGGGACACGAGATCCAAGGATTACGAGGCGCTGCACGGGATCGCGCGCCCCGGGCATTGCGACTATGCCGCTCACGAGAAATATCACGGCTTTGAGGATGATCGCGGCGGCGGTCATTTCAGCGGAAGACTGACAGCGGCCCTGGTCGCCGCCGGCGCGATCGCCGGCAGCGCGCTCTCCCTGCGCGGCGTCATGATCGGCACGCATATCCTGTCGCTGCACGGCGTTGTCGATCGCGGATTTGCCGACTACGCGGAGGATATCGGAATGCTCGACAAATTGCTTTTTCCGGTACTTGATGAAGAGAAAGCGGAAAAGATGAAAGAAGAGATCGCAAAAGCCGCGGAGGCGCGCGATTCGGTGGGGGGCATCCTCGAAACAGCGCTGACCGGTCTTCCGGCGGGTCTGGGAGAACCCTTCTTTGACAGCGTCGAGAGCAAGCTTGCGCACGCCCTCTTCTCGATCCCCGGGATCAAGGGGGTGGAGTTCGGCTGCGGCTTCGGCTTTTCTTCGCTTTACGGCAGCGAAGCCAACGACGCGTTTGAAATGAAAAACGGAAGGGTCATTACGGCGACCAACCGGAACGGCGGGATCAACGGCGGGCTGACGAACGGAATGCCGCTGATTTTCCGCTGCGCCGTCAAGCCGACGCCTTCGATCGGAAAGGAACAGAAAACGGTCGATTTCATCAAAGGAGAAAACACCGTCGTCGCCGTCGCGGGTCGTCACGATCCGGCGATCGTTCACCGCGCGAGAGCCGTGGTCGACGCGCTTACGGCGCTTGTGCTCTACGATCTTTACGCGGGCAGATACGGCACCGACTTTTTCGGAGGAAAGAGATGAAATACGGTCTGATCGCCGAGAAGCTCGGGCACAGTTTTTCTTCCGAAATACACCGCGCGATCGGCGGATACGAGTATGAACTCTGCGAACTGAAACGCGGGGATCTGCGCGCATTTCTTGAAAAGCGCGATTTTGAGGGGATCAACGTCACGATCCCCTATAAGACCGAAGTGATCCCCTATCTTGACGTGCTCGATAAAGAAGCTGAAAAGATCGGCGCGGTGAATACCGTCATCAACCGCGCGGGGAAACTCTGCGGCTTCAATACCGACTACACCGGCATGAAGCGCCTGATCCTGCGCACGGGCGGCGACGTCAGAGGCAAAAAGGCGCTGATTTTCGGAAGCGGCGGCACGGCGAAGACCGCGCGCGCGGTGCTTGAGGATCTCGGCGCGCCGGAGACCGTGACGGTCCGCCGCGACGCGCGCGACGGCGCCGTAACGTACAAAGACGCCTATACGCTTCACGCGGACGCGGAGGTGCTCGTCAACACCACTCCCTGCGGGATGTTCCCGCACGGCGGGGAACTGCCCTGCGATATCGACGGCGCGCCCCTGGATCTGGAGCGCTTTCCGCGGCTTTCTCTGCTTATCGACGTGATCTACAACCCCCTGCGCACCGCGCTCGTGCTGGAGGCGCGCGCACGCGGGATCAGGGCTGCGGGCGGACTGTATATGCTGGTCGCCCAGGCGGTCGCCGCTTCCGAATATTTCTTTGACAGACCCTGCCCCGAGGGCACGGCGGACGCCGTGTACCGGAAGATCCTTGAAGAGAAGGAGAATATCGTGCTGACGGGTATGCCGGGCAGCGGGAAATCGACGGTCGGCAGACTGATCGCGCAGAAAAGCGGGCGGACGTTCGTCGATACCGACGAACTGATCGTAAAAAGAGAGGAAAAGAGCATCCCCGGGATCTTTTCCGGGAAGGGCGAAGGGTATTTCAGAGACGTTGAAAGCGCCGTGATCGCCGATCTTTCCGCAAAGACCGGACTGGTGGTCGCCACGGGCGGCGGCGCCGTATTGAGAAGCGAAAACGTGAAAGCGCTGAAGAGAAACGGCAGACTGTATTTCATCGACCGTCCGAAGTCATGTCTCGTCCCGACCGGCGACCGTCCGCTCGGCGACACGAAGGAGAAGATCGAAAAACTGTATTTCGCGCGCATTCCGGTATACAGAGAAACGGCGAACGAGACCGTCGCCATCGAAAATAAGGATGAAAACGCCGCCGCGGAGATGATCCTCGCGGCGCACAAAAGGTATATTTATGAATGCTGACAGAGTGACGTTCAGTCCTTCCGCTGCGCGCGGGTGCGTGAAAGCGCCGCCTTCCAAGAGCGACGCGCACCGGCGCCTCATCTGCGCGGGACTGGCAAAAGGGGAGAGCGTCGTGCGGAACGTCGCGCGCTCGGAGGATCTCTGTGCGACCGTGCGCTGTCTTGAGGCGCTCGGCGCAAAGGTCGTGAGAAAGGAAGACGGATATCTCGTTTCCGGCTGCGATCCCGCCGCGCGCGGGGAAGCGCTCTTTGACTGCGGGGAATGCGGCAGCACGCTGCGCTTCTTCTTCCCGCTCGCGCTCCTGTCGGACGCGCCGGCGGTCTTTTCGGGCGGCGGGCGGCTGATGGAGCGCCCGATGGGCGAATACGAGAGGATCTGCCGCGCGCAGGGGATCGGATGCGAAAAGAAAAAGGGCGTTTACCGCGTGCAGGGCAGACTGTCGCCCGGCGCGTTCGAGGTGAACGGCAATATATCGAGCCAGTATATCAGCGGTCTGACGTTCGCGCTCCCGTTACTGGAGGGCGACAGCGCCGTGAGGATCGTCCCGCCCTTTTCAAGCGCGCCCTACGTCCGGATGACGCTGAAAACGCTGGGCGAATACGGCGTTGAGGCGAAACTGACGAATGAACCGGCGGTTTACGTCGGGGGCGGTCAGCGTTACCGCGCGACCGATACGACGGTGGAAGGCGACTGGTCGAACGCCGCCTTTCTCGACGCGTTCAACACGCTCGGCGGACAGGTAGAGGTCGGGGGACTGCAAAATGACAGTCTGCAGGGAGACAGAGTATACAAAGCGTACTTTGGAAAGATCGTATCATCTGCGCCGACGCTCGACCTTTCAGACTGTCCCGATCTCGGACCGGTCTGCATGGCGCTCGCGGCGGCGCATCACGGCGCCGTCTTCACGGGATGCGCGCGTCTGCGTCTCAAGGAGAGCGACCGCGCCGCCGTGATGGCCGAAGAACTGGAAAAGTTCGGCGTTAAAACGGTCGTGGAGGAAGACCGCGTTACCGTGTACGGCGGTGCGAAGCCGCCCGTCGGGACGCTGTACGGACACGGGGACCACCGGATCGTGATGGCGCTTTCGCTGCTCTGCAGCGTCACGGGCGGCAGGATCGCCGGCTGCCGGGCGGTCAACAAGAGTTTCCCCGATTATTTTGAAAAACTGAAAGAACTGGGAATAGAGGTGGAGGAAGATGGAATGGATCAGTAAAAGCAAAGTGATGATCGTCGGTCTGGGGCTTATGGGCGGTTCCTATGCAAAAGCCCTCAAGCGGCTGGGGTATCACGTCGCGGCGATCGATATCGACCCCGAGGCGATCTCCTATGCGCTGGGGGCGGGTCTGATCGACGAGGGGTATACCGAAGTGCTGCCCGAAGCGGTGGAAAGCGCTGACGCGCTGATCTTCGCGCTCTATCCCGGCGTTTTCAGAAACTGGATCGAGGAAAATCAGGGGTATCTCCGTTCCGGCGCCATGCTTACCGACGTGACGGGCGTGAAGACCTGCGTCGTTTACGAGATCCAGAAGATCCTGCGCGCCGACGTCGAATTCATCGCGGCGCATCCGATGGCGGGGCGGGAAGTCTACGGCGTGAAAAACAGCGACGACCGTATTTTCCGCGACGCGAACTATATCGTCGTGCCGACCGAAAAGAACACGCCCGAAGCGATCGAATGGTGCAAACAGCTCGGCAAGATCCTCGGGTTTGCACGCATCTCGACCTGCTCGCCCGAGGAACACGACCGGATGATCGGTTTTCTCTCCCAGCTCACCCACTGTATCGCCGTGGCGCTCATGACCTGTACCGACAACCGGCATTTGGCCGAGTTCACCGGCGATTCCTTCAGGGATCTGACGCGCATCGCCAACATCAACGACGCGATGTGGAGCGAACTGTTTCTGCTCAACCGCGACGTCCTAACCGAGGATATCGATCTGTTTATATCCGAAATGACCGGACTGCGCGATCTGTTGGCGAAGGGCGACAGGGAAGGGCTGCGCGAAAAAATGCGCCTTTCCACCGCGCGCCGCGCTTACTTCAATAAGCCGGGAAAGTGAGGAAACGACGATGAATATGAATTTTGAGAGAAAGCTCGCCATTCCCATGGAAGTCAAGGAGATGTATCCGGTTTCGGCGAAACTCACCGCGATCGTTGAGAAACGCGCCTCTGAACTGAACGACGTCCTCTCGGGAAAAAGCGACAGGTTCATTCTGATCATCGGTCCCTGTTCGGCGGATAACGAGGACAGCGTGATCGACTATATCTCGAGACTGCGCAGGGTCGCCGACAAAGTTTCGGACAAACTGTTCATCATCCCGCGCATCTACACCAACAAGCCGCGCACGACCGGAGACGGCTACAAGGGGATGCTGCATCAGCCCGACCCGAACAACAAGCCCGATCTGTTCAAGGGCATCGTCGCGATCCGCGAACTGCATATGCGCGCGCTTTCAGAGACCGGTTTCTCCTGTGCCGACGAGATGCTCTATCCCGAGAACCACAAGTATCTTGACGACCTGCTCTGCTACGTCGCCGTCGGCGCGCGTTCGGTCGAGGATCAGCAGCACCGGCTGACCGCCAGCGGCCTGGAGGTCCCGGTCGGCATGAAGAACCCGACCAGCGGCGATCTCGAGGTCATGATGAACGCGATCTTCGCCGCCCAGCACGGGCATACCTTTATCTACCGCGGCTGGCAGGCGCATTCCTTCGGCAATCCCTTTGCGCACGCGATCCTGCGCGGCTACGTCAACAAGCACGGTCAGTCTCAGCCCAACTACCACTATGAGGATCTCGTGCGCCTCTGCGATCTCTACGCGCAGAAACAGCTTGAAAATCCCGCCGCGATCGTCGACTGCAACCACGCAAATTCCGGGAAACGGTATCTCGAGCAGATCCGCATCGCAAAGGAAGTCATGGGCAACAGAAAATACAATCCCGACGTTCGCAGACTTGTCAAGGGGCTGATGATCGAGAGTTATATCGAAGACGGATGTCAGAAGGTCGGCGAAGGGATCTACGGCAAGTCGATCACCGATCCGTGTCTCGGTTGGGAAAAGAGCGAGCGGCTCATATACGAGATCGCGGAATACGTCTGATCTGTCGAAGGGTTAATGAAAACGCTTTTTTCAATCGTCGCGACGGCGCTTTGCGCGGCGTTGCTGATACCGTTCGCGGCGCTGCCCGCCGGCGCGGATGAGGAGGTCGTCTACCTCGGCGACCGCAGGGATCTGATGCGCCCGCGCGACTATGAGGATCAGATCGGCTGGAATACCGCCCATTCGGGGGAAAAGATCACGGTATGGGATCTTTCCTTTGAGAAAGGGATCGGGTTTCACTGCCGGCAGAGCGGTCTTGCTTATGTCGAATTCGATATTTCCTCTCTGGATATGAACTGGTTCTGCGCCACGGCGGGCGTGCTGAAGGACGCGACGTACTATATCAGCGAAGGAAGCATCGCCTTCCGCGTGTACGGCGACGGCAAACTGCCGGCATCCACGCCGGTCATCAAATGGAATAAGAAGCCTGCGTATATCTGCGAGCCGGTGACGGGCGTGAAGACCCTGCGGCTCGAGGAGGACAATGCCGGGAGTTATGTGTGCGACGCGGGCGTGTGGGGCGGCGCCATGCTCTCAAAGAACGAGCCGGAAGCGCCCGAATGGTATACGGGATTCGATCCGAACAATACCGATAAACCACAGGAGGAAAAGAATGTGAGCGGCGATTTTGCCTATATCAGCGATCTGTACTTCAAAACTTACACGGGAGAAGCCGAATGCAGGGACTGCAATACGGCGGGTGAAATGATCGTCACGCCCGGGGGAAAGAACTCACCGAAAAGGGTTTCACGCTGACCGTTCCAGAAAAACCCTACGGCATGCTGATGCTGATCAGGGAAGCAGAATAACAAAATATTCACGCTCTGTCAGAAAAGGACATGATTTTCCGCTTTTTTGTCTATACTAATAAAAAAGAAAGGGGAAAATCATGAGAAAAGAAAAAAGATACGAGTTATACAAACGCGGAGAACTGACCGGCAGGGATGCTCCGGGCGTCAACGCGCTCGCCGAGGATTCCGGCACGGCGGACGATCTGCTGCCCAATCGCTCGCGCGGTCAGACGCCGTCGCCGCGTTCCTCTTTGAACAACGCGCTTCGGGGAGAGATCCTCGACCGTCCCGGGCGGAAGGGAACGGTCGGCGACGCGCCGGACGTTTATACCGGCATGCCCGGAAGGCGCATGATCGAAGGGGAAAAGAAGTCGAGAACGAAATAACCCGCGTCCGATCAGAAAGGGGCTGTTTCATTTGCCTGCAAATGAGCAGCCCCCGCAAAACGGATGGTCGGGATCCCGTCCGTTTTGCGCGACTTTTGCGGTTTTGTCCGGACAGGCGAACGCTTATTGAGTAACAATATGACAAAACCGAGGCGTGAGCCGAGGAGCAAAACGTCGACGGGGGTGTTTCAGTTTGCGCAAATACGCCAAATTAAACACCCCCTGTATTTGCTGTTTGGCGGCTTTTATGCGGATTGCTCTTGACAACCGGCGTGCGATATGCTATCTTGTGGTCAGATAAAGACGAAAGGACAAAAAAGAAATGGACTATCCGTTGAGCAGCAAATATGACCGACCGGAGTATATGTCGAAGATCATGGGACCGAACCCGCTGAAACTGGAAGAAGAACTGCTTGCGGGGCACAGGATCCCCTCGGGCGCGACGGTCATGGACCTCGGAAGCGGTCAGGGACTGACGAGCGTTTTTCTGTGTAAGGAGTACGGCTTCAGAGTGTACGCCGCAGATCTCTGGAGCGATCCCGAGGAGAACCGCGCGTTCTTTGCGCGCGAGGGACTGTCGGAAGATCTGATCGTTTCGGTGAAAGCGGATGCGACTGCCCTTCCTTTTGAAAAAGAGTTCTTTGACGCGGTCGTATCAACCGATTCCTATAACTATTTTGGGCGCGATCCGGCGTTTCTGGACGAAAAACTGCTGCCTTTTGTGAAAAGTGGCGGGTATATTTACGTCACGGTTCCCGGCATGAAAAAGGATCTGCACGATGATCTGCCATCTGAACTGCTGCTGTCCTGGACGCCCGAACAACTCGATTATCTGCACGACGTTTCCTATTGGGAAGCGATCGTCGGCGTGTGCAAGGGCGCGGAGGTGATTGAAGTTTCGGAAATGGAATCCAACGATGAGGTCTGGGCGGACTGGCTGAAACAGGAGAACGAATACGCCGTATCCGATCGTCGATCGATGGAAGCGGGTGCGGGAAAGTATCTCAATTTCATCAAAATCGTTTTGAGAAAAGAACGGTAAAAGGGGTGGTTCCTTCGGCGCGGCTGCGACGAAGGAACCACCCGATTCTTTTGGATGCCGTTTCTTGCTTTTTGCGATCATTTTGCGGGATTACGTTTCTTTGACACAAGATACGCCGCTGTGAGGACAAATGATAACAGTGAAAAGAGAGCTGCTGTCAGATATAGCGAAAACGCGCTCCCCGTCTCCGGAGCGGTATCAAGACCGAACAATGACCCTCCCGCGACTTTCCAGCGTTGACCGTCTCTGACAAACAAAACGGTTTTGTATTCGGAAAACTCATTTTTTGCGCCGATCGTTATAGAAGTATCCGAACGGGAAACGATTTCCATCCTGTGAAGCAGTTCTTCCCGCGCATACCCGTCGGTCTCTCCGTCGTCGCTCAGCGAGTGATAAAGCCTTCCGTCAACTTCGAATATATACCGCCATTCGTTCCCGGCGGAACCGTCTGACCGCGGGATCCAGCCAAAGATATCGCCGACCGTCACTTCGGCGGCGTCGTTCATAAAAGACGCAAGCGTGATGCCGGCGGGAAAAGCGATCGCGCCGTACCGAATGGCAATGACGTTGCCGTTTTCGTCTTTTATTACGACGTTCTCGCGCCGGACGGGATCGGTTTCGCTGTTTTCTGGAAGATATCCGCGGCTTTTCGCCCACGAATAGAACGCCGTTTTGCTCAAATCCACATCTGTCTGTCCGCACAAATCGCCGTAACCGGCTTTATTGACCAAATACTGATAATACAAAACTTCCGCGGCAATATCGATCAGTTCTTCTGCCGTCGGTTCTTTGGTCATGTCGTCCTGCGTGAGCAGGATCTTCGGAGTTTCATCCGGAACGCCGGATGCTTTCCATGATCCTGCCGTTTTTATCATCGGAATATACTGAATGAAATCCTGTTCCGGGTAATCCTCATTGATGTGCGGGATCGCCGCCAACGCTCTTGCGTCAGTCTGCCAAACGACAGACGCGGCGTTGTAATCATAGTACTCAGTGCCGCCGAATCCCCAATATTGATATCCGGTCGCAAGGTACAGTCTGTTTTCTTCAACGATGTATCCGTGGTTTTGAATAACAATTTCCGACACAAGATCCACGCCGGAATAGTACCGGTCAAAGAAAGGTTTCAGGTCTTCCGGAACGGTATAGTTTTCTTTGGCGCGGTGATATCTGTCAACATATTCGAGCTCGTATTCCGGATAAGGATTGCGGAGCTGATACAGCTTGTCAGACTCGAAGATCTGCGAAAAGAGCGCGTCTGCCGTAACCTTGTGATCTTTATCGGTACTGTACATTGCTTCCATCAGGTTTCCACGAGAGAGAAGGTACAGTTTGTGGACGTTGACCGCCGCGTCGATTACTGTATTTGCGCCGTTTTCCGTGCTGCGCGCTTCGGCTGCGCAGAAACGTGTGCCGAAAGAAACAAAAGAAACGGTGATGAGCAGAAGAAGACAAATGCCTTTGAAAAGAATGCCTGAACGCTTATTCGATGCAGTCATAAATGTCTCCCGAGACTATGATTTCAACGTTTTTGTACGCCTCACTATATAAGACAGTATCAAGTATAAAAAGTCAACAGGCATTCCGCAAAAAAGCAGCCGCCGCACTCCCGAAAAAGAACGCGGCGGCAAACGTTCAAGTTTTATTCACGGAATCAAGGAACCGGACAAAGCCCTCTCTGCCTTCGGGCGTGCACTTATAGACGCCCGCGTCCTCCAGTACGCCCGCGAAGACCTGTCCGACCTCGTATTTCAGGATCTCGTCGACGTTGTCGGGCGTGATCTGCGGATATTTATCGAGGATCTCGTCGCACCACGGCGCGTGCTTTTCAAGTTCCTTGGAAGAATAGGGGGACTGCCGCTTCACGAGAAAGTCGCCCAAGAGCGCCAGTTCTCTTTTCAGCCGCGCGGGGAGCACCGCCAGCCCCATGACTTCGATAAGTCCGATATTCTCTTTCTTGATGTGATGCTTGTCCTCGTGGGGATGGTAGAGCCCGAGCGGATGCTTTTCCGTCGTGATATTGTTGCGGAGCACGAGATCGAGTTCGTAAGCGCCGTCTCTGAAGCGGGCGATCGGCGTGATCGTGTTGTGCGGCTCGTTGCCCGTTCCTGCGAAAACAAACGCCTCTGGATCGCTGTATCCTCTCCAGACGTCAAGCACCTTCGACGCCGTTTCGATCAGTCTCCGGCGGTCGGGATGCCGCAGGCGCAGGCAGGACATCGGCCAGTTCACGATCCCCGCCTCAACGTCCTCAAAGCCCTTGAAAACGAACGCGGATTCAATGCCCGCCCGTTCCATCGGGAAGGTGTAGTGCCCGCCCTGGAAGTGGTCGTGCGACAGGATCGACCCGCCGACGATCGGCAGATCTGCGTTGGAACCGACGAAATAGTGGGGATACTGACTGACGAAATCGAGCAGTTTCCCGAAGGTCGCGTGATCGATCGACATCGGCGTGTGACGGCAGTTGAAGACGATGCAATGCTCGTTATAGTAAACGTAGGGCGAATACTGGAACATCCAGTCGCTGCCGTTGATCGTCACCGGGACGGCGCGCAGGTTCTGGCGCGCCGGATGGTTGAGCCGTCCGGCGTATCCGACGTTTTCCGCGCAGAGCTGGCATTTCGGGTAGGCGGATTGCGGCGCGAGTTTCGCTGCGGCGATCGCCTTCGGATCCTTTTCGGGCTTGCTGAGGTTGACGGTGATATCAAGGTCGCCGTATTTTGTGGGCGCGACCCATTTGAGGTCCTTTTTGATACGGTCCGCGCGGATATAGTTCGTCCTGATGCAGAAATTATAGAACCAGTCGGTCGCTTTCACGGGGTCTTTTTCGCGGAGCGCGCGGAATTTCTCTGTGACGAACGAGGGACGGGGCGTCAGAACGCCCATGATCTTCGTGTCAAACAGGTCCCTTGCCGTTGGTCCGTCGTTCAGGGTCAGCCGCTTTTCGACCGCCCAGTCGGTGATCTTTTCAAGCAGTTCGTGAAGCGGTACGCCCGACAGATCCTTTTCGGGCTCGCTGTAATCGTTGATATACAACTGTTCAAGGATCCTGTTGATCGCGTAGGTCCGGTCCTCCTTTTCGATCAGACCTGCGTCGACGGCATAGTCGGCAAGACCTTTGACGGCTTCTTCAATAGTCATGTATCCATTCCCCCGTAACGTTACTTCGGGATTTATTATATTATTTTTCTCTTTTTTTGTCAAGATATAACGAACGCAAGCGCGCGTTTTTCTTTTTATTCTTTCTGCGTTTTTGCCGTCTTTCTTTTCAAAGGTCTTGACAAGCGCACATTTCGGTTTATAATGGGATTTGTAAGACTGTGCGGCGACGGACGAAATCAAGGAGGAAGCACTATGCGTGAAACGGAAATGCGCAATCCGAAAACAACGCACATTGACAGGATGAGTACGATCGAGATGATCGACCTGCTCAACGAGGAAAACCTGAACGCCGTCAGGGCGGTCGCGGACGCGCGCGACGAGATCGCGCGGGCGGTCGACGCGCTGACAGAAGTTCTCGATCACGGCAAAAGGATCTTCTACGTCGGCGCCGGGACTTCCGGCAGACTGGGCGTTGTGGACGCGTCCGAATGCCCGCCGACCTTCGGCGTTTCCCCCGAAACGGTCACCGGGATCATCGCGGGCGGCAGAAACGCGATGTTCGAGGCGGGCGAAAAGGAGGAGGACAGCGCGGAGACGGGGGGATCTGATCTTTGCGCCGCCGGCGCGTCGCGCGGCGACGCCGTCGTCGGGATCTCCGCTGCGGGCAGCGCGCCCTACGTGATCGGCGCTTTGGAAAAGGCGAAGGAACTCGGCTGCGTGACGGTATCGCTGACCTCCAATCCGGGCGCTCCGATCACCCGGATCGCCGATATCGCGATCGTGACCCGCACGGGCGCCGAAGCGGTCACCGGCTCGACAAGAATGAAAGCCGGCACGGCGCAGAAACTCGTGCTCAACGCGCTTTCGACCTGCGCGATGATCAAAACGGGGAAGGTCTATGAGAACCTGATGATCAATCTGAAGCCCTCGAACGCGAAACTGCGCGCGCGGATGATCGGCATCGTCAAAGAGCTGACGGGTCTTGACGAAAAAGAGTCGGAACGCCTTCTGGAAGCGCATCAATGGGATATCCGGCGCGCCGTCTGTTTGGTGCGGACACTCTGAAGATCGAAGAAAGCGGGATCACGGGATGAAAAAAACGGCATATCTTGGTATAGACGGCGGAGGAACGAAGACCGACTGCGCGCTCTGCGACAGCGCCGGGAGGATCGTGAGACGTCAGATCCTTCGCGGGTGCAATCCGACGGTTTGCGGGATCGACGGGATGACGGCGGTCCTGCGCGAGGGGATCGCCGCGCTGAGCGTCGGGGATTATAAAGTCGCCGGCGCGTTTGCGGGGATCGCCGGATGCGTGAGCGACGAACGTCGGAATGCGATCAGAAGCGTCCTCTCCTCCTTCTTTCCCGGAATACCCGTCGACGCGCACGCCGATATTCTGAACGTCGTCTGTCTGACGGAACACCGCGAGCGCTGCGTGGCGGCGATCTGCGGCACCGGATCTGCGGCTTTCGCCGTTTCGGGCGGCGATCTTTTCCGCGTCGGCGGCTGGGGACCGCTCTTCGACACCGCCGGCAGCGGTTATGACGTCGGGCGCGAGGCGATCCGCGCGGCGCTCGCAGAGGAGGACGGCTTCGGCGAACACACCCTTCTGACGGAAGCGGTCAGACAGAAACTCGGACCGTCCGTGTTCGACGGCGCGGCGTCTCTGCCTGCAAACGATCCCTCCGCCGTCGCGGCGTTCGCGCCGCTCGTCTTTGCGGCGGAAAAAAAGGGAGACGCCCGGGCGGCGTCGATATTAAGGGACAACTTCGCGCGCCTCGCGTTTCTGATCAACAGAGCGGCGGCGCTCTACTCCTGCGGTCCGCACGTCGTGCTTGCGGGCGGCGTGACGGGCGAAACGGAGGCGATCGGACGGTATCTTGCGCCGGCGCTCGACCCGGAACTGCGCCTGACGGTCGTAACCGAAGCGCCGGTCTGCGGCGCCCTCGCCGCGGCAAGAGCGCTCGCAGGGAAGTAGCGCGCTTCCTTTTTTCCAAAGTCTGTTTTGAAGAATGCGCGCGCCCGAAATGCGCTTGACAGACCAAAAAGGTTATGGTATAATCAAAAAGACTGTTGAAAGGAGGCGCGGTATGGAGGACAACGTCAGATGCCGCAGAGTGTGGATGGAAGTCGCTCTGCTTCCGATCGCAGCCGTTCTGATCGTCATATCGAGCGAACTGCTCGATCTGCTCATCGGGATCATTGTGCTCAGTTCATTCATTTGTACGGCGCTTTTTTTCATTCTTTCGATCATCGTTATCAGAAAGCAGATCCGGTACACGCTTTCTTATTCCGCGCACGAGAACGAGATCGTGATCGGCAAGAAGACGATCCACTTTGAGGAGATCACCGAGATCCGCTTCTCGCGCGGCGTGTTCTTCGACCCCGAGTGCAACGAACTGCGGATCCTGAAGGGCGAGAAGATCCTTTTCAGATGTTATTCGGTACGAAATGAAACGGAGAAGCCGAACACCGATTTCTTAAGATTTTTAAACACCTTTCTTGAGAACTGTCCGCAGCTGCGGAAGGGCGTTCCCGAGATCGGCAAGGAAGAGATCGACGTTTACCGGCTGATCCCCGAGGAAGCGCTGACGGCGCCCGCCGCCGCGGAAGGGAAGGATACGGTCGTTACGGCGCCGGCAAAGGAGCCGGAGGAGGCCGCCGCGTCGGGAGAGAGTCCCGAAAAGGACGGTGCGGCTGTCCGGGAGGAAAAGAGCGATGATATACAATAACGTGATCGACGCCATGGGGAAAACGCCGCTGATCCGTCTGACGCGCATGGCGCCCGAAGACGGCGCGGAGATCCTCGTCAAGTATGAGGGACTGAACGTCGGCGGATCGATCAAGACGAGAACGGCTTACAATATGATCAAAGCGGCGGAGGAACGCGGCGAGATCAATAATAACAGCGTCATCGTCGAGCCGACCTCGGGCAACCAGGGGATCGGGCTCGCGCTCATCGGCGCGGTAAAGGGATACAGAACGGTGATCATCATGCCCGATTCCGTATCTTACGAGCGGAAAAAACTCGTGGAGCATTACGGCGCGGAAGTGGTGATGATCCACGACGAGGGCAATATCGGCGAATGTATCGCGAAATGCATCGCGGCAGCCGAAGAAATGAAGAGAAACGACCCGAACGTCTATATCCCGCAGCAGTTTGAGAATCCCGCCAACACGCAGGTGCACCGCGAGCATACCGCCATCGAGATCCTGCGCGACGCCGACCGGCCGATCGACGGATTCTGCTCCGGCATCGGGACCGGCGGGACGATCACGGGCGTGGGCGAGGTGCTCAAGGCGCATTATCCCGGGATCCTGATCTGGGCAGTGGAGCCCGAAAACGCCGCGATCCTGGCGGGCGGAAGTATCGGCTCGCACAATCAGATGGGGATCGGCGACGGATTGATCCCCGGCAATCTGAACACCTCGATCTACAGCGATATCTGCGTCATCTCCGACGAGGAGGCGATCGGCGCCGCAAAGGACCTTGCGCGCCTCGAGGGATTGATGTGCGGGATCAGCAGCGGCACAAACGTCGCCGCGGCGATCAGAATGGCGAAAAAACTCGGCAAGGGAAAAACGGTGGTGACGATCCTGCCGGACACGGCGGAACGCTATTTTTCCACTCCGCTGTTTGAGGACTGACCGTATATGGAAAAAGAAAAGATCGCGCGCATCAACGAACTTGCGCGCAAAAAGAAAACGTCAGGTCTGACGCCCCTCGAGGCGGAGGAACAGCAGACGCTGTACGCCGAGTATCTGAACGAGATCAGAGCGTCGTTCGGCGCAACGCTGGAGCATACCGTCATCAAACGCCCCGACGGTACCGTGGAGAAGGTCAAGGACCGCAAAAAGAACTGAAATGAAAGAAAAACTCCGCTTTTTTATTTCCTATTACCGCCCTCACAAAACGCTCTTCTTCCTCGATATGGGCGCGGCGCTGCTGCTGGCGCTGACCGATATGTTCTATCCGCTCGTCACGAGAAGAATGCTCAACGATTACATCGCGAGCGAAAAACTGGCGATGCTGATCGGCGCGGGGATCCTTCTGACGGCGGTATTTGGGATCAAATTCTTTCTCAATTATTTCGTGACCTATTACGGGCATCTGATGGGCGTGCGCATGCAGACCGATATGCAGAAGGATCTCTTCCGGCATATTGAAAAACTGCCGGTCTCCTTCTTCGACGAGCACAAGACCGGCTCGCTGATGTCGCGCGTCACGACCGATCTTTTTGAGATTACGGAGTTGGCGCATCACGGACCGGAAGACTTCTTTCTGTCCTTCGTGATGATCGTCGGATCGTTCATCGTGCTCTTGAATATCTACTGGCCGCTTGCGCTGATCATCTTTTCCGCGCTCCCGGTCTTCTTTCTGGTCGCCGCGCACAACCGGCTTGCTCTGGCGAAAAGCTCGATGCAGAGCAAGGCGCGCGTCGCCGAGATCAATTCTTCGCTTGAAAACAGTATCACCGGCGTGCGCGTGACCAAGGCGTACACGGCGTCGGGATATGAAAACGAGGAGTTCGGGAAGAGGACCCGCGACTTCATCGGCGCGCGCGGAATGTTCTATAAGGCGATGGGCAGGTTTTCGGCGGGCAGCACGCTGGTCACGGACGTTCTGCTGATCGCGATGTATCTCGCGGGCGGACTGTTCTGCTATTTCGATCCCGAGTTCACGGTGGTCGATTTTACGACCTTTGTGCTCTATATTTCGGCGTTCACCTCTCCGATCAAAAAACTGATCTCTTTCGTGGAGCAGTATCAGACCGGTATGACCGGATTTGAGCGTTTCAAGCAGATCATGGATACGCCGGCGGAGGCCGACGACGAGGGCGCGGTCGACGCGGGGAAACTGGAAGGCAGCGTTCGCTTCGAGGACGTTCATTTTTCCTACGAGACCAGCGGCGTTGTGCTCGACGGTATTTCGTTTGAAGTGAAGAAGGGGCAGAAGATCGCCCTCGTCGGTCTGTCGGGCGGCGGGAAAACGACGGTCTGTCACCTGATCCCCCGCTTCTATGAGTGTACCTCCGGCAGGATCTGCATCGACGGTACGGACGTCAGGCACTTCACAAGGGAATCGCTTCGGCGGAACGTCGGGATCGTCGCGCAGGACACCTTTCTTTTCAACGATACGGTCGGCGTGAATATCCGTTACGGCAGTTTTGACGCGACGGAGGAGGATATCGTGAACGCCGCAAAGGCGGCGAACATCCACGATTTCATCATGAGTCTGCCGAACGGATACGATACCGTCGTGGGTGAGCGCGGCGTCAAACTGACGGGCGGGCCGAAGCAGCGCATCTCGATCGCGCGCGTTTTCCTGAAGAACCCCTCCGTGCTGATCCTTGACGAGGCGACAAGCGCCTTGGACACCGCGAACGAGATCGCGATCAGCAAGGCGCTGGACAACCTCTCAAAAGGACGGACGACCGTCGTCGTAGCGCACAGACTGACCACCGTCATGAACGCCGACGAGATCCTGGTCATCGAGAAGGGAAGAGTCACCGAGCGCGGCACGCACCGCGAACTGCTCGAAAGCGGCGGACTGTACAGTCAACTGTGGTCGGTCGCCGACAGAAAATGAGCGGTCGGTCGCCGGCAGACAGCAAGCAGTCGCTGCCGGCAGAAAATGAGCGGTCGCCTGCAGAAAATGAGCAAAAGAAAGCACGCGGACGCAAAGCGGAAGGGAAGCGGATAAAGCGGAAGCGTCCGGGATATACGAAATGAAGGAGCGTTCGGCGGTTGACGTCCGGCTGTCCGCAAAGAGATTGAAAGGGAAAACAACGATGAAATGGATTTTTGCGATCAGAATGATCTTTACCGTGCTGGCGCTTCTGTTCCTGATCCTCTATGCGGTATTCGGCGGCACGCTTTTCCTTGCGCTCGGCTACGTCTTTTTCGGCGCGACGGTCGTTTCGGTGATCCTCTTCTGGATCGTGAAGAAAAAAACAGACCGCGCTCCTTCCGCGTCTTCACAGTCCGACGAATAAGATACGTCGGCAGCCCGTTTCTTTACAGCCCGCGAGGAAGATGCGCGGCAGCCCGTTTCCTTTACAGCCCGCAAGGAAGATGCGCGGCAGCCCGTTTCTTTGCAGCCCAACAAGGAAGATACGAGCGCAGCCCGTTTTTCTCATACCGACGGGTAAGAACCGACCGCGAACCGACCGTTAACATTTTATTAACATTTCAAGTCAAAAAAAACACTTGCAACCCCTGCGTTTTTGTGATATAATGACCCTTGCTACGGAGAAGTACTCAAGAGGCCGAATAGGCGCCCCTGCTAAGGGTGTAGGCCGTGAATAACGGCGCGAGAGTTCAAATCTCTCCTTCTCCGCCATGAAAAGCACGGCAGGCGCATCGCGTCTGCCGGGCTTTTCATCGTGAAAACGGCGTGATGCAGGACTCGAGTTTTTGCAAAGCGCGCACGACGTGCTTTGCAAAAATCTCAAAGCACTTCGCGTGAGTCTGCGAACACTTGCGGAACAAGATCAGCGAAGTGCGGTTCAACATATCTCTCCTTCTCCGCCAACAAAGAGACCTCTTTTGTCTACCGGGACAAGAGAGGCTTCTTTTGTTTAAGAATTAAAAATACACATTATTCGAATATAATGGAAAAGAAAAGAGATTGACAGATTCGGGATTTGCGAAAGTAGATCAGTTTAGAGTTCACTCTTCGTCAGGGAAAAAAGGAAGCAATATGAAAGAGATTGATATCCTTGGTGCAAATCGTTTTGAGACCTTCACCAAGACTCGTTCAGCCAGTCGGGCTGTCATAATATGCAATGGGGAGGTGCTTCTTTCACATGAAACCAAGTCGGGTTTATGGATGGTCCCCGGCGGTGGTATGGAAGAAAACGAAACACCTGAAGAATGCTGTAAAAGAGAAGTGGAAGAGGAAACAGGATATATCGTGCTGCCTGTTCAGGAGTTCCTTGTTCTCTATGAATATTATGAGGAGTATTGCTATATCAGCCATTACTTTGTTTGCGAAGTAATAGGCAAAGGACAGATGAATCTTACAGAAGAGGAACTGAAGCGTGGCCTTGAGCCTCAATGGATTCCGCTGCGGGAAGCGGTAGAAATGTTCTCCCACCATCAGGACTATGCGGACGTCAGCGAGGAGAAGCGAGGATCATACCTGCGGGAATACACCGCTCTGCTGGAGTATATGAAGACAAAAGTAAATTCCGGTTTGTAGAGGCAAAAAGCACGGCAGCAATGATTGCGTGTGCCTTTTCGCTATTCTTCC
>JAFTCT010000068.1 GCA_017454525.1 Clostridia bacterium
AGCACGGCTTCTTCGATCTCACGCTTGGCAGGTACGTATACATCAATGAAACGACCCCGAAAACCCGTCATTTTTCCTTTTTTTCCATTGCGGCGAACGCCGCGCGGACGGTATTCTTCATGAGCATCGCCACCGTCATCGGCCCGACGCCGCCGGGCACGGGCGTGATATACGACGCCTTTTTCTTCGCCGCCTCGAAATCGACGTCCCCGCAGAGACTGCCGTCCTCAAGACGGTTGATGCCGATGTCGATCACCACCGCGCCCTTTTTCACCATGTCGCCGGTGATGAGCCGCGGTTTCCCGACGGCGGAAATGAGGATGTCCGCCTGTCTGCACTCCTTTTTCAGATCGACGGTCTTCGAGTGGCAGACGGTGAGCGTGCAGTTCTGCTCGAGCATCAGAAGCGCCAGCGGCTTGCCGACGAGGTTGCTCCTGCCGACCATCACGCACTTTCTGCCCTCCATGACGATCCCCGTGCGGCGCAGCATCTCGAGGACGCCCGAGGGCGTGCAGGGCGCCAGCGTATAGTCGCCCGAGGTGAGCATCCCGACGTTGAGCGAATGGAAGACGTCGACGTCCTTGGCGGGCGCGACGGCGGAGATGACCTTCCTCTTGTCGATCCCCTCCGGCAGCGGGAGCTGCACCAGTATTCCGTCGGTTTGCGCGTCTTCGTTCAGGGCGGCGACGCGCGCGAGCAGCTCCTTCTCGCCGGTATCTCCCGGCAGTTCGATGACCTGCGAGGAGATGCCGCAGGCGGCGCACGCCTTATGCTTGTTGCGCACGTAGATCTGCGAGGCGGGGTCGCTGCCGACGATGATGACGGCAAGTCCCGGCGCCCTGCCGTACCGGCGCGCGAACTGCGCCGCTTCAAGCGCCGCCTCGGCGCGGATCTGCGCCGCCATTTCTTTTCCGTTGATGATCTTTGCCATGTTCTCTCCCCTGCTCCGGGCGCGCCGGCGCGCGGCGCCGTCCGGCGTTCAGATGTGTTTTTTGAGGATCTTTTCGTAACTGCCGATCACATAGTCGACGTCTTCGTCGGACAGGCGCGTGTGCAGCGGCAGGGTGATCTCGTTTTCGTAGTGCGCAAGCGCGTTCGGGAAGTCCTTTGGGTCAAAGCCGCGCTTCTTGTACGCCGTGAGCAGCGGCAGCGGCTTGTAGTGCACGTTGCAGGCGACGCCCTCCTCTGCCATTTCAACGATGATCTCACGCCGCTCCCCGTCGGATACCGGACTGCCGTCGCGGTGAAAGACCCGCGTGATATAGAGATGACCCGAGGAGGAATACCGGTCGGTATAGTGCGGAAGCGTCCCGACGCCCAAAGGTCTGAACGCCCCGTCGTAGCGGGTGATGATCTCCCGTCTGCGCGCGAGCATGGCGGGATAGCGGTCGAGCTGCGCCAGCCCGATCGACGCCATGATGTCGGTCATATTGCACTTGTACCACGGCTCGACGATATCGTACTCCCACATTCCGGGCTTGTCCTTGCTGAGCGCGTCCTTGCTCTGTCCGTGCAGGGAAAGCAGTTGGAAAAGGCGGTACAGCCCGTCCTCGTCCACGCCTTCGATCGGGCGCCAGGTGAGGCATCCGCCCTCGCCCGTCGTGAAATTCTTGACGGCGTGCCAGCTGAACGCCGAAAAATCGGCGATATTGCCGACCATAACGCCCTTTCGCACGGCGCCGAAGGCGTGCGCGGCGTCCGCCAGCACGGCGACGCGCCCGAGCGCCCTCTGCAGACCGGACGACGGCTTGAACAGCGCCTTTTTTTGCCCGACGATCTCAAAGATCCTGTCATAATCGCAGGGCACGCCGCCGAGGTCGACCGGAATGATCGCCTTGGTGTTTTCAGTCACCGCTCTTTTCAGAGCGTCATAGTCGAACTGCAGTCCGTCGGGCGAGACGTCGACGAGTACGAGCTTCGCGCCGACGTGACAGACCACCGACGCCGAAGCCGTGTAGGTATACGCCGGAACGATCACCTCGTCCGCGGCGCTGCCGCCCGAGAGCGCGCCGATCCCCAGCGCGTGCAGCGCCATTTCGGCGCACGCCGTCTGGCTGTTCAGACATACGCAGCGCGGCGTTCCCTTTTCGGTCGTGCCGACGCCGATATAGTCGGCGACCCGTCTTTCGAGCAGTTTGGTTCTGGGACCCGTCGTGATCCAGCCGGAGCGCAGCGTTTCCGCGACGGCTTCGATCTCTCTTTCTCCGACGTCCGGCGGAGAAAAGGGGATCTTTCTCTTTCCGCCGTCCGCCGTTCCTTCGTTCTTCATATCTTCGTTCCTTTTGCGTCCTTTGCAGCATTCTTTCCGGTAAATTATAGCACCGCGCGGCGCATCTGTCAATGTTTTTTGCATATTTTACCGTTTCCGCGCGGCGAAATGCGCAAAAAAGAGTTGAAAGCAGACCGAAAACGTGCTATAATGATGCGGGCGGATCCGATGCCGCCGATCGCGGGGTGATCATTTTTGAATAAAAATTCAATTCCGGACGCTGCCGGACTTCTGAAGAACAATCCTTATCCCGGACGGGCGATCATCGTCGGGACCTCGGAAAACGGAGAATACGCGCTCGCCTTCTACATCCTGACGGGCAGGAGCGCCCACAGCCGCAACCGCCGCCTGAAGTCGACAGCCGGCCGCGTGTACACCGTGCCGGTCGACGAAAAAAAGGTCGTGGATCCGCGCCTGATCATCTATCCCGCCATGGCGCGATACGGGAATTCCCTGATCGTCACAAACGGCGATCAGACCCTCACGCTGCTTGACGCTCTGAAGAAGGGACGCTCCTTCGCGGAGGCGCTGAACGAACGCGCCTACGAGCCCGACGCGCCGCACTATACGCCGCGCATCTCGGCGCTTCTTCGCTTTGACGGCGATCCGACCGTCAGCACCGCCATACTGCGCAGGGATCCGTCAAGCGGAGACTGTGAACGGGTCTTTCGCTCTTACGCCTGCGCGCCGGGCAGGGGCAGATACTTTTCGACCTACGCCCGCCCGGGCGAGCCGCTGCCCTCCTTCGGGGGCGATCCCGTCGAGGTGCGCCTCGAGGGCGCTCCCCCGGAACTGTGCGCGTCGCTCTGGGAGGCGCTGGACGGCGACAACCGCATCGCCCTCTGCATGAAAAAGATCGCGCTGCGCTCAAAAAGGATCGAAACAGTGATCGTCAACAAATACGAGTGACCGGAAGAGTGGCTGCGAGCCGCCCGACAAATAGCATAAATATCAAGGAAGTGCATAATTATGAACGAACTTGAACTGAAATACGGCGTCAATCCCCATCAGAAGCCCGCGCGGGTCTACATGGAAAACGGCGCGGGACTGCCCTTCGAGGTGCTCAACGGCGCGCCGGGCTACGTCAATCTTCTCGACGCGCTGAACTCCTACGCGCTCGCGAAGGAACTGAAAGAGGCGACCGGTCTGCCCGCGGCGGCGTCCTTCAAGCACGTCAGCCCCTCGGGCGCGGCGGTCGGCATCCCGCTCGACGAGATCGACAGAAGGGTATTCTTCGCCGACGGAGAAGGTATGAACGCGCTCTCTCCCGTCGCCTGCGCCTATATCCGGGCGCGCGGATGCGACCGGATGTCGTCCTTCGGCGACTGGGCGGCGCTCTCCGATATCTGCGACGAGTCCGCGGCGCTCTTCCTGAAGAAGGAGGTTTCCGACGGGATCATCGCGCCGGGGTACACGCCCGCGGCGCTCGAGATCTTGAAAAGCAAGCGCAGAGGCGCCTATACGGTCCTGCGGATCGACCCCGACCGGCAGCCGGAAGAAACCGAGCGCAGGCAGGTCTTCGGCGTGACCTTTGAACAGAGGCGCAACGACGTGAAGATCGGCGCGTCCTTACTGCAGAATACCGTCACGAAAGCGCGCGATTTGCCCGACGGCGCCGTGCGCGACCTGCTCACCGCCCTGATCACCCTCAAGTATACCCAGTCCAACTCGGTCGCCTACGCGCGCGGCGGACAGACGGTCGGCGTGGGCGCGGGACAGCAGTCGCGCATCCACTGCACCCGCCTTGCCGGCGGCAAAGCCGACACCTGGGCGCTGCGCAGGCACGAAAAGGTACTCTCTCTGCCTTTTCTGCCGACCCTCTCCCGCCCTGAGCGCGACAACGCGATCGACGGCTATATCAACGGCTGTGAGGAGGACGTCTGCGCGGAGGGCGTCTGGCAGAAATACTTCTCCGTCCGGCCGAATCCGCTGACGGACGCGGAAAAGGCGGAAGCGCTGCGCGCCGTTACCGGCGTATCGCTTGCGAGCGACGCCTTCTTCCCCTTCTCCGACAATATCGAACGCGCCGCCCGCAGCGGCGTCTCCTATATCGCGCAGCCCGGCGGATCGAAGCGCGACGGCGAGGTGATCGACGCCTGCGACCGCCTCGGCATCGTCATGGCGTTCACCGAGGTCCGGTTATTCCATCACTGAAAAAGGAGCATCCTTATGGCAAGATTCATTAACGAGCCCGCGCACACCTTCAACGAGTATCTTCTGATCCCCGGCTATTCGGGAAGAGACTGCGTGCCGGAAAACGTCAGTCTGCGCACCCCTCTCGTAAAGTTCAGAAAGGGCGAAACGCCCGCCGTTTCGATGAATATCCCGATGGTCTCGGCGATCATGCAGTCGGTCTCGGGCGACCGGCTGGCGGTCGCGCTCGCGACCGAGGGCGGCGTATCCTTCATCTTCGGCTCCCAGCCGATCGAAAAGGAAACTGAAATGGTGCGCAAGGTCAAGACCTACAAAGCGGGATTCGTCACGAGCGATTCCAACGTCACGCCGGAGCACACGCTCGCCGATATCGTCACCCTGAAGGAGAAGACCGGGCACTCGACCGTCGCCGTCACCGACGACGGCAAGCCCGACGGGATCCTTTTGGGCATCGTCACGGGACGCGACTATCGCGTGAGCCGGATGTCGCCCGACACGAAGGTCGCCGATTTCATGACGCCGCTCAAAAAACTGATCACCGCGCCCGAGGGCACGACCCTGAAGGAAGCCAACGACATCATCTGGGATCACAAACTCAATTCCCTGCCGATCGTCAACGCAGAAGGACGGCTGTGCAATATGGTCTTCCGCCGCGACTACGACTCCCACAAGCAGAACCCTCTTGAACTGCTCGACGCGCACAAGCGCTACGTCGTGGGCGCCGGCATCAACACGCGCGACTATAAGGAGCGCGTGCCCGCGCTGCTCGCGGCGGGCGCCGACGTTCTGTGCATCGACTCCTCCGACGGCTTCACCGCCTGGCAGGAATATACGCTCGACTGGATCCGCGAGACCTACGGCGACAGCGTCAGAGTCGGCGCCGGAAACGTCGTGGACGCCGCCGGCTTCCGTTTCCTCGCGGAGCACGGCGCGGATTTCGTGAAGGTCGGCATCGGCGGCGGTTCGATCTGCATCACGCGCGAGACCAAGGGCATCGGGCGCGGTCAGGCGACGGCGCTGATCGACGTCTGCGCCGAGCGCGACCGCTATTTTGAAGAGACCGGGATCTACGTGCCGGTCTGCTCGGACGGCGGCATCGTCTACGACCATCATATCTCGCTCGCGCTCGCGATGGGCGCCGATTTCGTCATGCTCGGCAGGTATTTCGCGCGCTTCGACGAAAGCCCCTCCGCAAAGGTCAACATCGGCGGGACCTATTACAAGGAATACTGGGGCGAGGGTTCGGCGCGCGCCCGCAACTGGCAGCGCTACGACCTCGGCGGCGACAAAAAACTCTCCTTTGAGGAGGGCGTCGACTCCTACGTGCCCTACGCCGGCGCGCTTCACGACAACGTGCAGCTCACGCTCGCGAAGGTGCGCTCCACGATGTGCTCCTGCGGCGCCGTCACGATCCCCGAATTCCAGAGCAGAGCCGTTCTGACGCTCGTCTCCTCGACCAGCATCGTCGAGGGCGGCGCGCACGACGTGATCGAGAAGGAGAAAAGCAGTCCGGTGAAATAAGCGGACCGCGCGGTCCGGCGCCGCCGTCTGCATATCCGCATCGGGATCATCCGGACAGGGCTGTTTCACCGCGCGCGGCGGCGCGGAATGAAACAGCCCTGTTGTTATTTTATTTTTATTATTTTTGTTTTACCGGGTGAGGTTCCGGCTGTTTTCGGGATCTGTATAAGTGAGAGACCCGATCAGAGGAAAGGAGAAAACGCATGAAGAAGAGTATTCTTCCGGACAGCGAGATCGTAGAACTGTTCTTCCGACGGAACGAGCGGGCGCTCGAGGCGTTATCGGACGCATACGGCGCGTATTTTTTGGGGATCGCTTCCAACGTCCTCAAGAACAGGGAGGACTGCGAGCAGTGTCTCAACGACGCCTATTTCGCCCTCTGGAACCGGATCCCGCCCGAACGGCCGCAGAATCTCCGCGCATACGCAGCCAAAACCGTGCGCAACGCGGCGCTGAAATCCTACCTTCAAGCAAAACAGAACGCTGTGCACGCGTCGGATCTGCCGCTTGACGAACTTGCGGAATGCCTTGTTTGTCCCGAGAGCGCCGAGGGCGCGTACGACGCGCTGCGTCTGAAAGCGCTCATCGACCGGTTCGTCCGTTCGCTGTCCGGCAAAGAACGCATCCTGTTCATTTGCAGATACTACTACTGCGACAGCATCTCATCCATTGCCCGTCTGTTGGGCACAAGTGAAAAAACCGTGTATAAGCGTCTCGCCGGGATCAGGGCGGGGCTTGCGGAAGAATTGAAAAAGGAGGGTTTTGTATGCTGAAAAAAGAAGACCTTTACACCGCCGTCAGCGAACTGGACGACGATCTGTTGCGTGAAGCCGACGGGATCCGATACCGGAATCAGCAAAAGAAGACCTCGAAGAGAGTCCGTATCCTCGCGGCGCTGGTCGCCGCGGCGCTCCTCTTTGCCGCCGGCGCTGGAATTGCCGTGTTCGCTTCCGAAACAAGCAGGTATAACGAGGCCGTTCGTTTCTTCAACGAAAACGGTCTCAGCACGGACGGACTCAGTTCCTCCGAGATCAAAGCGGTCCACGCGGACATTGTCAGCCGGAAATTCACCTATGCCAAGACGGCGGCGGTCATTCTGAACAGAATCCCCGACGCACATCTGTCCGAAGAGAATCCCACGCCGGGAACGCTGGCGGAACTCTGGGATCAGGCGACGACCGGCGTCGAGCCGGCGCCGGCTTCTATTGTTACAGCCGAAGAAAAAACGGACGGCGAATCCGCCGGAACGCCGCCCGCGCCGACAGAGACCCCGCCGCCTCCGGAAGAACTCGATAAGCCCGTGATCGGTAAAAGATTTGAGAGAGCCGACGGCACGCCGGAGGAGATCCGCTTCTTCGTCGATACCGGTTTTTCTCAGGGCGCGTGGTACGACTCCCTGTACACGCGCTCGGTCGCGCTGCTCGCCGACAGCGACGGTTCGGCGCCCGATCCGGACAACGTCGTGAACGCCGCGATCCTGAAAAGGAACAGGGCGGTCGAAGAGGAACTCGGCGTGAAGATCACCGTGAAGGAGCATTGCTCTCCCGAAAAGATCAGCGCGCATCTGAAGCCGATCCTGATGGCGGGAAACGACGTCTATGACGTTCTGTCGGTCAACGGAGTTTTAGATCCGGAGTTCACGCTCGGCGGCGCCGGTTCCCTTCTGAATTTTGAGGATCCTCAGCAGACCGCTTCCTCCTGTATTGATTTTCAGAATCTCTCCCCCTGGTGGAGCAAGCCGATTTACGATACGACGAAACTCAACGACAAAAAACATCCGGATCGCCCCGTCAATTTCTTCATAACGGGCGACCTGTCCTCCACACTCACCGCCAATACGCTCGTGGCGTTCGTCAATAGGACGATGTGGGACCGGTACGCCGATAAGATCGCGGAACTGTCGAATTCCGGCGGAAGCGGCGACGTATACGAGATCGTGGAGAACGGGTACTGGACTATGGACCTGATCATGGATCTGACCGATCTTTGCTACGTCAGAGGTGCGGAGAACCCCTATAACGGTCCGAACAGCGATTACGATCAGGTCGGCTTATTGACCGATCTGAATAACCAGAGTGCTTTTTTCGGCAAGACCGCCGGTTATTTCTCCAGCGGCGCGAACGTCCGCTACACGGCAAGAGATGAAAACGGTATCCCGGTCGCGTCGTTCAATTCCGAAAACAATCTGAAGTTCTATCAAAAAATCGCCGAGCTGCTGTGCGAACACAACGTCGGCAATAACGGCTGGAGATGCTTGGAGGAAGGGGCGGCGGCACGCTTTGCGGAAGGCGGTGCGCTGCTGTTCATCGACACGTTCGGCAATGGAAGCGATCCGCATCTTGCGGATATGGAGGACGACTGGATTATTCTTCCCCTCCCGATGCTCGATCACGAACAGTATGATCCATCTTCCCCCTCCTTGGGCTATACGACGAGCCTGAACGAGGTATCGCTCTTCGCGATCTGCTCGACGTCCGGCAAAGACAGACTTCCGGCGATCACCGCGACCCTTGAACTCATGGGGTACTATTCGGAAAAATGGGTCACGCCCGCGGCAATGGACGAATATACCGGCGGCGCGTACAGCCGCGACGCAATGACCCGGAAAATGCTCGGGATCACGCGCGCCGGGACGTATACCGATTTCAGCAGATTCTGGCCGAAAAGAACGCTCGTCTACTGCGGCGGCGATCAGGTGGGCGCCGTGAATCTGGTCTATTATATCGATCAATTCTACGCGAACGTCAAGGATCTGACCGCCACCTCCCGGCAGGGCAACGTAACGCTGAACATGTCCATAAAAAAATTACTGAACGAGATTTCAAACGAATGGTGGAAAGACTGAAACGAAGGCTTCCGCCGACGAAAGGCAAAAACGAAAATGCGCGCCCGGCTCTGATTGCCGGGCGCGACTTGGTGGAGGAAAACCCCGGGCAAAAACCCGGTCATGAAAAAACAACACATTCTCTCTTTTTGCTCTCTGCCCTATAAGACAGAAAACAAAAGCGGATGTCAACGGCGTTTTTCCGGTTTTTAAAAAAAATGAGCGTCCCGGACTGCACCTTCTCATAGGGCGGCTATGTGACAGGTCGGCAGGTCGGTACGGAAAAGCAGCTAAATGCGAAAGTAACTCTGCAACGAGCTGCGTATTCGCGGGTATCACGTGGACGTGGGGCTTGCGGAGCAGTTCGGTAAGAACAGTGATCCCCCGTATAATGCAGATGCGGCACAAATCTATGAGGATATGATAGGAGCGGCGACCGGACGTCTCGTTTTTTCTCTTTTTTACCGCGTCACTCCGCAGCGGCGGCTGCCGTCGCCTTTTTGAGCGCCGCGATCTGCGCGCGCACGCTTTCCGGCGAGGTCCCGCCCTCGGAGAGCCGCTTTTTGACGCAGGTTTCAAGTTTGATCGCCTCATACAGATCGCCGTCGAAAAGCGGCGATTTTTCCTTATACGCTTCGAGCGGCAGCGCGCTTAACGCGATCCCCTTCGCCGCGCATTCGGCGACGGTCTCCCCGACCAGTTTGTACGCCGTGCGGAAGGGCATACCCTTCCCCGTCAGATAATCGGCGAGATCGGTGGCGTTGATATAGCCCTTTTCCGCCGCCGCGTACATCTTCTCCTTGTGAAAAACGCCGCCGCGCAGCATCGGCGCGAAGACCGAAAGGCAGGCTTTGACGGTATCGAGCGCGTCGAAGACCGCCTCCTTGTCCTCCTGCAGATCCTTATTGTAGGCAAGCGGCAGTCCCTTCATCGTCGCGAGCAGACCCATCAGATCGCCGTAGACCCGCCCGGTCTTGCCGCGCACCAGTTCCGCCATATCGGGGTTCTTTTTCTGCGGCATGATCGACGAACCGGTCGTATAGGCGTCGTCGAGTTCCAAAAAGCCGAATTCAAAGGAGCACCAGAGGATGATCTCCTCCGAGAAGCGCGAAAGATGCATCATCAGGATCGAAAAACAGGAAAGCAGTTCTAAGGCGTAATCGCGGTCGGAGACCCCGTCGACGCTGTTGGAACAGGGCGCGTCGAAGCCCAGCGCTTTCGCGGTCATCGCCCGGTCGATCGGGAAGGAAGTGCCGGCGAGCGCGGCGCTGCCGAGAGGAGAAATATTCATGCGCTTCACGGCGTCGTCCAGCCGTCCGGCGTCGCGCAGGAGCATCTGCGCGTAGGCGAGCAGATGATGCCCCATCGTGATCGGCTGCGCGCGCTGCAGATGGGTGTAGCCGGGCATGATCATCTCCTTTGTTTCGTCGGCTTTGCCGGCGATCACGGCGATCAGCGCGTACAGCAGTTTCTTCACCTCGGCGCACTCCTTTTTCAGATAAAGCCGCAGGTCGAGCGCGACCTGGTCGTTGCGGCTGCGCGCGGTGTGCAGTTTCTTGCCCGCTTCGCCGATGCGCGCGGTCAGTTCTCCCTCGATGAAGGAGTGGATATCCTCGGCTTCATCGCCGAAGGTCAGTTTTCCGGTTTCCAGGTCCTCCCTGATCGAACACAGACCCCGCCTGATCGATTCATACTCGTCTTTCCCGATGATCCCGCAGGAAAAGAGCATCCCGGCGTGCGCAAGCGAGCCCTCGATATCCTCTTTATACATCCTCCGGTCGAAGCGCAGAGAGGAGTTGAAGTCGTCGGCAAGCGCGTCGAGCGGCGAATGAAAGCGTCCCGTCCACAGTTTTTCCATATATTTCTCCTTCAAAAGGGGCGTTTCGCCGGGATAGCCCGCAGTGAAACGTCCCTTTGCCGTTTTTTTGACTGTTCTTCGTTTTGTCAGAGTTCTTTCAGTCCAAACCGTTTTTGCTCTTCATTTTCGCCCAGACCTTCAGGGGCAGTCCGTAGAGATTGATGAATCCCGTCGCGTCCGCCTGATCGTAGACGTCGTCCTCGTCGAAGGTCGCGATCTCGGGGTCGTAGAGCGAATAGGGCGAGGTCACGCCGGCGTTGATGATATTGCCCTTGTAGAGCTTGAGTTTCACTTCTCCCGTCACCGTCTGCTGCGTCGATTTGACGAACGCCAGGATCGAAGAGGTGAGCGGCGAATACCACTGCGCGTTATAGACCAGTTCGGCGAGCTTCTGCGCGACCAGCGCCTTATAGTGCTGCGTCTCCTTGTCAAGACAGATCGTCTCGAGCACCGCGTGGGCGTGGTAGAGGATGCTTCCGCCGGGATTCTCATACAGTCCGCGGCTCTTCATGCCGACCAGCCGGTTCTCAACGACGTCAAACAGTCCGATCCCGTTCTCGCCGCCGACCTTGTTGAGCGCCGCCACGACGCCCTGCGCGTCGAGTTTCCTGCCGTCCACCGCGACCGGAACGCCCTTCTCGAAGGAAACGGTGACGTAGGTCGGCTTGTCGGGCGCCTGCTCGGGCGATACGCACATTTCAAGGAAGCCCGGCTTATTGTACTGCGGCTCGGAGGACGGATCCTCGAGATCCAGTCCCTCGTGCGAGAGATGCCAGATGTTCTTGTCCTTGCTGTAATTGGTCTCGCGGCTGATCTTCAGCGGTACGCCGTGCGCTTCGGCGTAGTCGATCTCCTCCTCGCGCGATTTGATGCTCCACTCCCGCCAGGGGGCGATGATCGGGATATTCGGCGCGAACGCCTTGATGCCCAGTTCGAAGCGCACCTGATCGTTGCCCTTGCCGGTGCAGCCGTGCACGATCGCGTCCGCCTTCTCGGCGATCGCGATCTTTGCTACGCGCTTCGCGATGAAGGGGCGCGCGAACGCCGTCCCGAGAAGATACCCTTCGTACGCCGCACCCGCCTGCATACAGGGGAACGCGCACTCTGTCAGGAATTCGTTCGTCAGATCCTCTATATAAAGCTTGGAGGCGCCGGTCTTCTTCGCCTTTTCCTCCAGTCCGTCCAGTTCGCCCGCCTGCCCGACGTTGCCCGAAACGCAGACCACTTCGCAGTTGTTATAGTTCTCTTTCAGCCACGGGATGATGATTGAGGTGTCAAGTCCTCCCGAATACGCCAGAACCACTTTTTTGATTTTCGATTTATCCATTGTCCTGTTCCTTTCAAAAACCCGTTCATTCATTTGTATGCATAAATATTAACATATTTTGCATAAAAATGCAATACCATTTCCGCGAGAAAAATGACGGTTTACCGAAGCGTTTTTTGTACATATTTCACAAAACGCCCCAAAAAAGGATCGCCCCGGCTTTCGCCGGAGCGATCCCGCTGCGCACGGAATGATTACTTCAGACCGTTCTCGTAGCTTTCGATCATCTTTTTGACCATCTGGCCGCCAACGGAGCCCGCCTGTTTCGAGGTCAGGTCGCCGTTGTAACCGTTCTTCAGGTTCACGCCCACTTCGGAGGCGGCTTCCATCTTGAATCTGTCAAGAGCCGCTCTTGCTTCGGGAACGAGTTTGCTGTTGCTTGCCATTTTTATACTCCTGTTTCACAGTGCGGAAGAGTTCTTCTCTTCCCTTGTTTTACGCGCGCCTTTTCTTCCGGCCCTTCTTGTCAACGGGAAAGACCGGACCCGGGGCGGTGCGCTTTTCGCGCGTCTTGCTTTCCGGTCCCGACCGGTTTTTGCCTGCTTTGGCGTCAATGGATCTGCGCCGTTTCCGGCTCGAACGCGCCGTTTCCGGCTCAATTGATCTGCGCCGTTTCCGGCGGCGGTCCGGGACGTTCCCGAGCGGCGCGGACGCAGGATCAGGAGCGCCGCGCCGCGGCGGGCTTTACCGCTTTCATAAAAGGAGCGCTTTTCATCCGGAGCGAAGGGCGATCCTTTGACGCCCGGCGCGTGTCTGCGCCGCCGTCTGCGATCTTCCCGCTCGCTCCGAAAACAAGTATGACCCGATCGCCGCGCGCTATAAGTGGAAATTTTTGAATTTCATCCGTTCAAACAGGCGGCGCGGACGACAGATCCGTGCAGGTTATCGTTTTTCCCGCAAAAAGCGTTTCAGAAGAAATGCGAGAAAATACGGTATCGTATAAAACTTCCCGTTAAAGCCGAGATTCTTATTCGCCAGTTTGATCCCGTATCTGATATCGGCGTAATCTTCGTTGTCGATCAGCGAATTCAGGGATGGCGTCGACGAGTCGTTTGCCTTGACCTCTACGGGGATCAGAGAATCCGAATCCCTTACAAAGAAATCCATCTCCAGCGATCCGCGATCGTTTCGGTAGAAACAGAGCTGATATCCCTGCTTGACAAGCATTTCTCCGACCGCGTTTTCGTATATCGCGCCCTTGTAGGTGTTGAAATTCCGGTTCGTTCTGAGATCCTCCTGCGCCTCGTCGTCAAGCGCTCCGATCAGCAGCCCCGTATCCGCATAGTAGAGCTTATAGTTATTGGGATCATAATTTCCCTTCAGCGGGAGTTCCGGCGTATTCATACAGTAGCATACGTTCACGATCCCCGCGTTGGAAAGCCAGTCTACCGTGCCGATATACTCCCTGTTCCGCGCGCCCTTCCGAACCTTTGAGATCTGAAATTTCTTATTGTCCTTGCCGAGAAACGCCGGTATTTTGCGATACACGTCGAGAATGCGCGCTTTATCGAATCCGTCGGCGTATTTCGTGATGTCTTCCTCGTAATCGAGAAGCAGCTGCCGCTGCATTTTCAGCGTTCCGCTGTAATTCTTCTGCGTTACGAAAGCAAATACGACCGCGGGCATCCCGCCGATTACCATGTACTCGCGAAAGTTTTCAAGCATCACGTCGTATTCGTTCTGTGTGAGCGGCGTGAGCGCAAGCATCTTTTGATACAATTCCTCGATCAGATCCGGTTTATATCCCTTTGCCCAAAGGAATTCCTCAAAATCGAGCGAGTGCATTTCGTAATCCTCTTTGTACCCGACGCTGTTCGATTCGATCTCTTTATAGTTGATCCCCATAAGAGAGCCGGAGCAGATCACGTCGAACCTGCCGTCTTCCTTGAAGGATTTGAGACTTGTTGCGCAGTTGACGCAGTCCTGAAGCTCGTCGAAGAAAAAGAGCGTCTCTCCTTCGGGAAAAACAAACTCCGGATTGTAAAGAGAGATGTTCCGCAGGATCGTATCGACCTCGAACCCGTTATCAAAAATCGTCTTATACTGTTTTTGAAGGACGAAGTTGATCTCCACAACAGATTTGTACGCGCTTTTCGCAAAATGCCGGATCGCCTCGGTCTTGCCGATCTGTCTGGCGCCCTTGACGATCAGCGGCAGCCTGTTTTCATTCTTCTTCCACTCTTCAAGATATCGGTCGATTTTTCTTGTCAGACGTTCCATATCCATTCCTCCCATCGTTCGGCGAAGATAGTATATCACATTTTTACAAGAAAAACAAGGCGTGTCATCACATTTTTGCAATAAAAATAAGCCGCTGTATCACATTTTTACATAAACGATCCGGGGATTTGTAGCAGTCAATAGAAGTAGACACAAAAAATATTGATCCTGACCGAAAAAAGCCCCCGCCCGGCAGGTCGTTCGCAGGTCCGGGCGGGGCGTATTCTGTTCGTTTTTCGCTGTGAATATACGGCAGGGCTTCGCGTTCCGGAAAGAGTTTCGCTTCCCCGCCGTTTTGCGCGCGAAAAGCCGCGCGCGGTCCTTTTTCAGAAATTCGCGGAATAAATGCTCTCCGCCACCGAGGGCGTGCCGAAATCGACGACGACCCAGCCGTTGAGGGCGGGTCTTTCCTCCAGCAGGCGGGCGTTGAGGGCTTTGGCGTGTGCGTAGGGATGTCCGAAAAGGACCTTGCCGTTGGTTGACAGGAAGTGAATGGCCGCTTCGTCTCTGCCCGTCTTCGCGGTCTTCAGCCCCTCGGTGAACGCCGCCCACTTCTCTTCGGTCGTGTATTTATAGCGGTCCTGCACCCAGAGCGAGACGCCGCCGCAGAGGTGATTCACCGTATGCTGCGCCGTATCGTTACGGTCCGACTGATCAAGCCATGAAAGCCCGATCCCGCTCCGCGCGCCCAGCGCCGCGGCGTCGCCGTAGCGGCGCAAAAGCACCAGTTTGCCGCGCGCCTCTCTTACGGTCGGCAGGCGGTCGGTCAGCAGCCAGAGGTCTTCGTTCTTCTTGATCAGCGCGTTGAGCTTCGCTTCGATATTCGCGGTGTCGTCGCTGTTTCTCTCCTGCTTCACCGCAAAGACGATGAACTCGCTCGTATGCGCGCGCAGGAAGGAATAGCAGTCGTCAAGCACGCTCTCCATGGAGAGCGGTTTTGACCACGGAAAGGCGTTCTCGGTACAGTTGACAAATCCGTGCATGAGTTTCAGTCCTTCGCCGTCCTCGGCGGCGCGGATATCCAGATAGCGGAAGCCGGCTTCAAGCTGCTCCTTCACGGTCAGCGCCTGACATCTGGAGAAGAACGCCATACCCGCGTCGGAAGTTCCCGCGTCGTGCGTCCCCGGAAGGATCACTTCGGATATCGACTTGTCGCCGTCCAGGCGCGCCATCCAGTTTTCCGATCCCTCCACCCGCCGTTCGTCAACCGTCTCGAGCGCCGGGATCAGATACATCATGACCGCGTACGCCGAAAGCAGCGCGGCGATCAGCGCGGCGAACACCGCCAGCGCGATCTTCACGCCCGACGCCTTCTTTTTTCGCGTTCCCTTCTGTTGTGCCATTTTCTTTACTCTCCGAAAAGATCCTTCATTTATTCTCAGTCCACGCGCCGTGTCCCGGGCAGAACAGATAGCCCTTATACGCGGCGAGCAGATATTTGCGTTCCTTCCTGCAGAGCGCCGGATCGACGTCCACGCCGGTCATGAGGAAGGGGGCGAGCGCGTTGAACGCCCTCTGCTCCTCTGAAAAGCCCTTGACGTTGACGTAGATATCGCCCGTAAAGATCACGCCGAGATCGGGGGAAACGATCACCGTTTCGCCCTTGACGTGCCCGCCGGAGCCCTCGTAAAATACAAACGTGCGTCCGAATTTTTCGACCTTCCCGACCGGGCAGAACAGGTCGTCTCCGCTCCTCCTGCCCAGCGGCTGACAGCGCGCCGGATCGGGCGGCCGGTAGGCGGCGATGATCTTGCTGAGCGCGCAGTAGGGGGCGTGCGGAAGGTACTGCTCCCTGAAATCCGCCTTGCCCTCGCGCTGGAGCGCGAAATTGTCGCCGCATTCGCCGCACATATACGTTTTTTCAAAGAGATCGGCAGACCCCACGTGATCGACGTCGGCGTGCGTGATGAACGCCTCGCGCGCGCACAGCGCGAAATCGGGGATCAGTACGCCGAGAAGCGTCAGCAGTTCCTTGCCGTAGCAGGGAAATCCGCCGTCGACGAAGAGCAGTTCCCTCCCCTTTTTCAGCACGTAGGTGTTGCTCCCGCAGGGCGGCTCGATGAGGTACAGCGTGACGCCGTCCGGCAGTTTCCTCGACGAAACGCGGGCGTTATAACTGTCGCCCTTGCGCCCCACGACCTGCTCCGCGAAGCGGCGGATATAGTCGAAGGTCTGCATCGGCGATTTCTTCTGTTCGTCCAGTATCTGCATCATCCGGTTGGCGTGGATGAGCACCTCGTTGGTCGTCTCCTGATCGAGCGAGAGGATCCGCCGCATCTCGTTTGCAAAACTGACGTAGAAGACGGTGCCGTCCAGCGGCCGGTCGGTCACTTCGTAATCGAGGATGCGCACGGCGCAGATCTTCGAGATCTCTTCGATCATGTCGGACAGCGCCTTGTCGTCGCGCAGCAGCAGTCCCATTTTGAAATACTGCTCCGGCGTGTCGCTCTCTGCGTAAGAAATATAGGAAATGTTGATCCGGTAACGTCCGATGATCTCCAGGACCGGCGCAAGCGCTCCCGCCTCGTCCTTGAGCGTCAGGACGATCATGAGGATCCGTCCGTCGTTCACTTCCTCGGGCAGATAGCCGCACGCCGAAAGGCGCGCGCAGATCGTTTCGTGCTGTGCGGCGCCCGCGTTCACCTCAACGAAAAGGGTGTGGAGATCCAGCGCCTTATTGTAGTTCGCCCGCACGATGTTGCCGCCCTCTTCGGCGATCAGCCGGGCGGCGCCGAGCAGCGCCCCCGCCTCGTCGGGCATCCGCAGAACGTAGGTCTTTTTCATCGCTCTGTCAGTAGATCTCCTTCTCTTTCAGGGCATATTCGGCGTAGAGGCCGGCGGCTTCGTCGTGTCCCTTCTGCGTGAAGGTCATGATCTTCCGGTCCCTGCATCCTTTTTGAATGAATTTATAAATGAAATCGTCTCTGAAACCGATCTTTTCCGCTTCCTTCGGATCGGCGGCGTAGTAACAGACTTTGATATTCGCCCAGATCATCGCCGACAGGCACATCGGGCAGGGATAGCCGGTCGCGTAGAGGATATGTCCCGACAGATCGTGCGTGCCGAGTTTCCTGCACGCCGCGCGGATCGCCATGATCTCGGCGTGCGCCGTGGGATCGTGCTTTTGAAGCACCAGATTGCTTGCGACGGAGATCAGATTGCCCTCCGCGTCGGTGATCGCCGCCCCGAAGGGTCCGCCCTTGTTTTCGTTCATCGTTTTTTTCGCCCTCTTTGCGGCGAGGATCATCGGATCTTTCTTCACTTCTTACCGTTTCCTTCCTTTTCCGCGTTCTTCCCGAAGCATTCGAGGTGCCTTCTGAAAGCCGTGAACGTCTCTTCACTGATATAATGCTCCATTTTGCAGGCGTCCTCCACCGCGGCGTCGTGACTGACGCCGAGATTCTCAAGGATCCTTGTGATCGTCGTATGGCGGTCATAGATCTTCTCCGCCACTTCCCTGCCCGCGTCGGTCAGGGTAATGGCGCCGCCGCCGTCCACGCGGATATAGCCGCCCTTTTTCAAAAGCCCCATGGCGCGCGACACCGAGGGCTTGGAAAAGCCCATATACTCCCCGATATTGATCGCCCTTACCGTCGTCATACTCTGCGACAGGATCAGGATCGTTTCGAGATACATTTCGCCCGATTCAAGCAGCGCCATACTATCAACTCTCTTTCCCGGCAAATTGCGTTTCTGCCCGTTTTAGTACATTGTAACAGATTTGAAGAAAAAATGCAAGTGAAAATTGTGCTTTTTCCTTTTCTCATGATTGTACTTATTCCTTTTCTCATAATTGCGCTTTTTCCTTTTCTCATAATTGTGCTTTTTCCTTTTCTCATAATTGCGCTTTTTCCTTTTCTCATAAGTGCGGTTTTTTCTCTCACAATTATGCTTTCGCCCTCTCCGGTCGTACTTTTGAATATCAAAACCGGCAAGCGCCGATAAAAGCAGCTTGCCGGTTTTGATATTGTTTTTCAACGCTCAACGGCGTTTGCGCGCGAAGCGCGCAGCCCTTTAGGCGCCACCCTTTGCTAAAGGGTGGCAGAGGAGCCTTCCCCGATGGGGAAGGGGTTCCCCGAATAGCGCGACGCAAGGAGCGGTGTTCGGGGGTTCCCGGGTGAAGGTGGCGCTTGCCGCCGGATGAGGCAAAACACTACCGTTGGGCTATGGCGTCGGCGAAGCCGACAAAATGATATCTTGATTATCTGTGATAAACCTAACGTCGGTAATGTAATGCAACTTTATACCATCCATCTTCAACCGGAGAAGAGCATCGTTCCAAATTAACTCTAATTTCAACACCCCATTTGCGATTGAATCATTTTTCATCCTGAAAAATATCGGATATTTTCTTTATTTCAAAGCAACTCTGAAGCATTTCGGGTGCATTCTGTAAATTTTTACCCCAATACTCAATAGCGATAGTTTGTTTGTTGACTATTCCAAAAAACATTTTTGGATTTTCCTTCACACGATAA